>NZ_AJZM02000355.1:0-34331 GCF_000272405.2 Vibrio tasmaniensis 1F-187
TTTCTGGTGGTGTAGCGGCAGCTGACCATATCCACTCTTTCTTGTTTGGCTTCTATATTGCTGCATTGGCAGTGGGTAGTTGCTATTGGTTAGCTTTCCGTAGCACGCGTTTCCCACAGTTAGCTCTAATGTTACTGATGTGTGGCTTTTTCGCGAAAATTGCAGTGACAGTTGTCGGTGTTTCTTGGGGTATCTCGAACGATATCATTCAATCGCCGTTCATTTTCTCATTGTCATACCTGTTCTTCTTAGTGGTTGTGTCTTACGTTTGGTTTGCATACCGCGATAAGTTGACGCTAAAAAAGCGCGCAAAGCAGGTAGAAGACTCTCGCAAGCAAGCGGCTGCATAATTGCAGACCTAATACAGAATTCTAAAAAGAGCCTTCTTCGGAAGGCTCTTTTTGATCTGGCCTTAACTTGAGTGAACTCTAGCTATAAGGCAGATAAAAGAAACCCCAGTATGGTGACATACTGGGGTTTCTTGTTATTTATCTAGTATCTAGCCGCTATCATCTAGCAAATACAGGTCTTAACGCGTGTTACTTCTTCATCAACTTCGCTAGATCGGCGAAAGGGTTGTGCGTCGCTGATTGGTGGTCGTCTAAACGAGCCTTAGCATCAACGCCGTAACGGTCATGGTCTGTGTATTTTGAGTGCTCATGATCGTGACAGTACAAGCACAGTAGTTCCCAGTTGCTGCCATCTTCAGGGTTGTTTGTATGGTCGTGATCCACGTGGTGAACGGTAAGCTCTCTCAAGTTTGAGTAAACAAACTCACGTGCACATTTACCACAAACCCAAGGGTACAGTTTCAGTGCTTTTTCGCGGTAGCCTTTCTCTTGGCGAGCGTACGCTGCACTCGAGCCTGTGTAATCTGAAGACATTGCCAAATCCTTATCAATTGTAATCTCCCGATTTTATCACAGCTTTCTGGAAGCTGTAGGAATGTCGTGACTAAATCACGTGTCGTACTAACCGATATGGGGCTTAGGTTTGATTGAGCACTTATCTTTTACGTGTGCTATCTCATAAAGCAGGTTATGTCTTTCTGGAATAAGCCATGCTTAACAGTTTGAAAAGAAATTGTATTTAGGGGTTTTAACCAAGGGAGCGTGACCTAATATCAGTTAAAGCTACCCTATATTAATAAGGAAATATCATGTCAGAACAATACACACCGCCAAAAGTTTGGGTTAATGATACTGATGGTGGTAACAAGTGGGCAAATATCAATAGTCCTGAATCTGGCGCTCGCTTTGATAAAGAGCTTCCTTTTGGTGATCATGCTTTTCAATTGTATTCCCTTGGCACACCTAACGGTCAAAAAGTCACTATCTTGCTGGAAGAGTTGTTAGCGGCGGGTGTTAAAGAAGCTGAATATGATGCGTACTTGATCAACATCGGTGAGGCTGATCAGTTCTCTTCTGGCTTTGTTGGTGTAAACCCGAATTCGAAAATACCAGCACTTGTTGATAAATCTGGTGACGAAGATGTGAATGTCTTTGAATCGGCATCCATCTTGATGCACTTGGCCGAAAAGTTTGGTCACTTTTTACCGAAAGAGGGCGCTGCTCGCACTCAAACATTAAATTGGTTGTTCTGGGCGCAAGGCTCTGCACCATTCCTAGGTGGTGGCTTTGGTCACTTCTACGCTTACGCCGATGAAAAGCAAGAATACCCAATTAACCGTTTTGCGATGGAAGTGAAGCGTCAACTAGATGTATTAGACAAACAGTTAGCGAATAACACGTATGTGGCAGGCGAAGAGCTTAGTGTCGCAGATATTGCGATTTGGCCTTGGTATGGCAACC
This sequence comes from Vibrio tasmaniensis 1F-187, assembly GCF_000272405.2. Lineage (GTDB taxonomy): Bacteria > Pseudomonadota > Gammaproteobacteria > Enterobacterales > Vibrionaceae > Vibrio > Vibrio tasmaniensis_A. The sequence continues at coordinate 1,812 of NZ_AJZM02000355.1, forward strand.
TTGTACTAGGTAAAACATATGATGCCGCTGAATTCCTTCAAGTTGAGTCTTACGCCAACGTAGTTCGCTGGGCGAAGCAACTAGAAGCGCGCGAAGGTTTCCAGCGCGGTCGAGTGGTTAACCGTTCATTTGGCGAAGAGTGGGAGCAAGTACCAGAGCGCCATTCTGCAGAAGACATTGATCGAGTTTTAAAGCTACGCCCGTAGTGATTTTAAAACGATAGTCGACACCAGTATCTCTAGAGTTTGTTTTAGCGGCCAACGTTAACTCAAACTCTAGTTTTTTGTTCATACGGATTTTTTCCATAGTAAGTCCACTTATTTAGATTTAGCTATTAAAGGCGGTTTAGTGTATAGAACCAAGATAATACTATGCTCCCGTTAGGATAATAGGCTATGGATTAGGGATCACGTTGACCTTTGAGGAGGCCAAACAAATGAGTTTTGAGATAAGCATCTCAAATGAAATGCCTATCTTAAGCGGAGGGAGTTAATGTTTAGCGGACATTTCCTGTTGTAGTTTAGCAACCTGTTGCTGTAGAGATGTTACTTTTGTTTTCTCTTCCAAGTATTTGTCAAAAATCTTATCGACTTTCCCCTTTTGCTCTTTAGGGAACTCTGGCTTCAAACTGGCTGCTTGCTGAGCTATTGGTACTTCCAACTCAAATTCAAGTTGTTCCTTTGCTTGTTGGTCAGCATCATCCTGACTAGATAAGTATTCCTTAATTTCATCAACTGTTGTTTCGAAAGGGTGATCTGGTGGAAAACTATCTATCATAACCTCTAGCAAGCGAGTGATGTCTTGACATGTAGCTCCGACAGTAAAAGCACCTCCTGACAAAAATGAAAAGCCAGTCGCCCAGCCCCACGAGGAAACTGTTTGCGTTTGTTTCTGAAGTTGTTCTCTTTCAACTAGAAGATCTTCAGCTTGAATTTCAAGTACCGAAAACTGCTCTAACATCCGACTAAATACTTCTAAGGAAGGGGAAAGTTCACCCCTTTCATATCGACTCAACGTGTCTCTTGATACCTTCAACTCCTTAGCTAGTATTTCTTGACTCCAACCTAAATTCTTTCTGGCCGATTTTACTCTCAAACCAAAATTAGACTTAAACGATGCACTTTCTGTTGACATTGTAGGTAATCCGCCTATTATCTGTGGTTAATTAGTCGGATTAGTCTAATTTAATATTCGGAGTAAATAAACATGAAAATTTCATCTGCCCCTCTTTCTATCCAAAAATTCAATCTACTAAAGGGAGCGTTCATTGCCCAGGGCACATCTTTTTCGAAGTGGTGCCATAACAACAGCGTGACCCCTTCAAATGCTAGGGCTGCTTTAATTGGCTCTTGGGATGGCCCTAAAGCCAAAATGCTAAGAGCAAAGTTGATTCAAGAATCTGGAATTTCTACGGAAGATAATTAAAGGAAATAGAGTAATTAATTTATGAAAAATCTAAGAATGAAAAATGCCACTTCTCGAATTATCACTGAATTATCCAACCTCAGCATTGTAGAGGCTGAAATGGTCGTAAAACATGTTGGTAAAGAACTATTTCGAAATTGGGTCATGCCTGAAGCTCCTATGCGTCGGTTGTCTATTATCGAGTCCGATCGAGAAGTATATGAATTCCTCTTGTCCTTAGACTTAGAGTTTATGACGCAACGTGATGTTTTTGATGTGTGTGTAGATAAGTTCGGCGAAGAGCGAATGCCCAAAAAATCTTCTTTTAATCGTGGATTTAGAAAGTTACTTGCTCACAAACAACTGCGTGAGGAATAAATATGAAGAGTAAATTTCAGAGTTCTATAACAGGGTACAACCTGAAGCCAACACGATTTGCACTCGATCTTCTTGAGTTTATGGTTTCTCAAGGTGTTGAAGGAACAAGCTTAAAGCAGTTAGGCGATCATACTGGCATCCCTAGAGCGAGTCTTCATCGTTACTTACAAGTTCTTGTCGATAGCGGATGGGTCGATACCGTTGGAGGGCAGAAGTCGATGTTATGGAAGCCTTCTAACCATTTCATCAAGTTAGCATTCAGCTACAGAAATGCTGTACGCGAACAAGTAGAGGCCATTGGGTCTGAATTTAAAGATTTGACGGGTGAGGAGCTATAGATGTCAGATGAAATGAAAAAATTAGCATCAGCGCAGCAAGCATTAAGTGATGCAAAAGAAATCAATGCAGCGGAAGCTCTTTCAATATCTCAATCTGAGGGCGAAAGACTGGGTGAAGCAGTGGATTTTGGTGCGCTACTTGGTCGCGCTCAAATGGCAGAGAGACTGTCAAAAATTACCGACGCTGTGAGTTTAAGTGCGCTTAAGGAAATCAAAGAATCCAAGCAATACAAGGCTTTGAAAGGAATTACCTTTGCAAAAAGCTCGACAGTCGGCAGTAATTTAGTCGTTCTAAGAGGGACATGGGAAGAGTTTTGTGAAATCTATGGTAGCTCAAAATCGACAATAGACGAACGCTTAAAGAATCTGGATGTCTTTGGTGAGCAAGCTTTAGAGTCAATGCACGCAATCGGTATGACGACAAGAGACTTACGCCGCTTGCGTAAACTCCCACAAGAAGACTTGACCACCATTATTGAAGGTGAAGAAGTCAAAGTTCAAGACCGTGATGAAGCCTTAGAAATCATTGAAGAGTTGTCTGCGAAACATCGTCAAGAGAAGCAGTCACTTCAAAATGAGGTCAATAGCTTGGCGCAAGAAAAGCAGTCTAATGAACGCTTACTTATTGATAAAGATAAGAAAATAAACAGTTTATCTAAAAAGTTAGATAAGCCTCTGTCACCTGCGCAGACTCGCCAGAAAGAAGAAGAGCTGAACAGCCAATTGTTAGAGCAATTGAATATTGCGGCACTTGCGGTAGACAGCGGTTTAGCGCGTCTTTTTGATGCGATTCAAACCATTCAAGACAATGACCACCCTATCGATATTGATCAAGCGTGTGAAGATACCCTCTTTCGAGTGTTGGAGCGTTTTCTAAGCCTTTCTGGGGATATGGGTATCGCTGCTCATGTCATGACGCATTTAGAGCAATGGCATGAAGAGAGTGCTTTGCTGATGGATAGCGAGGGTTAATCCACTATGAATGCACTTGAGCTAGAGCGAGCACAATACCTCACGCGCTTAATGGCTGAGTTAGACAGTGCAGGACGTGGTGATAAAGGGACGATTGTACAGCGTGCCACGGAGTATCTGTGTATCTCGAAAAACAAGCTGTATCAAGAGCTTGCTGATTTAGGCTGGGTATCAGGTCGCAAAAAACGCACTGACAGTGGTGAATTAGCGTTAACACGCTCTGAAACTGAATTACTCGCTAACTTAATGCGTCAAAGCGAACGAGACAGTGGTAAGCGACTAATGACCATTCGTGATGCAATTGATATTGCACTGGCAAATAAGCACCTTACTAGGGATGTCTCAGAATCCACGGTCTTACGAGCCTTCAGTCGTTTTCGAGTTCACCCTAACCAGTTGAATGTAATGGAAACCACAACGAGTCAACGTTCATTACACCCGAATCATGCGTGGCAATTCGATGTGTCTATTTGTGTGCTGTATTACCTCAAAGGTGGGAAAGGCTTGCGAGTCATGGCAGAGGACGAGTTCTACAAGAACAAGCCTAAAAACCTTGATCGTATTGTGAATGAACGTGTGCTGCGCTATCTCGCTACCGACCATTACAGCGGTGCTTTCTTCCTGCGCTACTACGTGGCACCAGGTGAAAACACGGAGACCATCACCAAGTTTTTATTTGAAGCCTTTTGTGAGCGTAGTACGAATGAATTGATGTATGGCGTGCCTAAGCTGCTTATCTGGGATGCAGGCTCAGCCAACATCGCGCACCAAACGCGCCATATGCTGGACATGCTTGAGGTCAAACACATCGCGCATACGCCTGGTCGCCCTTGGGCAAAAGGTCAGGTGGAATCAACTCACAACCTTGTCGAGTGTCGCTTTGAGAGTCGCCTTGCTTTTATCACGATCAACTCGATTGAAGAGTTAAATCAATACGCTATCAAGTGGTCTATTGGCTTCCAATCGTTGAAAGCACATAGCCGACACAAGAGCAGTCGCTTTGGGCTGTGGCAGACCATACGGACGGAACACTTACGTTTAATCAATAACATAGAGCTGGTGAAAAGCATGATGCAGCAAACCAAACCAGAAGTGAGAAAAGTACGTCCGAATGAGTTGAGTATCAGCTTTGCGCCGAAAGGCTATGCGTCATTGGATTATTCGTTAACACATATTCCCCACATTATCGCAGGGGATGAAGTCAAAGTGTTTGTGAACCCATATAAAGCCCCTGCAATTCGAGTGATTAGTATGGACGAACAAGGGCGAGAGCACACACATGAAGCATTGCCTATTGAACGTGATGCCGCTGGGTTTAACTTACAAGCCCCGATTATCGGTGAGCAGCATAAGGCCGTTCGAGAAACGCAATCAGACATTAACCGTAAGCGACTTGATACCGCCGCATGGGGTACGGACAACCCACGAGCAATTAAGAAAGTTCGTAAAGGGCGCACACCCGCCTTCGATGGGGCCATTAATCCAATGGCTGACATTGAGCAACAATCAACGCCGTCGTTCTTATCAAGAAAAGGCACAACCCTAGATATTGAAGGACAAGCGTTAACGGAACATAAAACAACGTTTATAGGGGCTTTAAACCGCCTTAAAAAAGCCCTCAACCCATCGAGAGAAGAATTGACAACCCTTAGAGATGTATTGAAGCAAAAACACCCTCAGGGAGCCTCTGAGCGCGAATTACAGATATTTATTGAATTGTGGGAGCAAGAAGCCAATGAGCACACTCAGAACGCGGCTAGATGAGGCAGGGTTAACCATCCGCTCGTTAGCTGACTATTTAACGATGAATTACAGCACGGTTTACAAGGCCGTTCGTCAAAATGAACCGCCAAAGCGACAAGCAGAAGAATTTAAACAGAAAGTGAATGCGTTTTTCGTATCACAAGGGCTAGAGGGTATAAGCGGTTGGTCATTGGGTGCAACCAATGACCAACCTAAACCCCAGCAAGAAGAAATCAATCAGGACATCGAACTGGAGAACCAAATGCTAACACAAGAAGCCATGAAACACTTCAAGCTATTCAGAAACCCGTTTATCAACGACATTCGCGCGGTTCGTGACATCTTCATGAACGAAGATACCCGTTACGTACTGGCAGCAATGAAAGACGTGTCGCGTAATCAGGGCATTCTAGCGGTTGTGGGCGACTCAGGCGCAGGGAAAAGCGTTCTACGCCGCCTGCTGCTGGATGAATTACACAATGACGGAGATATCTCTGTCATTCAGCCCAAAATCATTGATAAAACGCGTGCCACGGCAGCGGGTATCTGTGATGCCATCATTAACGATATCAGCAGCGAGACACCGAAACGCAGCATGGAAGCCAAAGCGCGACAGGTTGAACGCCTCTTAATGACGGCCTCGAAAGGTGGTCAACGACATGTACTTATTATTGAAGAAGCGCACGATTTGACTATCCCTGTCATGAAGTACCTTAAGCGTTTCTGGGAGTTAGAGGACGGGTTTTCTAAACTCCTTGGGATTTTACTTGTGGGTCAAACAGAGCTGTTTCACCGCCTTGACGAACGCCGCCATTATGAGCTTCGAGAGTTTATCCGCCGCTGTATGGTGGTCGAAGTCCCACCACTGGATCATGATATTGAAGCTTACCTAAGACATAAATTTGAACGTGCTGGCTGTGACTATAACAAGATCATGGACAGCAGCTCAGCTCCTGCCTTAAAAGAGCGATTAAAGACTCGACGTACCCAATCAGGGAGCCTTGTGTACCCTCAGATTATCAACAACCTCATCACCAAAGCGATGAACCTTTGTGCTTCGTTAGGTGAAGACAAAGTGACTGACGACATCATTAAGGAGCTATAAGCATGAACATTCAAAATCAAGAAGGTGTAAGAGCAGTCTTGCTCACTGAGTGGAACGCTGTAGACCTTGAAGAGTATGCGTTCGGTAACATTGAACTCGTGACTCAACTCATCAATAAATGCGAAGACCTGCATGAAATTGATGCAAAAGACTTAGGCCACGCTTTGTCTGCGAGCCTAGAAATCATCAACGCAGTACGTCTGACTAAGGAGCAATAAGTATGGATACGCAATCAAACAAAACAAACGTTGATATAGACCTCAGTTGGACGCAGCTTCACCAATATTCAGACGAGCTGCTATTGGGAAGTCCTGCATCGATGATTGAGGATGGAACGGCAATACTGACGTTGTTACAGGATTACTTATTGCACGTTCATGCTGCAAATCAACTCCAACACACCCCCATTGAAGGGCTGACAGGCTGCTTGCAAGTCGCTGAAGGTCTGATTCGTATGGGGAATGAAATTCGATGCTATCAAGACCGTACGGGAGAGGTTCGAGATGAAAAAGCCACTTCTTAGCGCCGCTGAAAGCCACGAACTTGCTTGTCGTGTGTCCGCTTTAGGAGCTAAGCAAGTGCTTGAGCTTTTGCGCGAACTACAAAATCAAGCATTCGACCATGAAAATAAAACAAAGCAATTCACTAAAACAACTCATTAAATGTAACCTGTTAAGGATAAAACATGTCAATCCAAGAGCTAAAACTTAAATTATCTAAACTTCAAGAGCAAAGACAAGCTCTTGACCATGATCGCAGAAGTGCAAAACCAGACCAATTACGTGAACGTAAGCAAAAGCATACGCAGCTTGAACGTAATGTAACGGACGCTCAGAACGCACTAAACCAAGTCTTTTCAGAAGATGATGTAGCAGAAGCTAAATCGATGTTTGATAGAGCGACAGCGGAGCTAGAGGCTTGTGAGGTAGTCATTCGTAACCTTGAAACCTTTATTTCAAGTACAAGCGTACTTGATTTGAAAGTGCTGCAAGAAGAAATTGAAGACATCAAGCAACAAATTATCAATTCATTGCATGATGACATAGTAGGTAAGATAAAAGAGATCCCCGCAGAAACTATCGAGCTGCTTAAGGACTATGTGATCGTTTCTCAATCAGGGACAAGCTCACCAAAAGGAAGGTATGGTCTGGGAAGTGGCGTTACTCAGGTCTTCGGTGAACTTCGAAGTGATGATTTTCGTGCTTATCAGAAAACGTTCGAAGAGAAATTTGGATTCTCTCTCTAATTTAACTAAAAATTAAGTTTAAAAAAGCACGAGTTTAGGCTCGTGCTTTTTTGTATATTCACTTCCTCAGGTGCAATGCTCATCCCATTGCACGGGATTCAAAAAAATCCAATTATCTTGAAATTTCGCGAGTATTATCTCGGCTCTGCACAGTTTAGGTATAAAATCGCGACATCATAATTCTAAAGGATGGTGCCATGTACCACGGTCATATCTATTTCCCTCTGCGCTTTGCAGAGCAGGCAGAAACACTGCGTCAGAAAATTCTATCGGAACGTAAAGATGTGTTAGAGACTTTCCCATTAATCCAGCGTTTGGTTGGCCCGCATAAGATGCCGATGTTTGAGATTCACTTTGCAAACAAAGAGTCGGGTATTGTTGAATGGCTTGAGCAAGAACGCGGTGATATGTCGGTGCTTATCCACCCGGTAACTGGCGGTGAAGAAACTTTGGATCACACAGTAAGAGCGACATGGCTTGGTCGTGAACTGGGTGTCTTTGAAGAAACGCTGACTAGCTAATTTAATTCGCGCCCGACAGTACGTACCTAATCAACGTACTTAGTAAATATCGCTGCTGTCGGGTGTGCCAATACTCACTTATGTTTTGAACTATGCTCTTCCTTAAATAACTAGCTTCTCCAGCTATTGCCCAGTAACAGCGATACCGCTACCGACACGCCTAATGCGATTAATATATTAGGTAAGTACAGTCCCCAAATCGCGACACAAACCGCCACCGTTACCACAGCCCACAACAGTGTTTCTAAAATCCAAGTGCCCATAAAATAACTCCTAACTAGATTGTGCGACTAGCATAACCAAGCAAGGGTAAACTTTTGGTCACCATACAATAACCATTTAGATAATCGCTATAGCATGACTTTGACGATGAACTCATTGTTGTGAACTTGATGAGTAAACTGCCAACCTTGGTTCTGACACACGCGATCGATGAGCTCTAGGCCGATACCAAAAGAGGTTTGTTGTTCAGAGTCGTTTGTTAGGTTTTCATCTTCCAAACGGTTGGTTACCTCAAACTGATGTTCTGTCAGTGTGATACTGATATCTCCGCTACCACCGTGTTGGAATGCATTTCGGACCAAGTTGGTGAGCACAACTTCTGTTAACTCACGGGGAAGGGAGTGCTCGCCTTGGTCGACCTTGGTGTGGATCTCTACTTCTTTGTTTTTGAGGAGGTAACGTTGGCTTTCGATGATGTTGTTGAGCAGGGGAGTCAGCTTGATTTGCTCATAGTTGGTTTCCATTTCGCTATTACGACTCATCCACAACAGAGTCGTTACCAAGGCTTTCATGTTGGTGGCCGAACGTTGGATTCGCGCTACCGCTCGTTGGCCACTGTTAGGGATAGTTTCAGATAACCGAACCAGCATATCGCCACTGGCTGCAATAGTGGCAATCGGTGTTCTTAGTTCGTGGCTGGCTGCTCTTAAGAAAAAGCTTTCACGTTCATTGGCTTGGCGTTCACCTTGTACGCTTTTAATTAGTTGGGAAGCTAACTGGTCGATTTCTTTATACCGAAACTGAGCAAGCCCTTCAGTGTTGTCCACGTCCATAGATTCAGACCATTTTGATAGCGTAATAATCGGTTTGGTGACTCGATGTATCAGTAGGCGAATGATTAAAAATACCAAGAGTAAAAGGGCGCCGATGGCAATGAAGGCGTTGTTAATTTGGTTCACGGAATCGGGTGGGTTGAGCTCGAATAGATTCAAGTAGATGGCTTCGTCGTATTCAGAAATGATGTACAAGGCTTCGTCTTTACCAGAAACTTGATGTTTGGCTGCATAGAGGTATTGGCCTGAATCATTGTTAGGTGATTGCTCGTAGTGTTCATAAATTGCATCGTTATCAAACGCTTTCCAATCAAAGGTTTGTTGAAAATTAACGGGCAGATCTGAATAACTTAGAAATGCTTGGAATGTTGGGTTTTGGTAGTCTGGCAGTTGCCCTGTTTCGATGTATTGCTGCTCTGCCACTTCCAACTCATACAGAAATCCATATTTTGCCGATTCATTAAGGCCAATATGGTAGCTCTGTGAAACCATCAAACTGTAGATGGCAGTCAGTAGCACGACGATGCCAAATAAATAGAGGTAGATGTCGCGCTTAATACTGACTCGATTCATGTTCGCGTGTTTCATGATGGCTCCTCATGCAAGACCACACCAATACCATGAATCGTGTGAATTAGTTTTGAGTCAAAGGGCGCATCAACCACTTGTCGAAGCTTAAACAGGTGTGCTTTCACGCTGTCAGAGCTTGGCATTTCGTCTTCCCATGCTTCTTCAAGCTTGGCTTTGCTCACCACGTTAGGGCTGTTTCGCACTAACATCACAAGCATTCGCCAACAGACAGGGGACAGCTTCAATAGCTTGCCGTCTCTAACAGCTTGGTGTTTGTCCAAGTCCAGTTTGAGATCTGCCACAGACAGCGACGTCACCGAACCTTGAGAGCGACGTATCAGCGCCATCAGTCGTACTTTGAGTTCTTCCATCGCAAAAGGCTTCACTAGATAGTCATCCGAACCGACCTCGAACCCCGCGATCTTGTCTTGTAGCGTGTCTCTTGCGGTCAACATTAGGATCGGTGTCGTGACACCTTGTTGGCGAAGTGATTGGCAGACATCAAGCCCGTCCATTTTCGGCATGTTGATGTCCGTCAAAATGATGTCATAACGTCCCTCTAACGCAAGGTTGAGTCCTGCGCTGCCATTGTAGGCAAAATCGAATTCGAAACCGTCGAGTTCCATATAGTCTGCAATGGCTTCTGCTAAGTCACTGTCGTCTTCAATCAACAGGGCGTTAATGCTCATAAGTGTCCTTACTTTGTTTCTCGTTCTCTTTTCCAAGCCCAAATCGGTGGCTGAATAAGAATTTGTAATCGGTAATTCCAATTTGGCGCATGCCATAACTGTTGACACAGTTTAACGTAGCCGTGGAAATATACCTTAAATGGGTTCACAGAGTTGATTCTCGGGAACACACCATATCTGACTTCTTTCTCTTCTTTGGCGAAGGTACCGAACATGCGGTCCCAAATGATAAAGATCCCAGCGTAGTTCTTATCAAGATACTGCTTGTTGGTCGCGTGATGCACTCTATGGTGTGAAGGCGTATTAAACACCGCTTCAACAGGGCGGGGCAGGCGCTTAACGGTTTCGGTGTGCAATAGCGTTTGATAAAGCTGCACAAAGGTTTCACACATCAGAACCACAAACGGGTTAAAGCCGAGCAGAATCAACGGCAAGTGGAAAAAGAACGGGAAGAACCAATCTAAAGGCCCGAATCGGTAAGCGACAGATATATTAAAGTAAGGCGAGCTATGGTGAACTGAGTGCGTTCCCCAAGCTAAACCGTTGCTGTGCAAGGACCTATGCTCCCAGTAGTACGCGAGATCGGCCAAGATCAAGCAACCAAGAATTGTCCAACCGGATATCGGTAGCTGAGTTAGGCTGAAATTCTCGTAGGCGTAAACAAACGTGCCCACATAGGCTAACCCGACAAAGAAAAGGGTCACCAACAAGAAGAACAAAGTGACTAAGTTGGTCGCGCTGTCTACCAACATATTCCAGCTGAGCTTTTTCTTAAAGGCATAGCGGATAAGCTCAAAGATAAACAGAGCCAGAGCAAGCAATAGAAAGTTGTCGTCTACCCAAGTCTCAGTAAGGATGATGCTCGTTTCTGTGAATGTTTGAGAGAGAAAATTCCCAATGCTACCCATAGTGAAATCCATAACTAAATCCTTCACTGATTGTTCTTATAATAGACGTATAACTCACTAGAATCTGGCAACCCATACTGATTCAGTTGGTGGTGCTCTATAACCATGTCCACTTCTTTTAATATCGCGATACCTTCCCAAGCTTGTGCTAATTCCTGTTCGGTATGTTCGCCTTTACCTAGTAGAAGCGTGCCTTTGACTTTGTTCGGGAGCTTAATTAAGAGCTTGTTTTTATTTAATTTTGATTGCTGAGTCGGGAAGCCAATCATGATTGTTGCTTCGCTGAAATCTAAGCTGATGTCTTGATAGACGACGATGACTTGCTGTTGCTGTTGCTGTGCGACCTCTTCGTCATCGGATTCGAGGTTCTGGTAGAAATCCACCCATAGGTTTGGCACGTCTTCTAAAGGAATTGTCTTACTCAAACCTTGCAGATAAGTCGTGTTTGCAGTGACTTGTGGTTTTACCTCTACGGGCTTAGTTGCTTCTGACTGAGCTATTACTGATTGAGTTACTGCCGTCTCAGCTGTTGATGCCTTTTTAATTGGCTGTGCTGTCGAATTAATTGGCTGCTCCGTCGAAGCATCCGCAACCGCTGGCTGAATATGTAATACCCCCCAGACAACACCAGTAATACCGACTGTCGTGAGTAATGAAGCGAATAATTTCATGCTCTTTCCTTGTTGTTCATTTTTCTTATCAAGGACAATAAAGGAGGCGAGGTAAACAAAAGGTAACCGAGCTAGTGACTAAGCGAGTCTGTCGTCTAATTTGTTAATACAGCAATTTGGGACACTTTTTTCCATGTTGGATTGGTAATACTGGCGCCATATTCATTTATGGGCTCAATAATGCTATTCAAACATCCCATCTCTCTGCTGACGATTATTCGGCTTAATCCATTAAAGGTCGCCGCGACTTGGTTAATGGTACTGGCTGAAAACGTGATGCTTATTCTGCTGCCACTGTTTATTGGTTACGCCATAGACGGAGTGCTAAACCAAAGCTTTCAGCCTTTGATGATGTTGGCACTGATTCTTTTTGTACTGGTGATCATCAGTGTCGTTCGCCGTTTTTACGATACCCGTGTGTATGGTGCTATTCGCGTAAAACTGGCAAACCTTGTTGAGCGTAACCTGCGCGGTTTGTCTATTTCGACCAAAGACGCCCGGCTAACCATGTCTCGTGAGCTGGTTGATTTCCTAGAAGATGATTTGCCTACTTTGATGACCGCGATAGTTCAGCTGGTCGCGACGGTGGTTATCCTCTCAACGTTTCACTTCTCATTGGCGCTTTGCATGTTGTTTGCAGGGTTGTCGATGCTGGTTATCTACGGCGTATTTCACCGAACCTTTACACGACTCAATGGCCAATTTAACGACCAAGTTGAACAGCAAGTGAAGTTGCTGAGTGGTGTTCGCTTATCTGCACTTCGTTGGCACTTTGAGCGCCTAAAACAGTGTGAAATCAAACTGTCTGATACCGAAGCTGTTGTCTATGGGCTGATTTTTATCGTGTTGTTTGGCGCGGTCATCGGCAATTTATGGATGGTGAGTCAGCTTATCGAGCCGACGGCTGGTCAAGTGTTCTCCATCGTCACTTATTCACTGGAGTTTGTTGAAACCGCAGTGATGCTACCAATCACGCTACAAACCCTTTCTCGTCTCACTGAAATCAGTCAGCGCCTTAATCACACCTCCACTCAACAGGTTACCAAGGGGATACCTCATGAAATTTAAAAAGCCACTTTCTGTATTAGTCGGTTGCGCAGCCATCTTTATCGCGTTGGTTGTCGTTGATGAATTGGAACCTGAAGCTACCCAGCCAGTGAAGAAAGAAGCCGTCCTTGCCCCAGTTTCAGTGTTAGAGGTAACACCATCACAGCATCAATCGACGTTAACGGTATTAGGTGTAACTGCTGCGCGTTGGCCTGTGCAGTTGAAAGCATCCAGTAGCGCACAGTTGAAATGGCTAGATGAAAGCGTTGAACCGGGGAATTTGGTTAACAAAGGCGATGTGTTAGCAAGGTTAGATACTAGCGCGGTTGATGCGAACTTGGCTCAGGCGTTGAGCTCATTGAAACAAGCAGGATTAGAATTGAAGCAAGCTAAGCATGAGCAAACGGTCGCGTTAAAAATGCTGAACCCGAAAACGAGTTCGTCTTTTGCGCGCAGAGAGCCCCAGGTGCTTGCAGCGAAGGCTAACCTGAAACAAGCCAAACAGGCGTATATGAGTGCGCAGAAGCTAGTGGAAGAGTCGGTAATCACCGCGCCTTTTGATGCGGTCGTCATGAAACGCCACATTAGCCCAAGAGAGTGGATAGAGGCTGGGCAAGTGACCTTTGAGTTGGCCGCTAGTGATTCGATTGATATCGAGTTGCCGATTTCTGAAATGCATTGGCAACAAGTCCAAGCCGCTCTGACTGAGCCGAGTATCACTGTGGTGAACCGTTCTGGAAATCAGTGGCCTGCCAAAGTGCGCTATGTGTCGCCGCAAGTTGATTCGGTCACTCGCCAAAGACAAGTCGTACTTTCGGTTGAGGCGCCTTATCAAAGCAAGCCAAGGTTGTTTCCAAATCAGCAGGTTCAGGCTGTGGTTAATCTAGGGCTGAAGGATAACGTAGTCAGTGTACCTTTAAGTGCGATGACACGAGACGGATATGTGTGGACGTTAGACAGCAATGATCGTCTACGTAAAGAGTCGGTATCCCTGATTGGGCAAGGTAATCAGGTGCTCGATATTCGGTTTAATCAGCAAAGTGAACAGGTTCGCAGAGTGGTGCAATATCCGCTTTCTTCAATGTTAATTGGTAAGCAAGTCGAGCCTAACTTTTATCAAGATGATCGTTCAGAATCCATGATCGCGAGCCAATCTGACGATGAACAGATTGAGGGGGTAAACCAATGAGTTGGATGACCAAATGGTTTATCAATAACCCTGTTGCTGCCAATTTATTGATGATGGCGATTGTTATCAGTGGTGTGTTTGCGTTTGGACAATTGCGTGTCGAGTCGTTCCCACAAATAGCACCGTCTTCCATCAGTATCAGCGTTACTTACCCTGGCGGTACGGCGCAACAGATCGATAAGAGTGTTACGCAGCGAATCGAAGAGTCAATCAGTGGTATTGCAGGCATCAAACAGATCACCAGTCAGTCGAGTGCTGGGATTTCTCAGGTCATGGTTCGTAAAACCAGCAGCACAGATTTAGACAAGCTTCTGGACGACATTCGTAATCAAGTCAACGCGATCAATGGTTTTCCCGTGCAAGTGGACAGACCACAAGTTGTGCGAAACGAATTTACCAATTTGGCGGCGTTTGTGGTGGTGTCTGGGCCAAGAACCGATGACGAACTGCAACCCATCGCCAAGCAACTTGAACAAGCACTGAAGAAGAATCCGCGTATCTCGAAGGTATCAAATTGGGGAACTCGCACATCTCAACTGGTTATCGAACCCGATCCTGACCAACTGAAAGCGCTAGGATTGAGCTTAGAAGACCTCGCAGAGCTCGTTGAGCAGCGTTCGCTTGAGACTCGTAGCGGTGAACTAATCAGTGACAAAGGTCGAATGGTGATTCGTGGTGACGGTTACGCCGATGATTTACAGAAGTTGAACCAACTTGTTGTGATTTCAGGAAGCAACGGAAAAATACTGTTGGGTGATATCGCCAAGTTAAGTCGTGGCTACCAATACAGTGGTTCTATCGTGCGTAACAACGGCTCTAACGCCATCGCATTATTGGTCAGTACGAGCCAAACCGACAACCTGCTTAAAGTCAGTGAAGCGATCAGTGAAACGCTTGATGCCCAACGCGCGATTTTGCCGTCGGATATTGAGTTGAATACCATGGCCGACATGGCACCTTACATTGAAGAGCAGTTATTTCGTTTGAGTGAGAACGCATGGCAAGGCTTATTGATCGTCGTAGTTCTACTTGGGATCTTTCTTGAAATCAGGCTCGCCTTTTGGGTCGCGATGGGCATCCCAATTGCGCTGACTGGAACGTTGGCAGCAATGCAGTTGTTCAACTACAGCATCAACGACATCACCTTGTTTGGTTTTATCTTGGTACTCGGTGTGCTGGTGGACGATGCGGTTGTTGTAGGTGAAGCGATACATGAAAAACGGACGGGTAACGTCAGTAGCTCAGGGAATTTAAATATAAACGGCTCCTCAAATCTAAACGGAAAGACAGCCGCTTGGCAGGGCGTTGATTCAGTATCAGTGGCTACCGTGTTTGGTGTGCTCACAACCATCGCTGCGTTTTCTCCAATGCTATGGATTAATAACGAGTTAGCCAAAGTATTGGCTGGGTTTTCAGCAGTGGTGATCTTTGCGCTGATATTCTCGCTTATCGAAAGTAAATTTATCTTGCCGTCACACTTGGCTCAGCTCTCTGTGAAAAAGCCATCAAAGGGTTTGTTCGCTAAGGTTCAGAATGCCGCTCAAGGCGGGTTACAGTGGTTTAATCTCAACATCTACAAGCCAGTATTGGAGTTTGCACTTGGCTACAAAGTCGCGTCCTTGCTTGGGTTTGTGGCGGTTATCTCACTGGCTTATGGCATGTGGTCTAACGGTGCGATTCGCAGTGCATTGTTCCCTGAAATTCCGGGGCGTTACATCACCGCGGTTATTGAACTGGAAGATGGCGCTCCGTTGCCTTTACAGCGCCAAGCCTTGTTGCAAGTTGAGCAAGCGATGACACAGGTCGAAAAGGGTTTAATGGACGATTACCCATTACAGGAAAAGCCTGTTGTGAACCTGCTTGCTTGGTCTGATGGCTATGGCGAAATCGAAGTCACAGCTGAGCTCACCAACGAATCCTTAAGCTCACTGCCGGGTAATTTATTATTGAAGCGATGGAGAGAAAATACAGGTCAAATCGAAGGCGCTTACTCGGTTAAGTTCAGCGCGGCAGAGGAGCCTGCTGGTGGAACATTCTTAACGATCTCTTCCAATGATCGTGAGCTTGCTTCTCTCGTTAGCGAGGAGCTAGCGGACACTTTGGCTTCGTTGAAAGGCGTATCGGATGTTTACGACGACGGTCAGGATGGTTTACCGCAAGTTCGCTTGGTATTGAATCAATATGGTCAGCAGCTTGGGTTAACTCAAGCGAAACTGGCTCAGTTAGCAGGCGAAGCGTTTGGCGAAAGAGAAGTGCATCGCCTGTTAGAAAATGGGCAAGAGACCAAGGTGCTTCTGCAATATCCGAGAAAGGAGCGCAGAACCTTAGCTCAGCTACAACAGGCACTTATCATGTTACCTAATGGCGGAAGTGTGATGATGGGGGATATTGCTGAGTTTCGTCATGAGCAAGAACCGCAAGTGGTTTACCGCCGCGACCGAGAGCAAGTGATCAACCTGTATTGGAAGCAGAACCGCGACCTACAATCACCAGAGAAAACACGTGAGCAACTCGAAGAGTCGATTGAATCTCTGCACCTACAATATCCAAGCGTAATCATCAAAGCGGGCGGTGAGTTTGAAGAGATAGGGGAAGTGTCGGATGGCTTTAAATCAGCGATGATTCTGACGTTGTTGATGATCTACACCTTGTTGGCTGTGCCTTTGAAATCTTACTGGCAGCCGCTGATCATCATGGCGGTAATCCCGTTTGGTTTTGCAGGCGCGATCTTCGGTCATTACATTATGGGTTTGCCGATAAGCTTACTTTCTATGTTCGGTATGATGGCCATGACAGGAATCGTGATTAACGATTCGTTAGTTCTGATTACGCGTTTTAATAGTGAATATCGCCAAGGCGTACCGTTACAGCAAGCGTTAGTCATTGCGGGTACCAGCCGTTTGAGAGCGATTTTCTTAACCACGATAACCACTGTGTGTGGGTTGTTACCATTGCTAAGTGAAACCGCAGAACAGGCGCAATACTTAAAGCCAGCGGCAGTATCTTTGGTGTTTGGTGAGTTGTTTGCCACTGCGGTGACTCTGATTTTGATTCCCGTGTTGCTTGGTTTGTTTTGTCGCAAGCCGCCGCTAGTTGAAAATCTCATCGAACAAGAAGCACATAAACAAGATTCATTAGAAGAACTCACTTTGGATCGCTCGTGATTGATTTTATAAAAGACAAAGACGATAGTGAAGCCAAGCTGTCCAATTCAGCGAAGCTAACCGACAGTAAGACTAAAGCCAATGTACCAGAGACCTAAGACTGTATGACGCAAGAGAACAAACCTGCTTTGCATTCAGAGCCTGCTTTTAAACTGGTGCCAGAGCTTACATTGATCGAATCTTTACCAGAGCATCTTCAAAAACGCTTTACGCATGCACTGACCTTGATGCATGAAGAGTGGGGTGAGCGTCGTACGTGGGAAGAAATCGCAACCGAGAGCGCGATTTCGCCCTACCATTTTCATCGTCAGTTTACCGAGTTGTTTAATGAAACTCCTGGCCAGTATCTGAGCCGTGTTCGGTTACAAATCGCGGTCGGTTTGTTGATCAACGATGAACCGTGGAGCGTGATTGAAATTGCTCAGTATTGTGGCTACTCATCGTCACAGTCATTAGGCAAGGCGCTCAAGCGTGAGCTTGGTGTTACAGCAAAACATATTCGAGAAATGGGTTACAACGCGACACCTAAGGAAACGGCAGACTTCATCCAGAAATTAGCACATCCAGGTGTGCAGTCTTCTATGGAGAAAGAGCTAGTTAAGTCTATGCCGATAGAGCTAGTTTGGTATCCAGAACGCGGAATGCAAAAGCTTAAGTTGGAAGATCCTGATTGGGACACGGTATTTGAAATCTATGGTCAGAAGTCGACTCACTTGATGGGCACTACGCCGATCAAGCAAATGAATAATAAATGGGACGACATCGACGCTGAAATTGGAAATTGGCAAGTCGCGAAAGATCGTTACGATATGACCATTCCTGAAGGCTACTACTTATGCAGCGATGTTTATCTGGTTTCAGATGTGGCGTACAGCACGGCCTTAGAAGCTTTGTTTAAGGCGGTTGAGCAACAAGGTTTGAAGTTAGATGTGCAAGGTTATTTGGTAGAGATGATTCGTCAGATTGATGATGACGATGTGGAAGGGGTGACCTTCTCTTTCCAGTTGCCTGTGTTAGCGACCCAAGACAACGAATAATAAAAAGGCTCCTCAATTGAGGAGCCTTTTGCTTTACCAAGGAACAGTTTTACCAAGGGACTGTTTTATCAAGAGCCTCTGTTAGTCAGCTTTACCCGCTAAACAGAGTAGGGGGATTAAGCCTCTGCAGTCACTTTAGAATCGCTCATCTTTTTAAGAGCTGCGTAACCAAAACCTGTTACCGCTGTACCTGCTGCAATCGCCACTAGATACATAAGAACTGGAGAGATAGCGCCAGGAATTAGCAGTACGAACAAGCCGCCGTGTGGAGCCATTAGTTGTGCACCAAACATCATTGATAGAGCGCCCGTTAGTGCGCCACCTGCCATACATGCTGGGATAACACGCATTGGGTCTTTCGCTGCGAATGGGATTGCACCTTCAGAGATGAAACATAGTCCAAGAACGAATGATGCTTTACCTGCTTCGCGCTCGCCTGCTTCAAACTTGTCTTTCACTAGGAAAGTTGCAAGGCCCATACCTAGAGCCGGAACCATACCTGCAGCCATGATTGCTGCCATTGGTGCGTAAGTTTGTGAAGCCAATAGACCAACACCGAACGTGTAAGCCGCTTTGTTTACTGGACCACCAAGGTCGAAACACATCATTGCGCCTAGAATCACACCCAGAAGAATCGCATTAGACGTTCCCATGTTGTTTAGGAAGTCTGTCATTGCGCTCATCACGCCTGAAACTGGACCACCAACGATGTAAATCATGACCAAACCAGTGAACAAACTCGCGATAAACGGAATGATCAGAATTGGTTTGAGGGCTTCCATGGACTGTGGAAGTTGAACCTTGTCGGCAATGAATTTTGCTGCGTAACCCGCAATGAAACCCGCTGCGATACCACCTAGGAAACCTGCACCTGTTGAGCTAGCCAACATACCGCCAATTAGACCTGGAGCCAGACCCGGACGGTCTGCAATAGAGAATGCAATGAAACCAGCAAGAACAGGAATCATCAGTGCGAATGCAGAACCACCACCGATAGTCATCAATGCTGCTGCTAATGTACCTTCTTCTTTGAACGCTTCGATACCGAATACGAAAGACAGTGCGATGATCAAACCACCCGCAACAACCACAGGAAGCATGTGAGATACACCTGTCATTAGGTGCTTGTACACACCTTTCTTCTCATCAGCAGGCACTGAATTTGAAGACGCTGTGTGCTGGTATGGCTTAGCTTCAGCGAATGCTTTTTCCATCTCTTGCTTTGTTTTCTTCAAAGCAGGACCTGTTGTGGTTTTGTATAGCGCTTTGCCGTTAAAACGATCAAGAGGAACGTCGATGTCGGCAGCGATGATAACAAGATCAGCGTCTGCGATTTCTTGGTCTGTCAGTTGGTTTTTCGCACCTACTGAGCCGCGAGTTTCCACTTTGATCTGGTGACCTAAGCGTTTGCCTTCTGCTTCAAGTGCTTCTGCTGCCATAAAGGTGTGTGCAACGCCAGTCGGGCAAGCGGTAATCGCTACGATCTTCTTGCTGCCTGTGCTTACTGTTGTAGAAGAGTTTGTTGAAGTACTAGTAACGGTAACTGCTTTTTCAACTTGAGCAGCGTCTAATACCGTTGCTTCTGCTACCGCTTTCTCTAGAAATGCTTTTGCATCTGCTGTGCATTCAGAGATAGCTGCTTGGTACACTTTTTTGCCAACAAAGCGCGCTTTATCAACGTTTGTGTTGGCAGCAATAACGACAACGTCGCTGCTGTCGATCGTGTCTTGTGATACTGGAGAGTTAGGTAATACGCTAGATTGACATTCAATAGCGGCGTTCCAACCCAGTGTTTTTGAAGCTTGCTCTAACAAGCCTGCTGCGATGATGCTGTTTGCTACGCCACTTGGGCAAGCTGTGATGATGGTAATATTCATAATAATCCCTTTGTCCTATTTACTTGTGTCTAACTGACTAGTTGGAGCACTAAGCGCCTGTAATTGGATATTTTGTCGTACTGAATCCAGCTCTTGTTGGCTGGTTACACCCACGCCTACCTGTGAAACTGCTAGAGCAGATAGGGCGGTTGCGAATTGAATAAGTTCTGGTTTTGGCATCTGTTGCATGTGACCCCAACATAGGCCTGCAACTAAGGTGTCACCTGCACCTACCGTGCTTACTACTTGCATGCGCGGTGGTTGAGCGTGTAACCACTCACCTTGGTTAAGCCACATCACACCTTCAGCACCAAGTGACACAACGATGTTATCGATGCCTTTTTCACTTAGGGCTTGGCCTGCGTGTTGGCATTGGTCGCGTGTAGTTAGTTCGGCGTTGAATAACTGAGATAGCTCTTCATCGTTTGGCTTGATCAGCCATGGTTGTGCATCGAGTCCCGCTTTAAGTGCATCACGGCTGCTGTCGAACAACACTTTCTTGCCCATATCGTGAAGTTTCTGAATCCACGATGCGCATAACATAGGTGAAATACCCTGAGGTAAGCTGCCTGCAATCACGAAATATTCGTGGTCTTCAGCTAACCCGAATAGAGTGCGCTCAAACTGCTCGATGGCAATCGGTGTTACCGCTACGCCAGGGAAGTTGATGTCGCTAACTTGACCACTTTCTTCTACTAACTTCACGTTGATGCGAGTTGCGCCGTCGACACGAATAAAGCGGTCAGTTGCGCCCATCTGTTCGAACAGTTGGCAGAACGGTTCTTCGTTATTGCGACCAAGGAAACCTGTTACGGTGACTTTAGCGCCAAGCTCTGAAAGTACTTTTGCTACGTTTACGCCTTTACCCGCTGCATGCAGTGAGCTTTTGTTCACCAAGCTAACTGAACCTACGTTTAGCACATCGATGCTACCTGTCAGATCCAGAGCAGGGTTTAGGGTTACGGTAACGGCTTTGATTTGTTTATCAGACATATCGATTTCCTAACCTTCGCCAAGGCCAGAAGCGATAGCTTTGCCAATAGACTCAAGTGCTTGAGCTGCATCTTCACCTTCAGCAACAAACTGAAGCTGATGGCCGTGTTTAACGCCAAGCGCGATTACTTTCATCAAGCTCTTCGCGTTCACTTCTTTTCCATCGCCATCTAGGTTTGATACGCGGATAGTTGATTCGAACTTCTTCGCTTCAGCGACTAGCATTGCGCCCGGACGAGCGTGTAGGCCGTGTGCATTTTTGATTTTGAATACCGCGCAGTTGTCGTCGTCTTGAGAAGCTGTAGAAACCGCTTCACCTTTTAGAAGGCCAATCACTTGTGCTGCGTCAGCGGTTAACAGTTGTTGCTGTTTACCTTCGAAAACCATCTTGCTTAGGTTTGCCAGAATAGATTGGTGAGCGCTGTTACAAGCAGCAAATGCCACCAATGCTTTAACTGGTGTGCCTTCGTATTCGCAATCGTTCGCTGTTGAAACGAAAGATACGCCAGTGCGAGTTACGCCTTTATCGCTGCCCAACAACCACAAGCCTTGGCCTAGGTGAGTCGGTGTTTTTGTTACTAAGTCAGCAACGAATGCATTGTCTGTGCAACCTGTGTTCTTAAGTAGGCCGCCCGCAACTGCCGACATTTGAATCATGTCGCTTGCAGGGAACAGCAGCTGAACTAAATAAGCGTCTAGGTCTGCTTCTAGCTGAACTTCGCCATTAAGTAGGGCGATGATTTCGTCTTCTGATTTTGCTTGCTTTAATTTCTCTTCAACACCGTCTGCCGCTAGCACTTTGGTCAGTTGCTTAAGAATGCCTAAGTGCTCATCAGATTTAGCTGCAATACCAATCGCAACGTAAACACGGTTTCCGTCTGCCCAATCAATACCTTCAGGGAAGTGGTGTACCGCAACGCCTGTCTCTTTCACTAGGCCACGAGTGTCAGTCGTTCCATGAGGAATCGCGATACCGTTGCCAAGGAACGTAGAGTTCTGGTTTTCACGGTTCAGCATTCCTTCAACGTAGCCAGAGTCAACTAAGCCTTTGGCTGTTAGGTCGCCTGCAATATTTTGGATTGCTTGGAACTTATCATTGGCCGTTTGGCCTAGAGTGATGTCAGATTTTGATAATTTAAGCATGGTGCCTCTTTAGCGTATCGCTTGAGAATTTGTGTGTCGTTACGATTCCAACTAGAGCAAGAATTAGTGAACTTTACTCTTTGCTTTGCTCTTTGTTTTATCTGAGCTGAATCGGTTCAGCATTCAGTGTAAAAAAATTCAGCAAAGCCAATTTCGATTTTCAAAATAGTTTTGCTGCGTGTCGTTAATTCGGTTTGATTCGTGGATAGCGAAAAGCTAAATAACGAAAGCTTATTAACAACAAATGACGCTCAATTCATTCAAAAGGATGATTGAAGTCACTTTTCAGATTTTGCTGAATCCTTTCAGCTTTTATACTGAATCGATTCAGCATATAATTCAACTAATCCAGGGATCAGATCATTCGTTATATGATCCTACGCACAAAATACAGGTCACTCATATGACACTTGATGAAATCGCTAAGTTGGCTGGAGTATCGAAAACCACAGCCAGTTATGTCATCAACGGCAAGGCGCAGAAATACAGAATCAGTGAAAAGACTCAACAGAAAGTCATGGCGGTTGTAGAAGAATATAATTACCGTCCAGACCACGCCGCTTCGTCGTTGCGCGCTGGTAATAGCCGTTCATTTGGTTTGATTATTCCGGATTTGGAAAACAGCAGTTACGCGCGTTTGGCAAAATTGATAGAGCAGAATTCACGCAAAGTGGGCTACCAGATATTGATTGGTTGTTCTGATGATGATGCTGAAACAGAACGAAAAGTGGCTGAAGCTTTGGTAAGTCGTCGTATTGATGCCTTGCTGGTTGCGAGCTCAATGCCAGACGCCAACGAGTTCTACTTAAAGTTGCAAAACTCAGGAACGCCTGTGATCGCAATTGACCGTCCGTTAGATGATGAGCACTTTGCTTGCGTACTCAGTGAAGATTTCGAAGCCGCATTTGAACTGACGCATTCGATTCTCGATGACAATATTCATAGTGTTGGTTTGATAGGCGCACTTCCTGATCTAAATATCTCACGCGAACGTCACCTAGGTTTTGAAGCTGCGAATAAAGCACATACTCAACAAACAGGGCTCGCAGAAAACAAGCCGATGGTTGTGGGTTATGGTGAGCACTTTGATAGGGAATCTGGGCGAGAGGTTTTTGAGGGTTGGATTGCAAAAGGCACGGTTCCTGATGCGATTGTGACTATGTCTTACACCTTGTTAGAGGGTGTGTTGGATGTAATGGTTGAAAAACCAGAGCTGATTAATCAAGTAAAACTGGCAACCTTTGGTGATAACCGACTGCTCGACTTCTTGCCTTTTAAAGTCCATTCACTGCCGCAGCAGTTTGAAGTAATTGCCGACAGCGCTTTTGCTTTGGCGTTAAATGCATCCGCTAAGCGTTACCAAGCGGGTATTGAACTCGTGCCGAGAAGTTTAGTGAGACGAGGCTAATTCCAGTTAGTTTAAACAAGCTAGGTTAGACTTGGACACTTAGCTCGAACTTGGAGTTAACTCGAACTTGGACACTTAACTTGAATTAAGTAATAAGCCCAACTCTACAATGGCAACAATGCCGAGCAACAAAGCCAACACCTTCCAAAACTGGATTGGATTTCGGTTTATCAAAGGTTGCTTGGCTTTGCTTTTCACCAAACTTTGGTTTGGCGTGTAAAGGTCTGCCACAAAATCCCCCAACACTTGATGACGCTCGCTCGGCGATTCGGCGCAGGCTTTTTGTAACACCAAATCCACCCAGCTTGGTAAGTCAGTTCGTTTTTGAGTGATGGGTTGGTATTCCCACTGATGATGACGAGATTGCTTAAGTGATTGTGCGGTCATTTCAGAGTAGGGCAATTCACCGGTTAGCATCTCATAGCCGATCACAGCGATAGAGAACAAATCTGAGCTGGTGGTCGCGGTGTTATGTTTGATGGTCTCGGGTGCAATGTAATTGACCGCACCTAATGGAGTGTCGTCTTTGTCTGCGAGCTCTCCCTCTTCAAGTCCTCTGACTAATACAGCGCCAAGGTCGATGATTTTTATCTCACCATCATGTTGAAGCATAATGTTCTCGGGCTTTAAATCTCGGTGCACCATGTCTGCGCGTTGTAATACTCGAATACCTTGCGTGATTTTTTCTAGTATGTCGCGTACTTCATTGAGTGACGGTTTTGGATTGTCGTACATCCATTGTCTTAGCGTGATGCCTTCAACCCATTCGCAGATTTGATATAAGAATTGCGAGTTCTCTGGCGTTGGGTAGACCTTCATTACTTTCTTATTGTTCAGTAAGATCCCCGCCCATTGTTCATTAAAGAAGGCTCTCAGTTGCGACGGGCTATCGTGGTATTGAACGGAAGGGACTTTTAGCACGAACTCGGTTTGTGTCTCTTTCTGCATCACACGATACACATGGCTTCTAGAGCCTGCATACAACACCTCAA
The DNA here is from genome assembly GCF_000272405.2 of Vibrio tasmaniensis 1F-187. Taxonomy (GTDB): domain Bacteria; phylum Pseudomonadota; class Gammaproteobacteria; order Enterobacterales; family Vibrionaceae; genus Vibrio; species Vibrio tasmaniensis_A. The sequence goes on from NZ_AJZM02000355.1 coordinate 26,262, forward strand.
GTACCATAAAGTTGTCGATACTTTGCCCGAGCTTTAAAGCGGGTGGGATAGCACGTTTAGCCAGTTTTTCATGGAACTCGATGAGCGAAGGTGTAGGTAGGTGACTGACCTGCACAATCAAGCAGCTCACGTTGTCTGAACTGTTGTGGCTTAAAGCGGTGTTACAGATCGTTTGTGCGGCGTATTCGAAATCCGCTCCAGGTCTATTGATGTGTTCTTTGAAAGTATTGGGAGCAACAAATTCATGCACGCCGTCAGAAGTCAGGATAAAGCAGTCGTCTTTCTTGATAGGCAGGGTTTGGTAGTCAACGTTGAGTTGATTATCCATCCCCAAAGCTCGCGTTAGGTAATGCTTCTGCCCCATAGTTTTACGTGTATGGTCACGGGTTAGTTGGCGTAATTCTCCATCTCTTAGTAAGTAAATACGACTGTCACCGACATGGAATATATGTGCGGTGTTCGATTTCAATATCACGCTGCTAAAGGTGGAAACGAGCGCATTGTGGTTAACTTGTTGTGCGGGATGAATATTAGAAACAGACGTGTTGAACAGCCAAGAGTTGAGGGACGTTAAGACCTTTTGAGCCGAGCGCTGAATGCTCCAGCTATTTGGCGTGGCGTAGTAGTCATCAATAAACTGCATCACGCTGGTGTGACTGGCTTTCTGGCCGTGTTCACTGCAACTTGCGCCATCGGCTATACAAGCAACACTGCCTTTTAGCTCTTGCTCTGCACGAGTCTTCGGGTGTTTTACAATGATGGCGTCTTGGTTTTCGTCACGTACGCCTTTATTCGAATAACCACCAAACTTGAGTGTGAGCCGATTGCTTGATTCCGGTGTGACGACTTGCCCTTGGCTGAATGAAATTGTCATAACTGGTCTTCTTTTAACTGTTCTTCTTCCCGCTTCCTTGACAGAACATCCTAGGAAGAACAAAAGCTCTAGTGAACGTAGAGCCTCTGAACGAAGCACCAAAGCGGTAATACCAACCTTGGTGCTTCTCCCTATTCAATGAGTGGTTAGCTCGAGACGTTGATCAAGGTCACGCTACCATCGTCGTTTACTTCAGCAATTTGGCCATTAGGCTCTTCCATGAACATCAGAGTAACGAAGCCTAATACCGCTGTTCCTGCAATCACTAAGAAGAACGTTTGGTAGCTCACGAATGACAACACAGTTAGGTAAACTACCGCACCCACGTTGCCGTAAGCACCCGTCATACCTGCAATTTGACCTGTCATACGGCGCTTGATTAGAGGAACCGTTGCGAATACCGCACCTTCACCCGCTTGCACGAAGAAAGAACACGCCATCGCCGCGACAACTGCTAACCATACAGGCCATGTGCTGTCTACTTGACCCATTGCAAAGTAACCCACAGCAAGACCAATCGTTAGAATAAGCAGTGTTGGTTTACGACCGAATTTATCTGAAATCCAACCACCACCTGGGCGAGACATTAGGTTCATAAAGGCATAAGCCGATGCAACCATACCCGCAAGAACCGGCGTTAATTCAAAGGTTTCAGAGAAGAACAGTGGCAGCATAGAAACAACAGCCAGTTCAGAACCAAATGTCGCGAAATACAACACGTTCAACACAGCAACTTGCTTGAATTTGTATCTGTGAATTTCTGGTACTTCTTCTTTGAATACGTTCTTATTTACCTTCCAAACTTGCGACACTTCGTACACGTAAAGTGCGGCTAAACCTGCGTAAACCGAGTTAACCGCCATGTCAGACAACATGTTGATGTTGTTTGGTGATAGCTTCCATGTCAGTAGCGCTAAAGCGGCGTACATCGGGACCTTCATAATGAGTAGGAAGAAAAAGTCACCCTTGGATGTCACTTCCATTGCCGTTACTTGAGCAGGCTTGAAGTAAGTCGATCCTTTTGGTGTATCCGTTACATTTTTGTAGAAGATAAACGAGAACGCTAAGCTCATAAGGCCAGTAATACCGACCGCATAACGCCAACCATCGTCACTACCAAATGCTAAAGCCAGAGTTGGAAGCGTGAATGCTGCCGCTGCTGAACCGAAGTTACCCCAGCCGCCGTAAATACCTTCAGCTGTACCCAGTTCATTATGTGGGAACCACTCAGACACAAGGCGAATACCGACAACGAAGCCTGCACCGATGAAGCCTAATAGGAAACGAGCAATCGCCGCTTGAATGAAAGAGTCTGCCATAGCAAACATAAAACAAGGGATTGAGCAGATCGCGAGTAGCGAAGAGTAGACCAACCTAGGGCCGTATCGGTCGGTTAACATACCAATCGCGACACGCGCAGGAATGGTCAATGCAACGTTGAGAATAAGGAGTGTTTTGATCTCTTCAGTAGAAAGGCCAAGCGAGGTTTTCACCATTTGCAGTAGTGGGGCAAAGTTGAACCACACGACAAAGGTGATAAAAAAGGCCATCCAACTTAGGTGTAAGGTTTTCATCTTACCCGTAAATGAAAGCAGCGAAAATTTTGTGTTATCCATGGTTTAAATCCTTTAAATCTGGAAGATTACCCGGCTTTAGCTTGTGCGTTACTTCCGAGATTCGAACGCATTAATGTGGCTAAACCCTGTGCCGAAATTGCTCACGCTGATAAAGCGTTTACATGATGATGTCGGCGTTTAGTTAACTGGCAATAGCAAGCGGTGCGAGAACCTGAACCTGCTCTCCTTGCTTGCGAACTTCAAATTTCACGAGCTTGAGTTCAGGTTGTTCAAGGCACGTGCCAGTTTCTAAGTGGTAATGCTGCTTGTATAAGGGTGAGGCGACGTAAGGCTCACCGCTTAATGAACCAATGATACCACGTGACATCACATTCGCCTTGCCAACAGGATCGTAATTAGAGAGCCCATAAAGCGTGTCACTGCGCTTGCAGTAAAAAATAGCCACTTGGTTATCGTCTACTTTGGCACAAATACCCCCGTTTGGGGTTAGGTCGCGGGTGCTGCATACGGTTGTCCAATTTTCCATGACTTTCTCCTAGTCAAAACATAAAACTAATAATCAATTCAATTAGGGTGATAGCCGACAGCAGTTTTCTTGGGCTGCGCCACTGTCGACTATCGATATTGGGTTTAGTTGTTAGTGATTCACTCACCAGCAATTCGGCTTACGAAACTTCCGTTACTTCGATTTGGTCAGCCTTGGTGAGCATTTCATCGCGTTGTGAATCTGAAGAAGAGCTCAAGCTCGGCTTAGGAAAACGCTGCTCTCGTTCTTTGATGAATGACAGGCTAGTGTCCATTTCTTCGCTGTTGATGTAGTGCTGGAAACGCTTCATTTTTTCAGGGTTTTCGATGGTGGTTTTCCATTCACACTGGTATTTTTCGATGTTGAGGGCGATGTCAGCTTCAAGTTCTTCAGCAACGTTGAGCTTGTCTTCAATCACGACTTGCTTGAGGTATTCAATGCCGCCTTCAAGGTTCTCCATCCATACTGATGTGCGTTGTAGGCGATCTGCGGTTCGTGTGTAGAACATCAGAATGCGGTCGATGTATTGCAGCAGGGTGGTTTCATCAAGGTCGGTAGCGAAAAGGTCACCATGGCGAGGGCGCATACCGCCGTTACCACAGATGTAGAGGTTCCAACCTTTGTCGGTGGCGATAATGCCAAAGTCTTTTGATTGGGCTTCTGCACATTCACGAGTACAGCCAGAAACCGCAAACTTGATCTTGTGTGGTGAGCGTAAGCCTTTGTAGCGGTTCTCTAGTCGAATCGCTAAGCCAACACTGTCGTCGACACCGTATCGACACCAAGTGCTACCGACACACGATTTCACGGTACGAACCGATTTACCGTAGGCATGGCCAGTTTCAAAACCAGCATCGATTAGTTTTTTCCAGATGATTGGCAGTTCGTTAAGTTGCGCGCCAAACAAGTCGACACGTTGACCACCGGTGATCTTGGTATAAAGGTCGAACTCTTTAGCGACTTCACCAAGCACGATCAGTCTATCGGGTGTGATTTCACCGCCAGCAATACGCGGAACCACAGAGTAGGTGCCGTCTTTCTGCATGTTGCCGAGGTAAATGTCGTTGGTGTCTTGCAGTTCGATGTGTTGATCTTCGAGGATGTAATCGTTCCAGTACGAAGCCAAAATTGAACCGACTGCTGGCTTACACACGGTACAGCCCAATCCGTTTCCGTGAGAATCTAACAATTCATCAAATGTCTTAATTTTGTTGACGCGAATGATGTCAGTGAGCTCTTGGCGAGAATAAGTAAAGTGCTCACAGATATCATTAGATACCTCGACACCCAAGTTACTCAGCTCACTATCGAGAACCTGTTTCGCAAGGGCAGAACAACCGCCACAACCTGTCGAAGCGTTGGTGGTCTCTTTTAATGCAGCCATAGTGGTGCAGCCAGCAGAAACTGCATCTTTGATATCGCCTTTGGTCACATCAAAACATGAGCAGATCACAGCGCTATCGGGCAGAGCTTCAACACCCATTGCCGAACCTGAATCATCTGCCACATTAGGTAGAATCAGTACTGATGGGTTTTCAGGAAGAGGCATGTCATTTTGCTTGATTTGCAGTAGCGAACCGTAAGCTTCGGCGTCACCGACTAAAACAGCACCGACAATCTTCTTGCCATCAGCCGATATGATCAGGCGTTTGTAAACCTGTTCGATTTCATCGTTATAGGTATACGATTGAGCGCCTTCCGTCTTGCCGTGTACTTCGCCAATACTGGCTACATCAACACCAAGCAGTTTGAGCTTGGTACTCATGTCGGCACCAGTAAACGAAGTATCGCTCGTTCCACCGGAGACGATATGCGAAGCCGCGACTTTCGCCATTGAATAACCGGGTGCCACTAAGCCGAAGATCTTGTTGTCCCAAAGCGCACATTCACCAATCGCATACACGTTGTCGATGTTGGTTTGGCAGTGATCATTAATCACGATGCCACCACGTTCACCAATGGCAATGCCAGAGCTGCGAGCTAGGGCATCTTGAGGGCGAATACCCGCAGAGAACACGATCATATCGGTTTCAAGATGGGTGCCGTCTGCAAAGTTCATTCTGTAGCGAGCGTTCTCACCCGCGACTATCTCAGAGGTTGCTTTCTCGGTATGAACTTGCACACCAAGGTCTTCAATTTTTCTGCGCAGTAGGGCACCGCCACCGTCATCTAATTGAACGGCCATCAGGCGAGGTGCAAATTCAACGACATGTGTTTCCAAACCAAGGTTTTTGACTGCGTTTGCCGCTTCTAAGCCAAGCAGACCACCACCAATAACCACGCCAGATTTACTGCCTTTGCTAGATAGTTCAATGGCGTCTAGATCTTCGATAGTGCGATAAACGTGGCAGTGTTCTTGGTCGTTACCGGGAATAGGAGGAACAAAAGGGAATGAACCGGTCGCCAGAATCAAGGTGTCATAACTCTCGGTATGTCCCGACTCAGTCACAACGCACTTATTTTCAGTGTCCAGTTGAGCGACTCTCGCGTTGAGAAGGTAATTGACGCCATTGCTTTGGTAATACTCTTCGCTGGTTAATGCCAAATCATCAGCATTTCCGCGCTTGAAGTAAGCCGTCAACTGAACTCGGTCGTATGCCAGCCTTGGCTCTTCACTAAAAGTAATTACATCAAACTCATCACTGTCTGATTGCAGGATGTTGTCGATAAATTTGTGTCCAACCATGCCGTTACCAACAACGACGATTTTCTTCTTGCTCATAATCCATTCCTTATTCTCGGCGTCACCATCACTAGCATCTAATTTCTAGTCGTTAGCAGATGAATACCGGGTTGAGATTCCACTCAATTCATAATCATCAAGAAAAACAAAAATGTTTTTTCTAAGTCTTGGTTTTTAGTGGAGCAAGGAGGGTGCCAGATTGCGAGTTGTTCATTCAAATAAAATTTAATCTATATATTTCAGTAATTTAAAAATTACAGGTGGCACGTAATTACCCCTAAAGTAGTATGTAAGATTTTTGTTAGATTTATATAAATGAGCATTTGTGGTGCAACTTTATGCAAGATGGTGCAAAAATTAAGTTTCTATCTTGGCTAAGTTCGATTTTGTTCAGCGTTGATATTTTAAATTTCATTAAGTTGTTGTTTTTAAATAGTAATATTTCAATTTGGTCGGCTGGTGTTAAGTGGCGTGCTATTTGCTTGGTTTCAGTTATTACAATTATGGATAATTGAGCGAGAAACGGATGACCGATTCAAACAGCGGCTGGATAAAATCAACCTGTGCTTATTGTGGTGTAGGGTGTGGAATAGAAGCGAGACCGACATCGTTAGGAAAACTAGAAGTGCGTGGTGATAAAGATCATCCATCAAACTATGGAAAGCTATGCACTAAAGGGATTGCGCTCGGCGACACCGTCACGCCTTTAGGACGCCTAACACAGCCTGCTCATATTCAGAATGAGCAAAAACAAGAGCTGGACTGGAACAGTGCCACTCAGTTGGTCGCAGACAAATTCAATCAAACCATCGAAGAATTTGGGGCCGATTCGGTTGCGTTCTATGTGTCTGGTCAGCTGCTTACCGAAGACTATTACGTTGCCAATAAACTGATGAAAGGCTTCATCGGTAGCGGCAACATCGACAGTAATTCTAGGCTGTGTATGGCTTCAACCGTGGTCGGGCATAAGCGAGCATTTGGCGCAGACACAGTACCGGTTTGTTATGAAGATCTTGAGCAAGCCGATCTGGTTGTGATTACAGGCTCCAACCTAGCATGGTGTCACCCGGTACTTTTCCAAAGGTTAAGAGCCGCGAAACAAGCCAACCCTGCATTGAAAGTCATTGTCATCGACCCGCGTTATACCGACACCTGTGAAATCGCAGACATTCACTTGGCATTGGAATCCGGCTCAGACGTGGCGTTGTTCAATGGTTTATTGGGCTATCTCGACGATAACGACAAGCTAGATTCAGACTACATAGAAAATCACACCCAAGGCTTTACTGAAGCCATTCGAGCTGCGACTCGTTATCGTTATACCGAATCAAGTAAGTGCGACAAAAGCGTTCCTGAGCTAACAGGGCTTACTGAACAGCAACTCGAACAGTTCTACAAGTTATTTGCTTCGAACGAGAAAGTGCTCACCATCTATTCCCAAGGCGTAAACCAATCGACACAAGGGTGTGACAAGGTGAATGCCATTATTAACTGTCATTTAGCGACCGGGAAAATCGGCAAGCCGGGCATGGGGCCATTCTCTGTAACGGGCCAGCCAAACGCGATGGGCGGGCGTGAAGTAGGCGGCTTAGCCAATACCTTAGCCGCGCACTTTGAATTTGGTGACCCGCAATCACACCAAACCGTCAGCGAATTCTGGCAAACCGACAGCTTAGCCACACATGCGGGTTTAAAAGCAATTGACCTGTTTGATGCCATGAATGAAGGAAAAATCAAAGCCGTGTGGATCATGGCGACCAACCCAGTCGTGAGTTTGCCTGACAGTGAGAAAATCAAAGCGGCATTAGAGAAGTGCCCATTTGTGGTGGTATCTGACTGTATTGCCGATACTGAAACCACTCGCTTGGCCGATGTGGTGCTGCCAGCACAAGGGTGGAGCGAGAAGTCGGGCACCGTGACCAACTCTGAACGCCGAATCTCACGCCAACGCCGCGTGTTACCAAGCCCAGGGGAAGCCAAACCCGATTGGTGGATTCTAAAAGAAGTCGCACAAAAAATGGGATTCAAAGAGCAATTCGAGTTCCGCCACGAAGGTGAGATCTTCAAAGAGTATTGCGAGATGACAGCGCTCGGCAATGAAACAGGTAAAGCGCGTGACTTATGTTTAATTGGACTCACGCAACTGGATGAGAAGGGTTATGGCGCACTCACACCACAACAATGGCCAGTGCTAGAGTATCAACCAGAGATCATAGAGCAGCGTATGTTCACCACTGGCGAGTTCTTTACTGAATCAGGCAAAGCGCAGTTTATTGCAGTTGAACACGACAAACCGATTGCCGACACCAGCCTTGAATTTCCCCTTATCATGAACACAGGTCGAATCCGAGACCAATGGCACACCATGAGCCGAACGGGCTTGGCTGCAGGTTTAGGTGAACACACACCA
>NZ_AJZM02000355.1:34341-35369 GCF_000272405.2 Vibrio tasmaniensis 1F-187
TCGTAAGCCTGCCTGACAGTGAAAAGATCAAAGCCGCATTAGAGAAGTGCCCATTTGTGGTGGTGTCGGACTGCATTGCCGATACTGAAACTACTCGCTTGGCCGATGTGGTGCTGCCCGCGCAAGGGTGGAGCGAGAAGTCGGGTACCGTGACTAACTCTGAGCGTCGAATCTCACGCCAACGCCGTATATTACCAAGCCCAGGGGAAGCCAAACCCGATTGGTGGATACTAAAAGAAGTCGCGCAAAAAATGGGATTCAAAGAGCAGTTTGATTACCGCCACGAAGGTGAGATCTTTAAAGAGTATTGCGAGATGACTGCGCTTGGTAATGAAACAGGTAAAGCGCGTGACTTGTGCTTAATCGGTCTGACTCAGTTAGATGAGAAAGGCTATGGCGAACTCACTCCACAGCAATGGCCAGTGCTAAAATATCAACCAGAGATCATTGAGCTGCGTATGTTCACCACTGGCGAGTTCTTTACCGAATCTGGTAAAGCGCAGTTTATTGCAGTTGAGCACGACAAACCGATTGCCGACACCAGCCTTGAATTCCCGCTTATCATGAACACAGGTCGGATCCGAGACCAATGGCACACTATGAGCCGCACAGGCTTGGCCGCAGGTTTAGGCGAACACACACCAGAACCCTTTGTCGCCATGCATCCAGATACGGTTGCAGAGCTTGGCTTAGAAGAGTTCGGCTTAGATGAATTTGGGCTAGATGCCTTCAACCACGCCACTATTAACCCAGTGGTGAAAGTGCGCAGCGCACAAGGGGAGTGCCAAGCCCGCTTAGTAGTGACCAAAGAGATGCGCCGTGAACAAGTCTTCATGCCTATCCACTGGAACGCACCGACCGCCAAAGACAGCAAGCCGTGTGACTTGATCTTGCCGCATACCGATGCAGCCTCTGGTCAGCCAGAATTCAAACACACACCTGTTGTGGTAGAGCCATGTGGTTATCGCAGTGAAGCGGCACTGGTCAGCGACAAGGTGATGGATTGCAGTGGCTTTGATTATTGGGTA
>NZ_AJZM02000355.1:35379-36828 GCF_000272405.2 Vibrio tasmaniensis 1F-187
ATGCGACCTGATCCTACCTCATACCGATGCGGTTTCAGGTCAGCCAGAATTCAAACATACCCCAGTAGTGGTTGAACCCTGTGGTTATCGCAGTGAAGCCGCCTTGGTTAGCGACAAAGTGATGGACTGCAGTGGCTTTGATTACTGGGTACGCCAAAGAGTGGAGGGCGGTTTTCTGTATCGCATCTCATCATCCAAGAACCCAATGGAGCTGGTGATTCAACTTGCTAACACCCTCGATGCCTTGCCAGAACCGAATGCAGAGGCGATTAAATCACTCCATTACCACGGCAATAAATCATTCAAGAACTATGGTTCTGCCAAGCTGGGTCAATCTGGCGTAAAGCAAGCCTTTGTGGTGAACAGTAAGCTCGACCATCAAAGCATCGACTGGCTGGTGGAGTGCCTAACCCGAGAAGCCGATGAAGAGTTCGAAGCCGAGTTTTTGAGTGCTATGGCGAAGTAGGGGGATACATAGTGACCTAGTTGCTTGATTATAATGCATAAAACTATCGCTGTGTTATGGCGAGAGAGGGGCATTGTTCGCTTTTAAAAAAATTATGCAACGGGTATAGTCTCTGTAGACAAATTGGTAGCTAGAAGTGGAAGGTGAACGGCTTGCAGTTTTCCTCTGCTAGCTATAAAAATCGAACGTAGGTACGCTTTAAAGCAAATTTCATAGATAGAAGCGGCCAAGTCCAACAGGTATTTATCTATTGTGCTACGACAGCGGATAAATACTTAAGCGTTATGCGTTACTCCAACTTGAGAAGGCGGTACAAGTGGAAATAAGAGTTAAAAAATCAGCTCGGTATCTTGCCTTGGGTATTCTTATATATCCGTTTCTTTACATGCTACTCAATTTTATTATTCCGATTCTAATGACGGTTTTGGGCGAAGGTGGTAGCTCGTTGATTGAAATTCTTGAGTATTTCACCTGGTTTATAATGCCTTTATTTTCGGTGCTCTATTTGTTAGCTTTCCACCATTTTTCTCCAGTGTTAGGTAAATGGCATCAACGCATTGGGTATACTTTGGTTTTAGCCGCTGTGCTAATCGAAATAGTGATGCCTTGGATGGAATCTGGTCTGGTGTTTAAGACAGCATCTTTTCTATGTCGGCTTTTCGAGAACGGTATTTTAGTTAGTTGTATGTTCGTTTTTAGCAGTAAGTTGGGTCAAAATTCTGAACTTGGAAGAAAGGCATAACAAATAAGGATTAAGGTGTTGCGCAGCCAAAACTAAATTCCGAGTGTTGAACAAGCCCGAAGCGTCTTTATTAAGTAAATTGTACAATTACATTTGAAGGGCACATCGCTTTGGGGTTTTATTAAGGCGAACGAGGCCAAGATAAGATTGTGTCATCATGTGGATCTACGCATCAGTGGCATATTTTCTATTTTAGTCAGTAGTTTAGAGCGAGTTGCCGACTTATGAAGTATGACCTTAC
>NZ_AJZM02000355.1:36838-60067 GCF_000272405.2 Vibrio tasmaniensis 1F-187
AAAGCCGATGAAGAGTTTGAAGCCGAGTTTTTGAGTACCATGGCGAGGTAGCTGACTACCTCTAACCTATTAATACCTTAAGCTAAGCGCCGACAATTACGTCGGCGTTTTTGTTTGAGAAGACAATGTCCGCACCAGCAGTTTGGGGCACTAGTTAAGTGAGCACAATGACTAACGAGGTCAGCAATTACGACAAGAAAAGACGAATCAAACATGCTCCTGAATTCAAAGACGAAGCGCTTAAGTTAGCAGATAAAGTCGGTGTCGCTGCTACACGACAGTTATCGTTATATGAACCATAAAACCTATGGATGACGTAATGCCGTCAAAAAGATGCGAAAATCAGCGACAGAGAAAAAAATTCGCAATTGAAAATGCCAAACTTAAACAATCGGTTGTCTTTTTAGAATGTTAAATCGTATCAGGTCGATTCGACTAAACAAGGAAACCAAGTGCTATAACAGGATGAAACCTATGTTGAGGGTTGATTTGATTGGATAAATTGAACAAGTTTTCTTTTTAGTTGTTGATGTTCTGTTTGAGCCATGTATATGAATTGGTTGCTATGGCCTTTCTCTGATTTTATATATTGTTCAAAGTTTACTGGGACTCCTGCAACCGACAGCTCTAAGTGTAAGTGAGGTCCAGTTGTTCTACCTGAATTACCAGTCAAACCGATTATCTGACCTTTTGTTATAAAATCTCCAGTCAAAACATGTCTTTCTGAGAGGTGCAGGTAGCGTGCGTAGTTTCCATCAGTATGCTTTATGGTTAGGTAATTTCCGGCAAAACGGTTATAGCGAGACTTCAAAACAACGCCATCTGACAGTGAACGAATTTTTGTACCAATAGGGGTCGCGTAATCTGTTCCGAAATGTGGTGAAATACGGTTGGTTATTGGGTGTTTTCTGTTTAAATCGAACGGTGAACTCACTCGAAAATGCAGAGGAAGAGGAAATACATAGTCATTGTTTAATTTATAGCCATTTTCATTGTAGATATTATCATCAGCCCCTCTCATTGCGAAAAATTCTATATCACTACCTGAATAGTAAAAAGCACTGACATATTCGTGGTTGGTTCCGTTGTTTCGGGTTTTTATTGAGAATTTATCACCGTTATTAACTGATTTGATAATGTCAAAATTGTCTCCTAATAAACTCAATAGTGATTTTAATTCGTTATTCGTCAAACCAGAAGACAGTACAGAACTGATAAAAGTATATTTAACTACACCTGAAACCATTTCAGATGTAGGAGCAGGTGTTATGGTCGGACGGTTTTCGGAACTAGTTACGTTAGGAATTTGTTTTTTATTAATATTTGAATGGCTTACAACTATAAATATCGCGAGAGGGATGATGATAAAAATCATCAGATAGCCGGATTTTAAGGCATTTAGACTTAAATGGTGCTCTCTTTTAAAGTACATAATCTATCAATCAAATTCAGTTAATGGGTCAAAGTTGGGATTAGATCATAATATTTATTCATTTTTTTATCATGTTGTTTTAGTTAATTCCTTCGTAACGACTGGTTAAAGGTGTAGGGTGTTTTTTTCAACGATAGAAAAACAAACCTTTCACCTTTTTATTTAGCCAAATTGTACTTTATAAGTAGTTATTCTGTCATGTTGAGAAAATTACAGACGATAATATAATCGCGACAAAATATACTCTGCCAGAATACTATGTTCACTAAATATACGCACAAATCAACATTAGGTCTTATTGTTACATCGCTTTTCTTAAGCGCATGTGGTGGTGGGGAAGGTGGTGGTGATAATATCCCGCCAGCAAGGAATACAGGAAGCATCTCGGGTAACGTTTATGATGCCCCTGTAAGTGGTGCAAAGATAGAGGTGTTCGAATACAAGGATGGAAACTTGGGTAGGAAGCTGGCAAGTACAACTTCCGATGCCTTTGGTGACTATAAGGTTGAATTTGAATCTTCATCGATGCCACTTTTCATCGTAGCGAAAGAAGGCAGTTATACTGACCCTCTAACAAAAAATACGGTGTCTTCTAGTAACGGAAAAACACTCCGTTTAGAGGCCATGGTTAACTACAAGGAAGGTGGTGACCAGAGCTTAATGATAACCCCTTTGACGAACATCGTATCGGGCTTAACTAAATATAAGATTGGCAAGGGCTCATCTGATTCTGATGCTATATCTGAATCAATTAATAGCATAAATGATATGTATGGTTTCAATGTTAACGAAACCAAACCAATTGACATAACTAAAGGCGGTCAAAGTAGCTTTGCTACATCAGGACATAAATATGGCGCCTTGTTAACAGCTTATTCTTCATTTGCGAACGACCTAATCCAAAAATACGGTGAAACTCAAAGTGATATTTACACTTCGATTCATTTAGCGGATATTCAGTATCGAGATGTGATTGCTGATGGTCTTCTAGATGGGCAGGAAATAAGTGCAGTGTCAGGAGGCGTAACCCCTTTAACCTTTGGTCAGCAAAAAGTTTCTAGTGATATTTACACTAACGATTTAGCTCAGCATGTTCTGATTGTCGTCAATGATCTCAACTTAAATGTTTCAGGCACGGATGCAGGCGAGTATGTTGAGTTTAGTAATAAAGTTAACGAGCTTGGTACTAGCACAGGAACCGAGGGTGTTTTACCTCCTCGTGATGAAACTGCAATTGATACCCAAGCTCCTACAGTGTCACGAACAGACAGCGGTGTGTTGGCTGGGGTTGATAGACTGGATATAAAGATAAACGATGAAATTGGCGTTCAAGGTGTCTCCGCGTATCTAGAATACCAATTAAATGGAGAGTGGTCTTATGGAAATAAATGTGATGATAAGACAACTTCGGGTAGTGACTTTTGTTTTATAGAGTTCAACGATTTTCAAGGGGGTCTTCGTGAAACAAGCGTAAAAGTAAGGGTAGATACCAAAGCCATCGACAATGTGGAAATCGATCCTAAAACTGATATTTCAAATGTCACCGCCGCACGTTTGGTTTTTTATACCACTGATGTATTGGGTAATGAGCTAGTTAAAACGCGTAATTCTGGTCATTACGTCGACTTCAAATGGGACAATTATGCGCCGGTAATAGAAGTCACTTCAAGCAGTTCAATAAATAATAATACCAAAGAATATGTACTTAAAGGCATTGTAAAGGAAGGCTCGCAACAGGTTGAATCGGTTACTGTTTCATTTAAAGGTGGCTTGGATGAAGTCGTTGCTTGTGGAGGATATACCTGTGAATTTAGTAAAGAATATTCAACAAGTGAATTCGTAACACGAACAACATTTGAAATTAAAGCGAGTGATAGCAAAGGTAATATTGGTAAGAAACTTCACGAAGTTGCTCGTGATGACCAAGTACCGGCACAAGTGATTAGTTATCCTGAGAATGCCCCAATGAATTACGTGAATGTTGGTGTCGATGGTGAGCGAATAACAAAAGAAGATATCTATACGCAAGATACTTATACGTCCGAGTCGGTTAACTCGAGTCGTGATTATCTGAAGATCGATTACCTTTACGCTAGTAAAGGGATTCTAAATTCAATTCCCAGTGTTGATTTTAGCAACTTCAATGTAAATATTTTAAAAGAAAATAAAATTCCATATATTCGCGTAAGGGTATCTGACGGTAATGGAGATATAGGGTTAGGTGCTAGTGCCGAAAAACTTAAGTTAGTTGTAAAATATTACGTTAGCCAAAATAATGACAATAATTACGTGCTTCAAAAGGTGACAGATACCGTAGCTTCTAGCGCTAACATTCCACATGAGAGTATTTCGGATGAAGACGGTCATGTAAATGAAGTGGTCTACTATGTTCCCTTCGTCAAAGAAATATTGGGCGATAATTTTGATTCAACGTCGGAAAATGCCAGCCAAAAGTTAGTTATTCAAACTATTGATGAATCTGAAAATGAAAGTGCCGAACAAGATGTGTATTTTCGAAGCAGTTTTGATTTACCAACGATGACGATCGTTACTCCTTTTATTGGCGCTAATGTTTTGTTAGAGGGATTAAATCCCAAGGGTGAATTTACCTCGTTAGGTAGATGCACCACGATTCAACACATAGAAAGCAATGGAGTAACCAAAGCTCTTGATGTTGCAGGATGTGATACAACAACTGATGTCGTGAACTACGATTTTATGCGGGTTCGTTTAATCGGTGTTGATGGTAATACACAGCCCTATTACTATAAATGGCAGAAAAATCCAGACTCACAGTCAGAGAAAGTTGACTTAAATAGCACAAACTTAGGTGCTTACTTTAAACTTAATGGCTCCAAGACACTTTATATTACTGAACTATCGGCATACCAAACCGGGTTGTTTGACTCTCAATGGAATCAAGTTGAGGCTGGAAATAAAACGCCTGAGGTTGCTTCTCAAATTTTAGGCGATGTCCAAAACGCTCTAGCTAATGGTAGTAACTCTTTTTTTGGGTTTGATCCGACTCTCGTATCATATGC
Organism: Vibrio tasmaniensis 1F-187; assembly: GCF_000272405.2. GTDB lineage: Bacteria > Pseudomonadota > Gammaproteobacteria > Enterobacterales > Vibrionaceae > Vibrio > Vibrio tasmaniensis_A. Next base: position 41,312 of record NZ_AJZM02000355.1, read on the forward strand.
AACGAATGAGATGCTGAAAAGCTCAATTCCAGAAAAACTGTCCAATAATTATATTCACAGATTTTTAGTGGAAGCTATTTACGATCTGACTCAAAAGCATAATATGCTCTTGAGTAGCTCTGTTGATTTTGCTTCCGCCATTTACGATGATTTGCAATATGATGGTCTAGCAAATGGTATTGGTAGTGGTGGCAAAAAACTAGTTCTAGACTCTTATGAATTTAGTTCAGATTCTTATCGGCATGATTTGGCACAGTCATATTATGACATTATGACTGTTAAATATGGTGTTGAAGCTAACTTCGCTCAAAGGTACGCCGATCATATATCAATGGCTAACCCTGATTTAAATAACAAATCAGTTATTGAGGGCGAGGGTGAAAGTATTGATAAATCACCGCCTAAGCCATCCCTGAATATCGAAAATGGTCGAGAAACATGGATCGGAAACAAGCACTACGTGGCCGGTGTCGTTGATTCTCGAGTTGTCTTGGAAGATCCGTCTGGCATTGTTGTAAAAGCGGGGAGCCAGCCCTCTTTTTCTACTATGTGGTATGAAAAAAACAAGCCCAATGCGGGAATCCCAATTGATGTGAATATTCAAGAGTCAGGTAGTGGTGATAACTATAAAAAAGAGTATTTATTTACCCTTAATACGGAGTCTTCAGATCTTAAAGGTATGGTTGAATTTGCACTTATAACGAGTGCTATGGATGAACATCAAAATAGCTATGGCTACAATGGGCACGCTCCTCACACAGTAAGATTGTACATTGATAACGAGTTTCCCTTTGCAACGTATATTTCTCCTAGCGATGGGAACGGCCAACCAATCGACGAGAGTGTTTATTTAAACACCAATTATGTCCAAGAACTAACTTTCAAAATTGACGATATTGTTGGTGATAAGCTGAATATGCGTGGCCTTACGTTCTATAACTCGGTAACGGGTGTGACGCATGATTATGAGGCTAATTCACACTTTTCAAGTAATACAGAGAATGATTTTAAGGTAAAGCTGTGCTCTGGGAATAAGTGTAGTACTGAAGGCAAAATTATTAGTCCCGAAGATGGAAACTGGGCGGTATATGTTAACGCTGAAGACAATTTGTCGAATAAAGTTAATCGGCAGACACCCAATGCACCTAAATTTAACGTTTTGCTAGATTCAAAAGGTCCGGTTGTTAATGGGGCTAAAATTACTAATTATTTAGGCGGAAATTCAAGTTGGGTTCCAGATATAACATGGAGCTTAAGCCCTGGTAGTTTGGTTGAAGTGGACATGAAGCGAGAGTCTGGAAGACGCTTCACTTTAAAACACTACGAAACAGAACCAGCGGCAAGTGCAGAACCATATTTACTAGGTATACAACCTAACGTAGAAGTTAGAATGGTGGCAGATGCATTCAAATATAATGAGAAAAACGTATTCTACGTAACCGCAACAGACAGCTCTTATCCATCGGGCACAAATAGCGGTGAATTCGAGTTTCAAGTTGACAACAAGGGGCCTGTAATCGAATTAGCTGAACCATGGGTGGCAGATAACAACTCTGGTGAAAGTTATGTTGTTGGTTCCCACTTTACTGTGAAGCTCAACTCTATATCTGATGATTCCGACGTATCTAAGGTTGAGCTCTGGCAGCAAGGTCAAGGTGCCGCTATACGTTCAATTGTCCCTAAAAATCCAACGCAACCGTTTGACATTGAAATTGCAGAAAATCTAAGTAGGAACATTGTTATTGGCGACGATAACAAGGCGAATTTGTATCTTAAAGCTGTAGACGAATATGGGTTCGAATCTGAAACGGAAATGAAAGCTATTTTGTTGGATCGTGAAGGGCCATCGCTAAAACTTAATGCATTTGATCCTGACAGCTATTATGTGGGGGGCTATATATTCAATCTATCTGCACAAGATTTAAATGGTAGAGGAACAGCTTCAACTGACGGTGTTAATCAAGCAACATTAGAGTATTGGACCTTTAAAGAGAACGCCTCTGATGCAAGTACCTCGGTCGGTGAAGATATGAAGGTTCCTTTAGGTGGCCAAAATGATGGCGATAGCGCCGTTCGCACAATGAGATTAGCTGGCTCGGATGTTAGGGGGAATACGACAAGCGTCGATTATGCGGTTAAAGTTCAAAATTCTGAACCAACGATTCATTCGGTAACCTTTAAATATGAAGATGGGACACCAATTTCCTCTAGTGGAGGAAACCAAATTACTCGTAATGATCCAGTCATTATCACTATTGATGCTGAAGATCAAAGCGGGATACCGTTGGTGGAGGGTACTTACCAATATGGTGAGCAATCCAACAAAATTTCATTTTCTCAGAAAGGCGGACTCTGGCAAGCTAGATTAACATCCGCTGAGTTATCAAATGACGGGAGTTATGAGCTGAGATTCAAAGTTTATAACAACGTTCGTTATAATTCAGGCCAAGAAAGGCCCGTCACTGAAAGGTCAGAAAGTATCAATGTGCAACGTCAGGGTGTAGTGCTTTCAATCGCCAAGCCAAATGATTTTCAAAGTCATATTGCGGGGGATACCTTAAATGTTGAATTTGGCCCTGTAGGGGATGTGAAAGCAAAAAAACTAGAATGTTGGGTTAGAGAAAATTACACCTCTGACGGGGTGCCTAATGATGGCTCAAACAATGCTTATTCAGGAGTTATTACTAACCCACAAGAGAGCTATAAATGTGGTGTCAAAACGAATGTGAATATGTCGGTTTCTCCTGTTGTTTTGATAGCAAAAACAGTCGGAACAAATGGCACTGAAACCGTAAGTAAATTCAGCTTTAATATGATGGATATCGAAGCGCCTTTGGTTGAACAAAACACATATCAATTTACAGGTAATGATGTTGGCCTAAACGCTAAAGGTCAGAAAATGCTGAGTTTGACTTTGAGCTTTAAAGACAACCTTTCAGGTGTAAATATCAGTGATGGTAAAAAGCCTATATTGGTGAGAAATCGTTTAAATATACCTTTTGAACCAAAGAGCTGTAGTACAGTGTCAGACGTAACGACGTGCACGTATACAGAGCTGTATGCTGACATTCTTCCTCCGGGGGCGTTACGACATTTATACACTATTAAGAATTTATCTGACTCTGCTGGAAATTTAGGTTCGGACCATGCTTTAGAATTATTGCTTCCAGCTCAAGGTGATTTGGATATCATAATTAGCAGTCCTACTGCAGATTCTATTATTCGAGGTGAGACGCTTGAAATGAACTTTAAGGTCAAGGTTAGGAAAAATTCTGATCTTGAAAATGTCGTAGCTAACCTGGATGGTGCGGCGTACAATTTAAATGATCACCCGGAAAAATTTTATCCTTTTACAACGTGTGCCAATGGTTATTTTTGCTCCACATTTATCGCTCCATTAGATGATAAGCTTGATGGGCAGAGCATCAAGCCACGAATTCAAGTCATTGATGTATGGGGTGAGTCAAAAAGTGATGAAGTCAGGGTAATGGTAGATAATAGTAAGCCAAATATTGACGGCTCTGTAACTCTTAGCCAATCTCAGGATAATGCGAACCTGATTAGATTTCAATTTTCTGCTTGGGATGATGGCAGTGGTTTGGCAAGCGTTAAGTATACAGTGATTAATCCTAAGCATGTTTTCGATAAAGATGACGTTGGCGACAGCTCACACCTCTATTTTGAGCTTCCAAAAACTGACTTACAAGGAGTAAGCTCAATTCGAGTCAATGTCGAAGCAACGGATAATGTTGGTTGGGCTCAAAACAAGACAATCGATATAGATATAAGTACCCCAACCATTGGAGTGGCTTTTGATGGAATATCAAGCTTGCAAGGAGGCAAGCTTGTTTTTACCAACAACAGCCAGGTATTCAACATTACGTCTAATGAGGGGGCGAACGTAAAGGCTTCGCACTATTCTATCGATTTGATTCCTAATTCAGGTAGCACGATTAGCTTTACTGGAAAAATCGTGTCTGCTAAAGGCTCAGACACTATGACTTTTGGCGTTGATGACCAATTACCGTATAAGTACAAAGTAACGGTGACTGACTTTATAGGGCGGACCATCACTGATTTTGACATGTTCAATCGAAGTTACAATGCTCAAGGGGTTGAATCGATTGTTGATTACCAAGCGCCAGTTATCACAAGTATAACTGGTAGTCAGGATTCGATGACTCCTGTGAACGGTCAATATTATGTGAATGTTAGAGCATACCTTTCAGATAAGAACATAAGTAGTGTGGCTTCGACTGCAGATAATGGGACGGGTATCCTTGTTAATCCTCAGTCGATAGTAAAACCCGCCAATGACGGTGACCCATACTTGATACGTTACCTGTTATCACCGGGCAACTACTCGCTAAAAGTAACAGCAGTAGATTTAGTTGGTCATAAAGTTGATAAATTAATAGCTCAGAAAGTAGAAGCCGCAAGCATTCCAGCACTCGCGATATCGACAACCGCGTCAATGCCATTAGCTGGTGGCGTTGAAATTCCGCTATTGTTTACCTTTACCGAGGAGGTCAACAACTTTGAATTTTTGGATTTGAAAGTGAACGCCAGTGATGGCAACGATACCGGGATTTTGAAGCAGGCTTCTTGGAGAACGACAGACAATATAACTTGGACTGTTGACTACATAACTCCAATAAAACAGAACAAAACCATCACGATACGGGTAGATGATGATAGCTATCAAAGCGTAAATACTATCCCCGGCACAGGGGATAGTTTGGTTTTGGGGGTTGAGGGTGTGTTACCAACCCTGTCTAGCGTGAAATTTGCGCCAATGCACCAGGAAACAGGCAAAGATGTAAAAGTAACCCTTGAGTTTGATAAAAAATTACAAGAAGTAACGGCCATGCTTGGTGGTAATCAAATCAACTCACTAACTGCCACGGCTGATAATAAAGTTTGGCAGGGTAACGTTCAGGTGCCTGATACCAATGAATTAACTGTGGCTCTGATTGTAGACCAGTACAAAGATCTCGTGGGTAATGTGGGCACGCAAGACCGTACACATTCACTGCCTATCACGCCCACGTTGGTTATCACGCCAGTGAGCAACGTGGACGGCAGTAACGCCACGAACTTGGTGTTTTCAGGTACATCGACGCGTTTTGATGGCCAAGGGCTTAGCCTGGAAGTGAAAGCGCAGGGCAATGATGCGGTGTTGAAAAGTGGCTCTGCGACAGTCGCCAACGGTGGGGCTTGGAGTAGCAGTACCGTTGACATCAGCGATCAACCGAACGGCAGCTACACCGTCATTGTGACGGGCACTAATGCTTCAGGCGTGCAAGTCACCGAAAGCGCAAGCTTTACGCTCGCGCAAGCCATGCCGACGTTAACGAGCGCGACGTTTAACCCAACGGTTCAAGCAATAAGAGCTGAAGAGGCTGTGATTGAATCGGTTTTTACTCTGAATAGTGACGTGAGATCCACGGCGGTTATTAAACCAAACCTATTTCATCAAACTTTTGAGTTAGATAGTAATAAAAAATTCGCAGCATAGCGCCAATCGTTATGCAAGAAATAAGAAAAAGGTCTGCCCGTTGAGCAGACCTTTTTTATACACATATCTCAGGCTATAGATATTTAAGCGTACTGTATCCCTATTGCCTCTAATTTCTCCACAAATATCGATATAATGTTCAGTGTGAATGTTATTTTCAATTAATGTCCATTTTTATTGAAATATTTTCTTTCAAATTAATTCATTATTTAGGTGAAATTTAACTAAGATAATTATTATAACTAGTGATGTGATCAAAATACTGATTTTATCGATATTTTGCATAGTGTTTTTTGATGTGAGCCCCATAAAAGTACCATCTTGATAATAGATGGGGACTCTATATAGTAGCCACATCACACTTTGTAATTAGTGTGGTGTTCTGCTTTGGGTAATTATTTTAACCCCTATTTTTAGCTAGTTTGTTTATTTAAACATGTTGTCTATTAGCTGTGTTTGTGTGGGAATTTATTCCCACTTTTTTTTACTCTTTTACTATCGATACATAATGCTTATACAAGCTTGCTAACTCGAAGGTATGTCGCCACTAGATACGTATTTCCGGTTTTGTTGGCATTGACTTTAACGTGTTACAACGAATGTTACATGATGTTGATGCGTAATTATCTGCTCCGTTAGCTTGCTAGTCAAATTGACTATTTATCCTGTTTAATTGACTGTTTTGCTAGCGTTTTAGCAGGTGGTGTTACCATTTCTAATTTGTTGAAATTTATAATTATTCCGCGTAGAATTTCTTCAACCAAATCGTTTTTTAAGCCTTATCAGCTTAGCTATCACCGCAACTATTGATACCTGTAGGTTGTGGAGAATCCAAATGCACTTAGTTTGCAAATTTATATCTAGTTCGTCCCTCAGTACGAACGACCTTCAATATGTCTTAACACCAGATGAGTGTGTAGGGCTATTTTCGCGTGTGCGCACCCCTAAAGACATCTTGACTCAGTTACCAAGCACTCTGGTTCAGCAGATTACTGCGTCGGCTAAAAAAAATGTCCACAGCCTGCTCAACGCGATTCGAGTTGAACTCGTAAAAGCGAACTGGGTTTGCCTTTCTTTCAATGTGCGACGTAGTCCATTAACCAGTAAACAGCTGGCAAGCTTTCCTAAACTGAAGATACATGTTGATAGGGTGAGTAATTGCAGTTCAGAGCGCGCTCACAAAGCCAACTACCAGCAAGTTGTCGATGATGTACCTTTGGCACGTCACTATAGCTTCTCGCCAGTTGAACCCTCCCCAGAACACAAAATTGTGGTCGAGTTTGCGGGCCAGTGGTCTAGCAATGCGGCATGTTTAGCGCTAAGTAAAACCGATGAACAGCAAGGAAAGGTTACGGTAGCAAAACCCGATCTCGCCAACAAACACCGCAGCCTAGCGACGTTTAAAGATCTCGAGGCTGAGGGCAAAACGCTTTATATTAAAATCCCTTGTAAAGACCGACCACAACCGATTTTATTGAAATTGGCTGAAGATCTACAACCCGTAGATAAAGAAAGTCAGATGGACGAATGGGATAATATATTAGTGCCTATTGTTCCACTTCATTTCCCTACTGGTGATCATTCTGATGAGGCGTCCGAAATTTTCGGCTCTGGATTTGTATATGTTATTTGGAACAATGAAATATGGCGTGAATTAGTCATTGAAAGAAATGGTTATTTTTCAGATATCGATATTAATGTTACTTCCACCGACTCTAGGCCAAGAAGGCATGCCGATATACATATAGAGGACTCTGAGACAGGCGCTATACATACTTATGAACCCTTTAAGGTGTTGCAAAACGGTGAGGTCGTAAGTGAAGGTATGTTGAACGGTTCAGGTGAGGCGCGCATATTCAATCTAGTTGAGGAAGAAATTGAAATAGTTTTGACTGAGTATGATCCTCCAATATCAATGAAAGTTGAAACTTTTGTTAGTCCAGTCGACGGTACCACTGGAGGAAGGGAAGCAAAAGGTTACTCATTGCCTCATATCTGGGTGCCGTACAAAGTTCAAGGTGAACCTCAAGATGTGTATATGTTTTACAGTTCGAATCAGTTAAGTCACAGTCAGTTATCTGAGCTAGCGTCGGCTCCGGAAGTTCAAGCGACAAAATTGGTCGATCTTGAGACATACAGTAGTGAACAGAGCTTTAAAACTGGTGATGGGATCACTCGATTGCTGTCTGTTTTGCCAAACGCTGCAAGTGATAAGCAGAGTGAATACGCGGTCCTTCAAAGTCAACTAAACCAAAATGTGGCTGCTGTTTATTTGAACAAGCCTGTAGAGCTTGTTTTTGAATATCCCGGTTATGCAACTTTGGATGAGTCAGACGATTATTTTGAGCTCAAGCAGTGTGATGGTGATTGGTCACAACGTGTATCGCTTCGTCAGTGTGCAAAAACAGACAAAGGGGCTAGGTTAATTAGCTTCTCTGGCTGGCCAGTTGAAGTTGAAAAGGTCGATCTAGTGCGTGGCTATTTGGGTAACAGCAGGCAAAATCGTGATAACCAAACCGTTATAATTCACCAGACACCCATTGCCGACTTATTGGCTTATAAGTCGAGCGAATAGCGGCCAATGCCATTACATCAAGAATGTTATCTATTTGCTTAACCTAAATGCAAATACTCCTAATTATAAAGAGAATAACGAATGAAACTACGTCATAGCTTAAGCCTTATTGCGTTGTTGGTATTGTCAGGATGCAACAACGAATCAGTAGAACCAACAGTACCTGAGCAGCAACAAGCGGTGAAGCCTCAGACCGTTGAAAATGATCCTGTTGCGTTAAAAAATGCACAGCAGTGGGATGATGGTCGTGTTTACATTACCGAAAATAATTACGTTATTTATGATAAAGAAACGGGTAAACCTAAATATACCATTCGAAAAGCTAAAGAGTGGCCACGAGAGGACATTAGCAACCAAGATTCCTATGATTTACCTAGAGTGGTGTTCCGTTGGGATAATGGACGAGGTGACTCGAAAGATCTCTATGAGATAGGAGACAAAGTATGGAGTGTCAAAACGGATGGTACTGACTTACGTTTAGTCGCAGATGAATTTGGCGGTATGGTTCGGTTAATGCGGATGTCTCCAAACAATCGCTACTTAGCTCTGGCGTATTCCGCCGAAGAAGGGATGTTTAAGGTCATTAAAGATCTCAAGACGGGCGAGTATATCGAGCTAGGTCGCTCTCGCGGTTATCCAGAATTCCTTTGGGCGGAAGACAGCAGTTACCTCTACTACGTTGATAAATTTAGAGACTGGAAGTACACCTTAGCGACTGGTGTTAAGCGACAAGTAGAAACAGAGTTTAACGAGTATTCTGTGATTTATCAGGGGAAGCGGGTAATTGCTTCGGATTTAGGGGTTGGAGTATATGATGAATCGCAAGATGAATGGCTATATAGCGTAGTTCCTGATGAAACGAGTGAGGTGGCAGTTGCACGTTTTAGGAATAAATCTATAAGCCCGACAGGTCGGTATGTCTGGGCTGAGACGCGAACACACCGCTACCTAATAGATGTAAAAAACAAGTCCTTCCAATCGGAAGAAATAATTCCACGAGCAATGGGCAAGTTTCGCTATTTTGAAGTTTTGGGCAAAGATGCGAATTATATTCATGAAGGAGCAGCTCGAGTTGTTGTTAGTAAACTAACAGAAGAAAAACACTTTGGTCCTTATTTAAAATGGAAACAGACCAATAGCGGTCACAGTGCAGACCTATCTTCTCTTTATAATGCTTTTGCCAACAATGGTGATTTTGTAACAGGAGATGAACTATGAACCCTGTTGAATCATGTAGTGTCATTCCATTACATGCTAATTATTATTTGTTTGGCACTTATTTTCCCGCATCTAGAGTAGAAGGGGAAAAACAGAAAGACAAAGTAACTTATCCAGCCTGGCATAAAGAAACTAGCCTAGTTGGCAATCAGGAAATAACTAATGTTCGCCCGTTAGCAAAAGTGCCAATGCTAAACCTAACAAATAGCGATAACCCAGCACTTTGGGCGACCAACCAAGAGTTTAAATTATGCTCACTGGGTAATGGGAAGCCGGATAAAAATGGGGTGTTTGAAGTACTTTCTCCAGAATGTCCTATTCATTCCTTAGGCAAAGATTTACCAAAAGGGGGTGAACAAACTTTCAATTTTCGTTTCCCATCATTGCCACTTATTGCCTCACTTGCAGAGCTATCACCTAAAGAGTTGGCTGTAGAAATTGCAAAGCTTAGTGGTCAATTGGATAACAGCGAAGTTCAACTTACACTAACTGAGATCAGCACAGATCAATTGGCAGATCCTTATCAAGAAGATACAAACGGTCAGCTGAGCGAAGAGAACGCAGCATACAACAAGTGGTACGAAGAAGTTCGTGCTCTCAAGCAACCACTTAAGGGCTTTGTTCTACCTGTTGTTTCTAGCTGTGCAATCGTTTTTTCGGATGAAGGGTATTTAAACGCTTCAGTTAGTTTGTATAAGTTTAAAGTTGGGAATGGCAAAGGAACCGACGAAGGCAAGTATGAGAAAGTTGGGGATACAGTTCAAGCTGTGCTGCCCAAAAAGACAGAGAATATTGATCAAAACCAATACCCTTGCGCATTGTTTTATATAGATTCGGCGGCGTTTGATGAAGGGCTTTACAGTATTCGGGTAGAATTTATACCAAGTCAAATGGATAAACCGATTCCTGATTTTGTTAAGAACGCCAATATTGAGCAGTATGACGATGGTTTAGATACTGCTTACACATACGAATTACGTGAACATATCTCTTTTTCTTCTAGCACGCCATTAGGTAAATTCGCCATTGTCAGTGGCGATATGATTTCCTTAGAAGAATCTTTGATTTATCAATACCCGCAGTATTTCAGCAACATGAAGCACTACCTTCATGGTAATGCACAAGGAGCAGCAGCCAATACACCAGCATCTCGAAGTCTCACACTACTTAAGAATATCCGAGATGTGTCTGCACAATTAGGTGCAGGGCTGATGAGTGGTAGCCTGCAAGAAACCCTCGATAGTGATGGCAGGCAAGCGGTGTTTAATAATGTCTCGAAACTCTATTGGGATACCGTGAAAACAGATATGCCACCGGCGATGAAAGCCGCTGGAGAACTTTACTATGGTATTTATAGCACTAAAGCTGCCCTGGATACCCTGCGTGAATTACATTCTCCTCAAACGGTAAGTGTTGGGTGGAAACCATGGCTCCATGCAAAAGTGCTTAATACTCCGGAGCTACGAGCGAATACATTTTCCACGGCAATGGAAGCCGCCATGGGTAATCGAAAAGTGGTGGCAGGGCGAGTTGCTGAAGCCTGGCTTACTGGGGGAACATCGATTGGGGTTAACGCGTTTGGTACAGTGACCAGTGGCATCGACCTGGTTAACAAAGCCAAGGCGGTATTAAAGCAGGGCAAAAAAGTAGAAACGGCAGACAAGGCGACAGGTGAGGTCGCTGATGATTACCTAAAACATATCCCTGTTTGGAAAACCAGAAACACAGCTCAAGAGGATAAGATTGATCAGGCTCTAGAAAAGGCGCGCGAGAAGTCTAAAGAACAAATCACAGCCTACATGGTGAATGACTCTCGCGGTGCAGGGATTGGAATCAAGTTCGAATTTAATTCTAAAGAAACTGAACTAAAAGAAAACGAAGCTGTGTTCATGGAGCTAGGTTCCGCACTTGCGGAGGTGTTAGAAGCGGAATCAAATTTAAGGGTTGAGGTCGAAGGGCATGCATGCCAAGTCGATACCGCTGAAAAAAACATGCAGGTGGCGGCAGATAGAGCGGAAAATGCGAAAGCTCTGCTGTTAAAGGTATCTTCTGTTTTTAAAGACCGAATTTCAATTGAGGCGTTTGGGGAAAGCCGACCTATCTATCTTCCAGTTGAAGGCGAAAAAATTGACCGTAATAATCCAAACTTAAAACAGAACCGACGAGTCGTCATACGCATATATATGCAATCTTTCGATGTGTATTTCCATCCTAGCCGTTATGGCTCACAAGCGATGGAACGTTCACGTTTAGCTCTTGAAATCGCAATGAGTACAGAAGACAAACTTGAAGCCGAATTACGGATGGCGGTATTCGATAGTTTGGTTGATGTCGCTTCTTATGTGCCGGTTGTTGCTCCGGTTGCTCGCGGGGTAATTGTAGCTAAAGAAGGAACAAAAGCTGCCATTTCAGCTGTCAAAATGATCGACCATGCGCTACTGGACTCCTTGTTGAATGAGCTGAATGAAAAGCATAATGTGAAGCGTGAATTGGAACGATTATCCAATATTCATATTGAGTTACTTAAAGAACTACGTAAAAGTAATATTGCTTTAGAAAGGAAGGAAATCAATTCCTACAAAGAGCTTGTCGCTCACTTCGAGAGTGAAGAATCTAGAAAGGAGTTGCTAAAGCGCTACCAGCTTAGAGCTTTGGCAATCAATGGTTTGGTTTTACTACTCGCCGATCTTGGTGTTAAAGCGCATGCCGATTCATTGGTGTCATTTGAATCTTTGGTGAAGCGTTATAAAGTAAAAGACTATATTGAGCGTTACATTCTAGGAGATGATTGGTCAGTTCATACGATTAAAGGAAATACTATGGCTGCCAATTGGAAGAACCAGTGTGAAAATCAATTTTATGACGCGTTGGCTGAAAAAATGCCTGCGGCTTCACAATATTGGCCGGCACCAATCTCTGAGAACAGCAGGATGAATGCTTACTCTTGGTATCAAGTTGGGGATAACAATAAAGCTTCAGGGGCTTTTAATCGAGTTTTCCCTGTTCAAACGATGCTATTTGAACACCCAGAAGAAAGCATGTTTGAAAACTTTACTCAGGCATTTAACCCACAAGATAGTGAACTAAAAAAAGAAGCGATAGGGTTCTGTCGAATCTTAATTAAATCGGCGCGCTTTCAAGAATCGGATAAGCCCGATTGGCTACCTTATGATAGTTGGATCAAACAATCAGATAATGGTCATATAGGGCCGTACGATAAAGTTAAAGTTCAGATAGTGCTCACCAAGGCGCACAAATACGCTCAGGAATTGACCGTAGGCTATAACCGAGTAGACGGTCTTGAAAACATAAATGGTCCCGCTTTCAGAGATTGGATGTTACCTAAAAAGGTCGCTGATTTTGAAACTGACCCAAATGGTGAAATTGCTAAGTTTTATAAACAACAAGGTGTCAATGAAGAGTCAACATTGATTGCAATCGACCATTGTCCATCCTATCGTTTCGGTAGTGTGATGATTGATGGAATGAAGCCGATGACATCCAAGTCTAAGCTACTGTTTGCCGACGCGATATTTAGTCTTGCTGCTTCTGGAAGTGCAAAAGCTGGGAACCCAAGTGATTATTTTTCTGAAACCGATTCATTTAAGCGCTATGTAAAAGGCGGCGGCTTTCAAAACATGCGTTACAGCCTATCGATTAGGAAAAAGAAAGGGGATGTCAATTTCTACCTGCCTGCGGATTACATACAAGGTAAAGACTTTGACGACTTGCCAGATGAGTTAAAAGTTGGAGTGTTGAGTACCGAAACGAAGTTAGTGTTGCTTGATACTTATCTCGGTGAGAAGGCGCTACTTTTGCGTGAGAAAGATCTTATGGTCGAGAGCTTTACCTTAATGAATGCTAAGAGTAAGAAGAACTCTATTCCAGTCATCAAAGGGATAAAGCAACAAGTCGTCGCTATCGAAACTCAATCTTCAGGACTTAACTTCTTCCAAAGTAAGGAATGGATTAACTCAGCTCACAATATTCGACGCGATGGGTTTTCATGGGGAAACAAAGGACAAGAAGACCCCGCGAGTATGTACGTTTTGTTATTGGGTGATACTCATAATAAAGACGCGTACGAATCGACACGAATGGACTGGCGCTCAGTGAATATGTCTATTCAACTGGGACTAGAAGGTAATAAAGGTAAGTTGGTCAAGGGTCCTAGGTACTTTTCAGACATGCACCATGTTGGTGAGTTTTCTTGTGATAATGGTTCTTGGGAATTGACGAAATCATCGTCAGAAAAGAATCGCAGTGAGATCAATGCGATGAAAATCTTTATTGATCAAGCTGTGGCTAGCGTAGAGAAAGAGAATGATTTACAAAAAGGCACAAGCTATACAGTCTATTGTATGAAGTTTGATTTGGGTTATGTTGCGCCAACGGGCGCGCAGCTAAAAGGTCTAAGGCCATTTGGAGGAGTCATCGGAGGCAAAGCGAACCTTGAACTGTCTGTTACTCACTTGAACCAAGTTGATGTAGATGGCACACATGATTACGACAAAGGAAGAGATGTCGTTGTGTCATTACCGTCTTTAAGCTCAGATAAAGCTCTTGCTGGTAATTTCTTTAGTGATATGCCATGGCTTATTTTTAAAGAACCAACAAAAAATGGTGTGGATAAGTCAGCGTCAGAAACGTGGAAACAGTACGAAGACTCGGAACGGAAAAAATGGCTGAAACACTGGATAGAGAAACAACCAGCAGTCACTCAAGCTCCTAAGCCTTTAGAAAAGTCATTAGATAATCCAATATAAAAATAAAAAAAACCGCCTTCGGGCGGTTTTTTTATTTTTATCGGAATGACTGAAATACTCTGCTGTAATTGGTATCTCTTTAACTCAACCCGCCGCAGAAATATCGTATTTCTTCATCTTGTGATTGAGTGTACTTAACGGCAGCGACAGTTGCTCTGCCGCTCGCTTCGTGTGCCAATTACAAGAGTTTAAGCAGTCGATAATCACGGTGCGTTCGTACTGGCTGACGACCTCTTTTAGGCCAACGGCGACATCGTCATCTCCTAGAGGTTCAGGTTCAAACGTGGGCTGAACTGCCGATGTAACTGGAGTAATAACTTGATGGTGTTCTATCTCTTCAGGGATCTGTTCACCAAACTCAATCTGAGTAATGGTTTCGAAATCGGAAAGCAGAACCGAGCGCTCGATGATGTTCTTAAGCTCGCGCACGTTACCGGGGTAGGTGTAAGTAAGTAGTTGGTTTCTCACATTAGCACTCAATCCTGGTGATTGAGGCAACCCTAACATCGTCGTGGTTTGCTGCACAAAGTGCTCGGCGAGTGGGATAATGTCCGCTTGTCTGGATCTCAGAGGTGGTAAGGTGATGGGAAATACGTTCAAGCGGTAGAATAAATCGGCCCTAAAGCCTCCGTCTTTAATCTGCTGCATTAAGTTACAGTGCGTCGCGGCAATGACTCTAACATCCACTTCAATCTCTCTGCTAGCGCCTACAGGGCGAACTTTACGTTCTTGCAGCACACGTAACAGTTTAGCTTGAAGTAGCATTGGCATATCGCCAATTTCATCTAGGAACAGGGTGCCACCGTTTGCTGCTTCAAATAAGCCAACTTTGTCCTTGTCTGCACCGGTAAATGAGCCCTTTCTGTGCCCGAAAAGTTCGGATTCCAGAAGTTGTTCAGGAATTGCGGCACAGTTCTGAACGATTAATGCTTGGTCAGAACGATTCGAGTTTTCGTGAATGTATTTTGCAATGACTTCTTTACCCGCACCCGTCTCGCCTCTAAGTAAGACGTCGACAGGCAAAGAGAGCACCTTATCAAGTCGGCTCAATACATTGACCATCTCTTCACTTTCAGCGATCGGACCTTGATAGGTTTTCTTTGTCCGTTTCTTTAGTTGAGTATTTTCACGAACCAACGCTTGGTTATCGGCGCTTAAACTCTTAATCACTTGACCATATTGCTCTAACCAAATGGCATGGCGAATATTACTTGCCGCCATTCGGCAAAACTCGGTAAGTGCGGTTTCGTTATCGATAACGCTTAAATCAAGCAAAACCAACAATCCAATAGTTTTGCTTTCATCATCAATCAATGGCCAAGCAAGTAAGTTATTGCTTTTTAGACCTAACGTTTGCTCGGTTTGATAGATGCCTTCGCAGTCATAACCATTGTAAGTGTATAGCTCATTGATCAAGACAACTTCGCCGTTACGTACGGCGAAGTTGAATGGGTCGGCTTCACTTACTGTGTCTAACTGCAGTGGCTCCCAAGGATGTGAGGCGATGACTTTTTCATGGTGATGCGCGGTACTTGGAATCAAGGCTTGACCGGTTTGGTCAAGCACGTAAATGATGCCATGTTTCGCGAAAGTCATTTGCCTTGCTGCTGTGAGAACGGCATCCAAAGTTTGAGCTAACTGGCTGCGATCAGCCAGAGATTGGCTGATCGCAAGTAGGGCGTTACTAAGCTCACTATGGTTAGCTGAACGCATAGGTTAGAGTTCCTTGCTCGTCCACAGAAACGTCAATTTGAGTATGTGAATCATCTTTGTCATTCACCAGTAGTTGAGTCGAAAGCTGCCGCAATAGTTGACGGTTAATAACGGCATCAATATTTCGAGCTCCCGTCTCTGCAAGGCGGCAGTTGCCTAATACGAATTCCACTAAGTTATCACCATAGCAAAGTGCCAGTTTGTGGTGGCTTTGCAGGCGCTCAGACACTTTCTTTAGTTTATGATGAATAATGTCAGTCATTGCTGCGTCTGAAAGAGGAAGGAATGGCAACACGGACATACGTGCCAGTAAGGCAGGCTTGAAGTGTTGATTCAATGTTGGGCGAATAGCTTCAGCGACGATATTGGCATCAATGTCTTTCGCTTGGTGAACTAAAGACTCAATCTCATGAGTCGCAAGGTTACTTGTCATGATGATGAGTGTATTTTTGAAGTCGATGGTACGACCTTCGCCATCATTTAGCGTGCCTTTGTCGAAGACTTGGTAGAACAGGTTGAGTACTTCAGGGTCTGCTTTTTCAACTTCATCTAGAAGAACAACAGAGTAAGGGCGCTGACGTACCGCTTCGGTTAGCATGCCGCCTTCACCAAAACCAACATAGCCAGGAGGAGAACCAATAAGACGAGACACCGTGTGTTTCTCTTGGAACTCAGACATATTGATGGTTGTCATGAAGCGTTCGCCACCAAACATTTGATCAGCGATAGCGCGAGCGGTTTCTGTTTTACCGACACCACTAGGGCCAACCAATAAGAAAACGCCTGTTGGTGCATCTGGGTTGCCTAGTCCCGCCTTTGCGGTTTGAATACCTTCAGCAAGCGCATCAATGGCAAACTCTTGACCTTTAATGTTTTGAATTAGGTTTTGCTTCAAGTTTAAGGTAGTTTGCGACTCATCTTGAAGCATCTTACCCATAGGAATCCCTGTCCAATCAGAAATTACATGACTAATTTCGTCGGGACCCACTTCGTAGTGAACTAGCGGATTGGTACCGCGCACGTTATCTAAACGTTCATTACAAGATTGAATAGCTTCGCGAGTCTTCTCTTCAGAATATTCATGAAAATTTGGTTTATCACTTGTTGGTGCGTCATCATCTTGAACCGTATTGTCAGCTTTAGGAGCGCTGTCTTCTTCAGTCGAAGGAGTCGTAAGGCTATAAAGATGGCTACGCAGTTCTATGATCTCTTGAATAAGAGATTGTTCTTTTTTCCATTGAACCTGAAGGGTAGCTTGTTCTTCGGTGGCCTTTTTAATCTTCTCTTTTAGCTCAGGAATTAAAGCAGCACTGTGTTTGTCACCAGTTTGCTGCAGTTGGTCACGTTCTAGAGCTTCGAGCTCGCGATTCGCAGCCGCAATTTCTTGATGCAATGTTTCAACAGGTGCCGGTGTTGCATTAAGGCTAATATTGACGCGAGCACAAGCCGTATCTAACACGTCGATTGCTTTATCTGGCAGTTGACGTCCAGTGATGTAACGATCGGCTAAGTTTGCTGCGGCAGTGATTGCGTCGTCACGTACGTATACGTTATGTGACTTTTCATAGGCTGGTCTTAAGCCTCGGATGATCAATGCGGCTTGAGTTGCCGATGGCTCATCAAGTTTCACTAGTTGGAAACGGCGTGCCAGAGCTGGATCTTTTTCGAAATATTTCTTGTACTCAGACCATGTGGTGGCAGCAATTGTTTTTACTTCACCACGTGCTAGAGCGGGTTTAAGTAGGTTGGCAGCATCGCTGCCTCCAGCTTGATTGCCTCCCCCAACTAGCGTGTGAGCTTCATCTATAAATAAAATGATTGGAGTCGGTGAATTCTTCACTTCGTCTAGTACTGCGTTAAGGCGTTTTTCAAACTCACCTTTTACACTCGCCCCAGCTTGAAGTAAGCCCATGTCTAGGCCGTATAGTTCAACACCTTTGAGGCAGTCTGGCACATCTCCTTCGGTAATCTTTAATGCAAGACCCTCCACTACTGCGGTTTTACCAACTCCCGGCTCACCTACAGCGATTGGGTTGTTTTTTCTGCGTCGCGCCAAGATGTCGATTATTTGTCTGATTTCTTGATCACGGCAAAATACTGGGTCAATCTCGCCTTTTCTTGCTTTGCCGGTAAAGTCGGTAGTGAATTTACTTAATGCCGAACCATCTTCGCGTGCATCTGATTTTTCTGATGTCGCTGCTAAAGATTCTAGAGAGTTTGTTGTGAGTTCAGAAAAGTTACGCTTTAAGGTATCAGGGTTTACACCTTCTAAGATAGAAGCGTAGCCATGTTGACCATAGCGTAATGGGTTACTCACTAGCGTAAGAAGTAGGGCACCAGAGCGAATCTGAGTTTCGGATAGGTCTAAAGATGAGACTAACCAACTTTCTTGAAGCCATTCGATTAAAAGTGAAGAGAAAACGGGCTTGCTGCCATTTCCTGTGGTGTTGGTATTTAGCGTAGAACGAATAGATTGTTTTAATATGGTCTCTGAGCAATCGAAATGACTTAATAAGATGTCAAAATCACTATTTGGCCTTTCTAATAAGCTTAATAGATAGTGTTCAATTTGCACTTCATTGGCTTTTTCCGATACCGCTAATGCAGCAGCATCTTCTAAAGCGACTTTTACAATCGGGTGCAGACGCTGTATCAAAGAGGAAAGGTTTATATTTATCATTTTAATTCTGTTAGTTATTTATATGGGATGTGCTAATTATACTAAAATTGGTAACTGGTTTTTTATTCGGAGATGAATTCACTATTGTTTATTGGTTGTTTTTATTATCAGCTTTGTTTTTTTGTCTGATTGAAGTATTTATTTTCATTTAAAATAAAATATAACCTAGGTATTTCGACTTAATTGATAGTTTTTTTAACTTTATTTCAATTGTTCAAGCTAGTTGTTTTGTCTTTGTTTTTTAAATTCAATTTATTAAACTAAATGGGCTTTGTTGCGTAATTAA
>NZ_AJZM02000356.1 GCF_000272405.2 Vibrio tasmaniensis 1F-187
TTAATTACGCAACAAAGCCCATATAAGAACCAATACTTACATAGGCAAAAGTAAAACCAATTACAGTCTGTAATCTAAGGTCGATTTTTTCTTTCGTTTCTAGTTCGTGATAATACTGTTTTTCATAGAATACGAATTTATGATCGTTGTACATTCCTTTGCTATTTCTCTCGGCTTTTAACTAAGGTTTGAATTGTATCATTTTGTGCCAGTGCAAGACCACACAGACACCACGCTTTTACCCCTAAGACGATCACATAAAGTAAACCTAAGATTGTCCATTCATACCACATCGCTTGTTCCCCTGTTTCTGCCTGATTCGTTGTGTATCTTTTCAACTCAGAATTATGTGTTACGCAGTGTGTTACTTTTGCTTAAATTAGTTAGACACATGCGCGCAAGGTATTGATTTTGAAAGAGTGTTTTAAGTTAGCAGGTATGCGGTAGAGAGTCCTTGTAAAATTCCGTCTAACATAATGTTATCCCTACCAAAGAGTGAAGATTAAACCAGGCTCTAGGTAGATATCTAAGCCTTGAGTTAATAAAAGAAAGAACGCGATAACGAAAGGAAACGACGCGCCAAATAAGACAGCTTTGCGGCGCTCACCCAGTAGGTAAAAGCCTGCAAGTAAGAAGAAGCTGGTTGCTAAAACAAAGCCAAGATAAGTCAGCCCAACACCGTACAGAGCCATTAACACCAAGAAGCCAATAAGCAGTTTCCAGTTCAGCGGCGTAGTGTCGCATGTGACTTTTTTATCCGGCTGTCCGGTTATAAGCAGGATCAACGAAAGGCCAATGCCGATAAACGTTAGCAGGATAGGTAAGGTTCTTGCTGTGAAGGGTTCGTACTCGTCACCGGGGAACAAAGGAATCAGCGTGGTTTGGTAGCCATAGCATAAACACGCAAGCATAAAGAGCATGGCTCCGATGCGATCCTTCGAAAGCAAAGATTCCTTACTCAGAAATTTGGTTGGTAAGTCCGACATATCCAACTCCATTTGGGGTGGTATAAAAAGTAAAAAAGCCGTACATGAGCGAGTCAATGAAATGTCTGGGATCACTAACCAAAGGTAAGCGAATTACGGTACTGGTTTATCAGCCACTTGCGTTTACAACGAATCGGCAAGCGTTAGTAATACGTCTACGAATAAACAAAGGAGTTTGAAGTTAACTCATGCACGGCGAAACAAGGAAAGAGTAAGAGGGCACATAGGCCCTCTATGGTTGTTGGTTATTTCAAGAAACCAAGCTCACGCATTAGGTCGCCCATCTGTTTTTCTTGATCTTCTAGGAAGGCGTAAAAATCTTTGTCAGCTTTGTAGTTGTCGATCCAACCGTTACGGTCACGAACCACTTGCCACTCATCGGTTTTGTACATTTTGCCAAGCGCTACATTCCACTCGTCGATCTTCGCTTGGCTTGTGCCAGGTGCTGCAAAGAAACCACGCCAGTTAGCGAATACGGTTTCGTTGCCGTACTCAGTCAGTGTTGGGATGTTAGGTGCAGCGTCAAGACGCTTTGGCGCCGTCACAGCAAGCACTTTTACTTGGCCAGATTTAGACATCTCTAGCACTTCACCAAGGCCAGTAGAAAGCAGCTGTGTTTCGCCAGAAAGCAGTGCCGCCATCGCTTTACCGCCAGCATCGTAGGCAATGTAACGTACTTTCTTCGCATCAAAACCTTCGCCTTTGAACGCTGCCGCAACCACAAGGTGGTCCATGCTGCCACGAGCTGAACCACCAGCAATTTTTACTTTACGTGGGTTGGTTTCGAACTCTTTAACGACGTCTTCCCAAGTGTTGTACTTAGAATCCGCAGACGCGACGATTGCACCGTAATCGGCAATAGTTGCTGCTACAGGAGTTAGGTCGCGGAAAGATTGTGGGAAGATCCCCGTTAGTGAACGAACAACGATAGGCGTTGAGTTCACCATTAGCGTGTCTTCTTGACGTTGAGCCGTCTCGATTAGGTGTGCAATGGCTTTACCGCCACCACCACCAGACAAGTTTTGGAAAGAGACATTTTCTACGATGTCGGATTTAACTAATACATCACCCGTACCACGAGCCGTCATATCCCAACCGCCACCAGCGCCGCCAGGGATTAGGAAGTGGATTTTTTCTACGTCAGCAGCAAAAGTGTTAAAAGAAAAGGTTGCTGCGATGATAGAAGCCGCAAGAGTAGGTTTCAGTGCCTTGAACATGGTTCACGTTCCTTATGTAGGGGATCTCTTCAATGGAGAGAAACTTATGTTTTATATCCAGCTACTAAATACACGAATCGGGTGTTTAGTAGATGAGGTTAAAGTTAACGATGTGTTAACGAATTGTCTTTAATGCGGCGAGATTGAGGATAAAGAACATTGGGTGAATAAAGTGCATAAAGTTCACGGGGACGTGGCTCTAGGATTCTTCAAGAAATAATTATTCTCATTTTTTCTTAAGGTTGTGTGAACAATTTGTTTTGACTATTAGCCGTTTTATACTGTTGGGTATCATTAAAGTAGGTACTTTATTGTGACACAGAGAGAGGGATAGGGAGACGCTCT
>NZ_AJZM02000357.1:0-632 GCF_000272405.2 Vibrio tasmaniensis 1F-187
GATGAGCTTCACAGCCGCTTCGCCTGGATCACGGGTATATTGATGATAGGCGTCCCTATGATAGCCAAAGGCATTTTAAAAGGCGGTCAAGAAGTCATGTCGAGCATGAACTACCAGCTCTCGAGCATGATTAACTCGACCAATGCCAGAGCGAGCGCTGCAGCGTCCACGGGTAATCTGGATTTTGGCAGTATGCAGATTGACAACCACAGCATGAACAACACCCATGCCAATAAGTTTGATACCAATACCCTCGCCAACCAAGGTCACAGCTACACCCAAAACCCAGACGGCTCGGTGACCACACAACACGGAGATGGGCGCACCACCTACGACAGCTCACAAACCACCAGTCGCGGCAACATCAGCGCCAACACGCAAAGCATGCTGCAAGAGAGTGTGGCGAATGCCCGCAGCCAAACGCAGCAAAACCTTGAACAAACCAGTACCCAACTGAGTCAAACCCTCCAAGGAGGCGCCGCGCTGAGCGACCGCTGGCATGATAGTGTGAGTAAAAACCTGGCTTACGGTGAAGGCAATACCAGTGGCTTTAATACTCAAGTCAGCCAAGGTATGAATGACATGCAAACGGCGGTTGACAGCGTGATTCAACAAACGGGTTGGACGAAAGA
>NZ_AJZM02000357.1:642-1363 GCF_000272405.2 Vibrio tasmaniensis 1F-187
GCTGGGTCAAACCATCCAAGGGGGTGCCGCGCTGAGCGATCGCTGGCATGACAGCGTGGGTAAAAATCTGGCTTACGGTGAAGGCAGCACCAGTGGCTTTAACACTCAAGTCAGTGAAGGCATGAATGACATGCAAACGGCGGTGAACAGCGTGAGTCAACAAACGGGTTGGACGAAAGACCAATCAAAAGCTTACCTGCAAAGTGTCTATGGCGGCTTCGAGGGCGGCGTAGGCACCGGTAAAGGGGCATCGCCATTCAATTTGGGCGCCAGTGGCGGCGTGAAATGGTCTGATGATGAACGTACGGCTTACAGCAATATGAATGCCGAGCAAAAGCAGCAGCTTGAGCAAGCCACGCAGCAATACACCGAAGGGGCCAATGCCGTGACCAGTGCCGGCACGCAGGTGGACAATAAAGACACCCGAACGTCGGTTGAGCAGTTTGCGCATGATTTTGCGATTAACGCCAGCAACACCAAGTCTCTTGGTGCAAGTGCATTGCAAAGCCAATCGGACTTGAACGCCCTCTCGAATACTCAAACGCGCCTCGACTCTGGCAGTGCCAGCTTTACGGCCAACGCTATTCAAGGCTTCCAGAATTATTTGGAACGACAAGCAAAGCCAGAAGACGTTCAACGTCTAATGACCGCCTATCAACCGGAAGATATTGCTGATGCTAAAAAGTCTTGGCAAGAATACACACGCACTGAAGAGTTCACC
>NZ_AJZM02000358.1 GCF_000272405.2 Vibrio tasmaniensis 1F-187
TTCGATTCCCGCTGCACGCTCCAACTCATTTTGTGTGCTGATATAGCTCAGTCGGTAGAGCGCACCCTTGGTAAGGGTGAGGTCCCCAGTTCGACTCTGGGTATTAGCACCAGTCAAAAGCTTCTTCTCCTTTAATAAAGAAAACCATTTTTTTTGGTTGCGTGGTCTTATTTTAAGCCACCTAATCCGTACCTAGAGGGACACCCCATGTCTAAAGAAAAATTTGAACGTA
>NZ_AJZM02000359.1 GCF_000272405.2 Vibrio tasmaniensis 1F-187
AAGAACACTCAATCAACGGGGGCATGACGCTAGTATCTCACCGAAGACACAGTCACTTTTAGCTATAAAAGTAAGACCAATACATGGCGAGTTTCAGAATGAGCCTATCCACCTAGCTGAAAGGCATCGATAATAAGAATAATGGCATTAGCGAAATCAGAGGAGATGT
Organism: Vibrio tasmaniensis 1F-187; assembly: GCF_000272405.2. Lineage (GTDB taxonomy): Bacteria > Pseudomonadota > Gammaproteobacteria > Enterobacterales > Vibrionaceae > Vibrio > Vibrio tasmaniensis_A. Next base: position 170 of record NZ_AJZM02000359.1, read on the forward strand.
GACGACGAAAGAAACGAAAAATAGCTAACTGGTTGATAAGATTGTTATCGCAACCTTATCTTGGCCTCACTCGCCTGAGAAAAGCCTCAAAGCGGTGCG
>NZ_AJZM02000360.1 GCF_000272405.2 Vibrio tasmaniensis 1F-187
TCAGCGTCCCCCTCCGAGGGGATTTAATTGTTATGTGGGAATGAAAGTGCTCTATAAGCGTTAAGAAATTCAATCACTGAAAGTGCCGAACTGGAGAGGGAAAATTGCTAATTTTAGTGCATGCTCTTGGGATGCGTTGAGTAGGCGAGACCAAAGTGATTCTGGTTGGATGAAAAAGGCTGAATTAAGGCCCAGGGAGGAACGACCTGCGAAAATACAAACTTATTTCACCCTCTAGAAGTGCTTGGTCGCGCGTAGCGC
>NZ_AJZM02000361.1 GCF_000272405.2 Vibrio tasmaniensis 1F-187
CCAGTCTTACTGGAGCAGATCAACATCAGGAAAATGAACCTTGAAGACAGAAAAGCCTACTACTTAACTCACCGTATAGACGAACAAAGACAATGGTATGCAACAAAAGCTTCATATAACAATAAAATGCACAACCGATGGTTTATAGGTCTCATGCTCACGCAAGGTTGCGCATTGCTGTGCGTATTGTTAAGGATTGCTTACCCTGAATGGCAATACTGGCCTACAGATGTATTCGCGCTAGGAGCTGCATTCATTATAGGTTGGACACAGATCAAGAAACACAATGAGCTTTCATCTTCATATTCCCTTACAGCTCAAGAAATAGGAATCATTAGAGGAGGTATTGAAGAGGTAGTAACTGAAGAGCAGTTTTCCGAATATGTTAGTGGGGCCGAAATGGCATTTTCTAGGGAGCACACTCAGTGGATAGCTCGACAAAACTACTAGATGACTCATTTGTGGCTAATACATATTAGCCACAAAACAATATTTAAGCTCTAGAATAATCTCGAACTGCTGAAACAATACTTTCAGTATTCCACCTTACATCAATCCTAGATCTGTTTGTTACGGTAGTCGAACTACGAACCTGTCCTCGTGGGATAACGCCTATGATAGGAACATCATTAGACACAGCGGTATCAAGCTCCCATTCCATCCAATCACTGTGACTAGCGTACATACCTGCTAAGCCAATGACGATATCTGAACTAAGGATTTTCTCCTTCAAGCGAGCTTTGACATAGCTAGCATTGGTAGAGTTTATCGGCTCAAACCTCGAAACCTCTTTAAATTCGACATTGAAGTAGCCACGTTCATTAAGTAAACGTCTTAAGCCTTCTAGGTCCGTAGAATGATCCCATGAGTGGCTTATAAATACTCGATGTTTTTTTGCCATTTATTAGTCTCCTTTATACCCATAAAGTTGTATATTGGGGTCAAGTTCCAAATGTTCAAGCTATACCTGCCTTTTATTAACCTTATCAATAAAAGCTATCGCTAAATCGGGAGTTATCATGCATTCAGGTCAAAAAATATGCTTTGTAATCATGGGCTTTGGGAAAAAGACTGACTATTCAACAGGAAAGACTTTTGACTTAGACAAAACATATAAGAACATCATACAGCCCGCAGTAGAAAGTACTGGATACCAGTGTGTTAGAGCAGATGAAATACAAGACCCTGGTCTTATAGACAAAAGCATGTATGCACTACTAATGCACGCAGATCTAGTTGTTGCGGATATTTCAACCTTTAACCCTAATGCGATATATGAATTAGGAATCCGACATGCAGTAAAACCAAGTACAACTATCATACTCAAAGAAGAAGGTGGAAAAATCAACTTTGACCTGGACCACACTAGGATTTTCCACTACAAGCATTTAGGTGAAGATATTGGGGCAGATGAAGCGAACAGGTGCCAAATAGAGCTAGCATCTTTAATCCAAAATGCTACAAAAAACGCCTTTGTTGATAGCCCCCTTTACGATTTTATCAACAACATCCAACCCCCGAAGTTACCCGCGAAAGAGTATGCTAGGATCATCGGAGATCTAGCAGAAAAAGATAATCATATTTTTGCAATTACCGAAAAAGCGCGTTCTCTAATGGCTGAGAATGAGTTTACCCAAGCAGCAAAACTATGGAAACGAGCATCAGAAATGGCTCCAACTGAAGATTATTTTGTACAACAGCAAACTTTAGCGACATATAAATCTAAACAGCCATCTGAAGCAACAGCTTTATCAGATGCTCTTCGTATCATTGAAAAACTAAGCAATAACGGAGAGTCAAATGATCCAGAAACCTTGGGATTGGTTGGAGCAATCTATAAACGTATGTGGCTCATCAACTGTGATAGAGAGTGTCTGCGCCGAGCTAAAAACTACTATGAGAAAGGCTTTCAAATTAGCTCAGATTATTACACTGGGGAGAACTTTGCATTATGTTTAGATTTACTCGCTTCTACAGAAACCGATGACGATGAAAAAACATATTTCAAGATTGCAGCAAAGAAAACCAGAAAGCGAATTATAGAAATCTTACAGGATGTAGCGATGGAAGAGCCTAATAGCAAGTATAAATGGGCTTATGCGACTTTATCCAATTGTTACTATGCGCTAGGGCTAGACAGCGAAGGGGATAGATATGAGAAGTTCTTTAAGAGTATAACTGATGTACAGTGGGAGCTAGAGTCATTTGAAGAAGGCAAAAAAAGAATGTTAGAACTTACAAGCTAATACCTCGTAACAATGAGTTGTATTTAGGAGTGGTGCGGTCTAACCACTCCCCAATCTACTCTATACTTTATTCGTATAATTAGTGGCTCACTGAGTAGTCACCAATTTGATAGGCAACTTTTAGTCCACTTTTCTATACTAAAAGTTATTTGAAGAAGAGCTTTACTGCAATTGCTTGAGACAATAGTAAATTGTTGTACGGTGAACGCTTTCAACTAATGACAAAGCAGTTGTCAATGAATGTTATTTGGTGAACTAAAATCACACTAAATGCAATTTGTAGCCCTAACCCATGGTTATAAATCCTTCAATACCAATTAAATGGGTAGAATGTGCCACATTGAAAGCTGTTGGTGGGTTTTACTATGGGTTATAAGGTAGTACGGCTAACCGAACTGATGACGTATGAGTTCGGGCAAGTCGAAGGGGATATAAAAAAGCTGAGCGAAAGAGGCTTAGGCTCAGCACTTCCTCAGGGGATGAGCTTCTCTCGTTTTATGGATAAGCTCAAAAGTGGTGAGTTGGTCCTGTTGACGGACACCCCATCTAAACCTGTGATGCTCCGTGATGGGATAAGTAAATCGTGGAGCTTGTCTGCTGAAGGACAAGAAGCATTATCACCAGAGGCAAAAAACGCATTTCTCTCTAGAGTGAAGATGTCTCGTGGAGCGGTAAGTAGAGCAGCGTCAAATCAAAGTCGTGCTGCATACGCTCCAAGCATCGAAGAGACCTATGTCCCTGAGCCCATCAAACCTGATACTTCTGATGCTCCACCCCAGCTCAATTATGAATATTGCTTTGAAATTGCGTGCTCTGAGGACACATTCAAAAAAAGCGTGGGCTGTGCGTTTCAACTGGGCAAGACCAAACAAGAAGCCATGATTGGTCGCTGGCAAACAGAGCCCACTGAACACGGTACTAAATACATCGCTCATACTGCCTTTGATGAGCCGAAAAAATTGTTTGCGAAAGTGGCAGACAGCTCAATGGGCATCAGCATTCCAGAGAGTGTGCAGGTCAAGCCAATAGGCTCTGGTATCGTACGAGAAGCTTTTATTCCAGTCATCCCATCAGTACAGCTAGGTGAGCGTTTAGGGCTGCCAACGGAAGGTTATTATTACCACTTTCATAATGACCGTTTAGTTCAAGAGTATAAGCTGCTTGGTGAGGGTAAGTGGGCGTTTTATGCCACGCGATCCACTCATGAGCGATTGAATAATGAACAGGGCTACAACGTCTACCAAAGTGCCATTCTGATTTACTGGAAGCTCGAAGGTAAAGAGATTGAAAACCAACATCTGATTTACCTTGCACAGCAAATTACGCGAGAAAGGCTTGATAACCTTAATGATGATTGGTTAGCTCAGCATGGTATCAAGCTCGATACCAACGAACTGCTCGCAGCACCTAAACAGCCTGTCGCGGAAAGACAAACCACTCAACCACTGGAAACAGGTAAAGCAGAGGGCAAACCAGAGACGCATATCGTTGCTACAGACTCAAACATCCATCAACGTGAGTCGTGGGGTGCGATTGCGGAGCAGTATGGTTTGTCGGCTAAACAACTACTTGATTTGAATCCTCAGTACAATACTGACCCGATGACATTGAAGGTTGGGGATTCACTTATTGTTCAACGAACTGAGCAAAGACAGAGTTCTCCAGAAAAAGAAACGCTGTTACCTCCACTTTCCCCTTGTACTTATAGTTGCGTGGCGAATACCCATTATGCTTACTCGGAGTCGCTTTTAGCAGGAACGTCATTTAAGGCAATAAACAGTGAAAATTTATTCGCGAAAGAATTGCCCATTACGAACTTAACTACCATAACAACCGATTCTAAAGCTACGGATTTTGGTAAAGCAGCACTACTTGCGATTCCAGCGCACACAGCGACGACGAACCTTGGTATTCTCAGTTCTAGTACGACTAATACTATCGGAACGTGGTCGATTTCAGGAGAAGCGTTAGCTGGCTTTGCTCGAATGGGCGGCTTTCTAGTTGCGGCCTTATGGCCTTCTCAGCTTGGGGATGGAACCTTAGAAGGTAATTCTGACGTCTCGACTAATGACACTACAACAATGCGCGTCCGTTTCAATATGTACACGGACGAAAATGGCAAACAGCAAGTGGTTGGTATCAAAACGGGCGAAGGTAGTACCTATGGTGATCGCATCGCGAAACGTGAGGCGCTGCAACAAGGACACAACTTTGTTGCGGAGCTAGACAGCGGCATTAGCATTACGTGGACGCCCGATGGCTCAACGGATGTGCTAACACCCGATACAGTGTTGCCTGAAAACGATCAGCTTGATGTTCACAATATTTGGGTGCGCCCAATTGAAGAACACGAACAAGAGATAGGCACGGTTCTCTACCCTGAGGAAGAACTTGCAGAGTACATCGTAACCTTCCCTGCAGATACAGGGCTCCCTCCACTCTACCTAGTCTTCCGGAAGACTGCACGTGATGAATCTGGGGTGGTAACGGGGAATGGTGAAGATATAACAGGGGTTTGGCTAGAGAGAGCCAGTGAGGGGTTAGGATCGCCAGTTCCATCACAAATTGCTGACAAGCTGAGAGATAAGGAGTTCAGTAGTTTTGATGGCTTTAGGAAGGCTTTTTGGATAGAAGTATCTGAAGACCCAATATTAGCGAACCAATTTGTTCCTTCGAATAAAAAACGAATGAAAGATGGTAAGGCTCCCCGAGCAAGATTCAGCGATACAGTTGGTGGCCGTCGTTCATTTGAATTGCACCATCTCAAAGAAATTCAACATGGTGGGGATGTTTACAATGTTGATAACTTAAGAGTTAATACACCTAAAAACCATATAAATATTCATAAGGGATAGCGATGAGATTACATGATAGATTAGAAGACTATACCGAGTTAGAGTTTTTGGAGTTACTGAACACTATTATCAGTGCAGAAGGCTCTGATGAATATCAAGATGAATTACTAGAAAACTTTATCGCTACAACAGAGCACCCAGAAGGTTCAGACCTGATTTATTACCCTGAGAATCCTGAAGATGGGAAATCCGAAAGCATTGTAAGAATAGTCAAAGAATGGCGTCTGTCTCAGGGGTTGCCTGGTTTCAAGAGCTAACTATCTTTTGGCCTGCTTGTGCATTCAGTGGGGAGCGTGATTACTCCCTATTGTTGTTTGAATGCTTTGTAAACAGCTACAGAAGGTTTGTCATTCAAATCGAAGAGGGAACACATTTTGTGGGCTTTGTTGCGTAATTAAAT
>NZ_AJZM02000362.1 GCF_000272405.2 Vibrio tasmaniensis 1F-187
ACAAGAACAGCTCCCGATTGGGAGCCGTTCCCCTTTCAAAAATGATAATGTGCTTTCACACTATCATTCTCCTTTAGCAGCTTTATTATCTTTGGTGCTTGTCTCTTCAGCCTTATGCTCTAATACATCACAGTTTTTATTGATAGTGATGGACTTAGGCTTCATAGCTTCAGGTATCTCTTTCACCAGAGTAATAGTTAACAATCCGTTAGAAAGATCTGCATCCGTAACTTCAACATAATCAGCTAAGTTGAACTTACGTTCGAATGTACGATTGGCGATACCCTGATACAGATATTTATTTTCTTTATCAGCACATTTTTGCCCACGTACACTTAGCACGCTCTTTTCTACTTGAATATCAAGCTCTTCCTGAGTAAATCCGGCTACGGCCAGGGTGATGGCATAGCGATTCTCTTTTAGAACTTCAATGTTATATGGTGGGTAACCGTTGATAGCAGTTTCACTGGTCATGGCATGATCAATTAATGATGCTAGACGGTCAAACCCAACACTACTACGGTATAGTGGAGATAGGTCAATTGAGCTCATAATATATCCTCCATAAGAAGCAATACAAAATAAAAACAAGAGTGATGAAAAGGCCTCTTGATAAGACAACCTTTTCAAGGTTTTTTATAGTGTTTACGAACAATTATTTCAATAGTTTTTATATAGCAATTTCTCATTGAATTAGTTTTTTTATATGAAATTGTTATATCCTATCTATAATGACGAGACAAAAATAGTTCATAATTAGACGGTCTCTCTACTCTCTGATGGGCAATATTCCACGATATGAATTACGCGGGTGGCATGGGGTCGAGATCGGTTGGTTGAGTTAGAAATGAAAAAAAGGCAGACTTTCAGTCTGCCTTTTTTGAGTCACAAGAGATTACTATCAAATCAAATGGAAGGTGATTTATGAATGTGACTCTATGCTTATGTGCGGGTTATGTTTGAAAAATCAATAGCCATGTGATGATTTATTTAACGTAATGGTACTTAGTGTGAACCCAAATTTAGACACAAGAACAGC
>NZ_AJZM02000363.1:0-767 GCF_000272405.2 Vibrio tasmaniensis 1F-187
CGCCCCTCTGCGGCGCTTTTTGCAATCGTGAAGGCAGCCCACCTTCGAGGCCATCTGAGGTAATAATCCCAGACGGCAATCTCATTCGTTACAGCGACCAATTAGGAAAACGTTTGAGGTGATCTTCTAATCGAAGTTTCCCTTCGCGCTTTTTGGCCCGCTCTGCTCTTTTCGCCGAGAGCGTTAACGTTTTATTCGCCTTTGATGAGAGATTAAAAGCGATACCGACTTCCTTGTTCTCAACCCTACATTCTGATTTAAAATTCATACAAAAGTCTTCCTAAATAGAAAAAACCGAAACGCTCTCGTTTAGACCGAAACATCAATGAGTCATGTAATCGCTCACTGGCGTCTAATTTTGTTGAGTTTGTGACTTACTTATCATTTCTTGAATTTAACATAATCTAAATAATACGCACCAAATTAAGGTGCTGATTTTAAAGAAAATAAATGAGTTTTTAATGTTGGCGCTATTGTTATTAGACATAATTAATATATTAATTATTTTAATTTCACTCCCTCAATGTGCTATAAATTTTTCTAAGGTTATTTGTTATCTTTTTGTTATTTATCGGTTTTTTATCCGTGCGTATTATTTAGATTATGTAAAGGGAAAAATCCCAAGGCACACTTAGCGTTTGAAATATCAGGCGACGACACGCTATACTTACCTGAGGTCTATAAGGTTAAAACACACGACATTGCTTACTCCTGTAGTGCCCAATGTCGTGTGTTTTTTCTAGGATTTAGAGTGTGTTAGAGGTGGT
>NZ_AJZM02000363.1:777-2352 GCF_000272405.2 Vibrio tasmaniensis 1F-187
CCACAAGGTTACTTAAAGATTGAAATATCAGGCGACGCTGCGCTATACTTGCTTTAGGTCGTTAAGGTTAAAACACACTACATTGGCTGCTAACCAGTAGTGCCCTATGTAGTGTGTTTTTTCTAAGATTTAGAGTGTGTTAGAGGTGGTACTCTGACCATATAGCACTTGCAAAAAAGCCGGCTTCCCAATAGTAGCCGGCTTTTTTGTGTCTAAAAAACGGGATTTGATTTGTTTCTTCGGTTGAGATAGCGTGAAATTTCACCGTTTGGACAACCAATCTAAACACTCCCCAAAAACCTATTGGACCTCAAAATATGACTCCTTTGACTCAGCCTTGGCGTGGGCTAAAGCCCAAACAACACATTCTCAATCACACCGCTTGTTTATCCCTCGGGATGAAGTGCTGTGTGCTTTAAACGTGGACGGTGAATGTTATGAAGACGCCTGGACACGACTCCTCCCCTCCCCCGCTCGATAAATCGAGTTACGATGCGGAGTATCGCCGTAAGCGTAAGGATCGGAAACTGGATTTGATTGAATTGTATCAACGTGTCGTTGAAGAAGAGAACGCGCGGAACCCTAAGACGCCTTTTGAGATCGGATTTAAGTCTCGCCGGTTGCTTCGAAGCGGTAAGGTAGAAACCCTACCGCCAGAATACGCGCGGATCTTAAAAGGGTGTGAAGAATTTATTACCAACCCCAATCGTTTCCCGTCACTTAATGCATGGGGCGGTGAAGCGGTGAATAATGTGCAGTGTCGCACCTTAATTGCGAAAGTATTAGCGTGCACTCTGCCGAACACAGACCTCATTGGAGGGCGCATCGGTTTGCCCACCGAAGCGGGATTGAAAACCATCAGCTACGACCAGCTTCAAGAAGATTATGCGTTGCGCTTTGGAGAGTTTATTTCGCCGAAGTCCTTTGCTAAAGCGGTGAAGTATCTAAAGCGTGCCAGCTATTTTCACAGTGAGCGGATCAATGTGTGTGTCGACCAAGACGAAGGGACGATACGCAGTGCACCCGCGTACAAACAGTTTACACCTCGCTTCTTTAATGACTTAAAAGTCGTGCGTTACACCAACATCAGCGAATTGATCCTCGCAACACGGGAACGCCAGACAAAGAAAGGACTGAGCTTTCAGTGGCTCTCTTTCCGTAAGATCGCGTCAGGGATACAAGAGATCTTCAATGCGTCAACATTAAACATGTACGCTCAAACAACCTCAGCCTTCTTTAGTGAGTATCAACCGGACTTGGCCCCTAATTAAAGGGATATTTTTGTCTCCGCGAAAGCGGAGGGATCAGCACGTCTGAACCTTATCCTACCCTGCTTTATCTCTCATTTTTCTTGTTTCTCCCAACAGGTTATTCAGGGTTATCTTGCGCACGCAGTCTCATTCGGAAGGGATTTCTCTATTCACGGTTTTTTATAAGAAAGGCCGTGCAAGAAAGGAAGGATAAAAAAGATCGCTATAATGGCCATCAATAAGGGGCTGCGCTTATGAACACTACGTATAAAAATAAATAATTAAATCAATAGAAAAATAAATACTTAAGGACAAGCAAAAAAAA
>NZ_AJZM02000364.1 GCF_000272405.2 Vibrio tasmaniensis 1F-187
TTGCGCGTCGACCGCTGGTTTCACACCTCTGATGGTTGGCGTGTCAGAGTCATCTTTGATGATCAGCTCACCGGTACCAGTGCCTGTCACGCCCGTCGCACCAGTCACTTTCAGGCTCAGTTTCTCATCACCTTCGTATGTCGTGTCGTCTTTGGTCGCGACTTCAACGACTAACTTAGTTTCACCCGCTTTAACGGTGTAAGAGCCGTCTACGTTAGGT
>NZ_AJZM02000365.1 GCF_000272405.2 Vibrio tasmaniensis 1F-187
ATTTCTATTTCTATTTCTATTTCTGCACTGATGAATAATATGACTAGAAGCTAAGCAACAACCTTGTACTGCTTCTCCATCTCACTCACACCTAAGCCAGAGTGTTTTGTTACTTTAAGCTGAACAGGCACTCGCTCTTTCAGTGCTTCAACGTGGCTAATGACACCAATCATCTTGCCTGATGCATTCAAGTTATCGAGCGCGTTTAGAGCAATGTCCAATGTGTCACTATCGAGCGTGCCGAAACCTTCATCTAAGAACAGAGAATCAATACTGGTTTTGTAGCTTACAAGATCAGAAAGCGCTAATGCCAACGCCAAGCTCACCAAAAAGCTTTCGCCACCTGATAACGTCTTGGTATCACGCATCACATCGCCCTGCCATGTGTCGAGCACTTGCAGTTCTAAACCATCGTCGGCTTTACGTTTTAGCTCGTAACGACCATGCAAACGCTGTAGCTGCTTGTTCGCAAGGTACACCAAGTTTTCCAACGTTAAACCTTGAGCAAACTTACGGAACTTGTCGCCGTTCTTAGAACCAATAAGTGAATTCAGGCGTGAAATATCATCAAAGTCGACCTGCTGCTCGTCGATCTGCTTGAACAGATCTTGCTGATTACTGCGGTTCTGGCTATCCGTTTCAAGATTGGCAGAAATTGCACCGATCTTTGTCGCATGGCTTTGCTGTGCGTTTTGACACTCAGTAGTCGCTTCTTCAACTTGCTGTTGGTCTTGCTCTTGCCATGCTTTCGCATTTTCGTGATTTTGTAGCTCCACTTGTGTCGCTGTGGCGGTGTTCAACCTAGCTTGCGCACTGACAATCGCTTCGTCTAAAGACTTCTTCAAGCTTTGAAGTTGAGTTCTAACCTCTTCATCTAACAACGCTGCTTCAAAATTAGCCTCATCTTCGAATGGGCTGGTTTTCAGCGCTGCTAACCAAGCATTCGACGCTTGTATGTAGCTCGATTGCTTACTGACTAACTCGTCCGAGAAACCAGTGTGTTTGGTTTGCTCGGTTCGATGTTCCAGCTCGCAACGGTTAAGCACTAACTGCGCAGCATCAAATGCATTTACCGCTTCAGTGACTTTTTGCTTCATCGCATTGCTGGTGGCTTGAATGTCTTTATCACCAAACAATTCTGTTCTTTCAGCCGTTACACGAGTCAGCTCTAACACTAGAGACTCACTCTCTTGCGTCAGTGTCGTGAGCTCTTTCTCAACACTGCTTAGCTTGTCATCTAAAGTTTTCAGTTCGGCAGTTTGAGTAATCAGTTGCTTCTCAATATCAGCCTGTTGCTGTTTAGTTTGCTGCCATGTGCTTGATGCTTGTGATTTAGCAGTAAACCAATCATCAATATGTTCAAGTTCAGGCGCTTCGATAGCCGTTTGAACAATGCTCTCTTTCAGAGTGTTCCATTGCTGTTCTTTTGCTAGAGCTATCTGAGCCACTTGTTCGTTCGTGCTGTGATTTTGCTTATTCAGATCCGCTAAGCGTTGCTCGGCCAACTCGAGATTAGACTGCGCCTTGTCAGCCATAACACTTACAGACAAGCGTTGTTTCTCAGCTTCTGCGTAATGCGCTTTAGCATCAGCCAACGCTTTGAGTTGCTGCGAGCTCTGACTTAGTTGAAGTTCACACTGCTGAGTAAAGGTCGCGACTATAGCTTCATTACCTAAATCGTTAATCGTTAGTAGCGCCAGTTCAGGAGCCGTGCCAACGAAATCCGATAAGCTCTGTTGAAGCTTGCCGACAACGCCTTGCCAATTCAATTGAGCCTGCTGAATATCCGCTTGCGCACGTTGAATGTCATCGTTAAGCGCGACAACCATAGGGGCAAGAGAATCTAACTGCTGACGATGCTCTTGGCCTTCTTTTTTGATAGCCGTTAGCTCTAGGTTTTCCGTTTCTTTTTGAGCAACCAAATTTGCAGTGTCTTGCGACTGTTCAATCGAATGGTCTGTTGAACCACACAGTGGGCATTCAGACCCAGATTCTAGAGCTGCACGGTATTTCGCCAGCTCGCCTTCTTGATCAATCAAACGCGTTAATCGCTCAAGCGAAGTCTCTTTCTCTTTATATCGCTCCACCAGCACTTCACGTTCTTTTGAAAGCTTGTCGACCAATTGGGTGTTGGTCTGATGTGCCTGTGTTTTTGCGTGCAGCTGTTGTTGGGCATTTAGGAAACCACGATTGATCTCGAGTAATGAGTGCGTATTGCGATTCCAAAACTCCAACAGATCTTTTTGCGAATTCAACACTTGTTCGCTGGTGTTGCTTTGCAATGCTTCCCACTGTTGCTTTGCACTACTCTCTAACACAACCAATTCACTTAAAGTTTTGTCTTGCGTTGCTTTAGCGTCTTGCGCAGATTTGATGATCGTTAGCTGAGTATCAACCGCAGACAAAGTTTGCTTCGCTGAGTTTAACTGTTCTGCATGCTGACGCTCTAGAGTACGAACTTGCTCTACCTTTGCTTGCCACTGACCTAAGTATTTTTCCAGATGTTGGTCAGCTTGATGTGTATTTAAGTACTCAGTGCTGAGTTGATCTTGTTGCTTCAGTGCATCTGTTTTTTGGACCAAAACGACTTGTTGATTACGCTGCTGCGTATGTTGCTCGTTTAGCGTATTCGCTGCAGTAACGGCCGCAGTTTGCTTATCTTTGAGTACGGCAATTTGGTTATCTAGCGGGCGGACAAGATCGATGATCTTCTCTTGTTCTTGTTGCTCGGTTTTAACCTGTTCGACAATTGCACTGCTTTGAGTCAGTTTAGTTTGCGCGTCTTGCTTCTCTGCATCACGAACGGCAAGTAACTTAGTGCTGTTATCTAAATGAGCTTGAGTAGTGTTCACCTCTTGTTCGCAACGCTTTAAATCTTTGTGCATTGGGCGCAGCTTTTCAGCCGGTTCACTGTATGCCAAACGCTCTAGTGATGGTTGATTACGGTCTAGTTCATCTTGAGCTGTTTTAAGATCGTGCTCACTGGTCGCAATAGTTTGCTCAGCTTTGGTCACGTCTTTCCACCAGCTTAGATGCGCTTGCCACTCTTTTAATTGCTCGGCTAAACGCTTCTGCTCGGCTTCTAACGTTTCACGCTCTGCGGTTAGCTCTTTGATTTGCTCTTCAGACAGTAAACTCACCCCATCGGCTTTCGCTTTAAGGTGATTAAGCGACTCTTCACTCGACTTGAAATGATCGTAGATGCGCTCAGAGATCAGGCTATAGACTTCTGTGCCCGTCAGCTCTTCAAGTAGCTCGGCACGGTCGTTAGCATTGGCGTTTAAGAACGCTGCAAACTCACCCTGAGACAACATGATGGATTTAGTGAAGCGCGAAAAATCGAGACCAGTTACCTGCTCCACCAACTTGGTCTTCTTGGTCAGCATGGTTTCTAAGACTTTATCGGTGTCCGCATCCGCAAATTCACACGTTGGCGTTTGTAATGCGCCATCGTGCTTTCCGCGAGCTCGCTTTTGGTGGAAGTTAGAGCGATACGTTTTGCCCTGCACTTCAAATTCAAGCTCAGCGAAACACTCACCCGTGCCACGCGTCATTAATTCGTTGTTGCCTTTAGCGATGCTCTTTAAACGCGGTGTGCGGTGGAACAATGCCAAACAAATCGCATCAAGAATGGTGGTTTTACCTGCCCCTGTTGGGCCAGTAATCGCGAACAGACCATTTTCTGCAAACGGTGATTGGGTAAAATCGAGCTTCCAACGCCCTTTCAAAGAGTTCAGGTTTTCAAATTCTAGGCTTAAAATCTTCATACTGGTTACTCTTCTACTTTGTTTGGTGTTTGAGCGCTCTCGGACACTTCAACCATCACTTGTTTAAACTTCACCGTCATTCGCTCTAAACGTGCTTTTTCAGAATCGGTTTCAAATTCTTCTAAGGCAATACGCTTCGTAAACACGTCCATCGGGCTCAATTCAGATAAGGTTTCTGCCGACTCTTGCTCTAAAGCTTGGTTACGGCGTTCTCTTGCGCGGCGCAGTTGCAGCACTTCCACATTCAAACCTTCGGTTAGTGCGCGCATACGTTCTTGAAGATCCGACAAGTAATCTTGCGCTTGCACTTCTATCGATAACCACACGCTTTGGTCGCTATCTAAGCCTATATATTGATTCAGTTGAGATTCGATCTCGCTCAAGTCGCCTTTGATTTCAGCTAGGGGTTGGAACGTTGGAACTGGCAATTGAGAAATGGTGCGCTCGCCCTCAATAAACTCAACCACACATACCTGCTTTTGAGATTTAAGTTCATCAAAGCTTAATGGGATTGGTGAGCCGCAGTAACGAATGTATTCACGCTTTGCCACCACTTGTGGGCGGTGGATATGACCAAGTGCAATATAGTCTGCGTCTGGGAAGCCATCAGCGGCAAAACCATCAAGGTTACCGACATAGATGTCGCGTACCGAATCCGATTGTTGAACACCCATCGCCGTTAAATGACCCGTAGCGATAATCGGCATGTGCTCGCTGTTTTCAAACTCCGCACGTTTTTCTACAGCGGCATCATAAACACTTTGGTAGTGCTGTTTGATTGCATCTCCGAGTTGCTTCTGACGCTCAACGCCTGTGACGCCCGCCTGGCTGGTCAACACATCGCGAGGGCGAATAAAAGGAATAGCACAAACCAGCGCTTCTACATCGCCGTTCTTGCCTTTTAGTTCAACAACCTGAGTCGCATGATCTTCATTGGTATTAGGAATCACGTCTGCGCCCATGTATTTGAGCAGCTGTTGTGTCTCTTTTAGCACAGACACCGAATCGTGATTTCCACCTAACAACACCAATTGACAGCCGATCTTGTTCGAGTCGACCACGAACTTGTTATACATCTCACGAGCGTAACTCGGCGGTGTGCTGGTATCGAAAATGTCGCCAGCAACAATGATCGCGTCGATGTCGTGCTCTGTAACTTGCTCAAGTAACCATTGTAAAAACCGTTCATGTTCATTCTTACGGCTTTTATTGTAGAAGTTTTGGCCAAGATGCCAATCGGACGTGTGAAGAATCTTCATTGCTGCTCACTGGAAGTCTGTAATCCCTTTAATTTATCAAAATACCGATCAACTACCAAACGAGTTAGCATTATTTACCGTTTATAAGCTTGTGAAAACCAACTAATTTCAGGCTTTGGATCAACTATGCCCATAGCGTGACCAATCATTATTTTTGACATAAAAAAACCGCTCAACGTTAGAGCGGTTTTAGTTGTCTCTGGCCTAAACTATACGCCGTAAATTACTTAATCTTTATTTAGCGAGATTCAGCGAGACTAGCCAAGTAGTTATTCGTTAAATAAAATCCGCTGAACTTGTCAATAAAGTCCGCTGGAACGGTTTTATCGGTCAATCCAGATTCAATCAGAGCCGCTTGCCAACTCTGTACTTTCGGGAAGCTTTCTAGCATATCGAAGCCTGAACGCTCTTTAATTACAAATGCTCGGTGTAACAGTGGTAACCAAGCGATGTCGACGTTAGAGATGTAGTCCCCTTTAAAGAACTCAGTATCACCCAGTTTTTTCTCTGCCTTTAGGAACGCCTTTTGTAAATTGGCTAAGCGTGTTTCAAATGTCTCTTTGTCTTTACTCGCCATGGTGCCGCACTGTGGCATGTAATGTTTGCTCGCTTGATAAGACCAAGCACGGTCGAGTGCTTTCTGCTCGGGTGAAACCTCTTCAATAGGCGTATATTTATCGTCTAGATATTCAACAATTGCATCAGATTCAAAAAGGACGGTGTCGTTCTCTGTAATTAATACAGGTACCTGCCCGTTCGGTGAGATATCCAAAAACCACTGTGGTTTGTTATTCAGTTCAATGTACTCAATTTCAAACGGGACGTTTTTCATTACTAGTGAACCCATTACACGTTGAACAAATGGGCAGTTTTTAAAGCTAATCAATTTAGTCATTTTTGGCTCCGAATCGGGTTAATAATTTCTTGTTACACCCCTAAGACGAACCCAAAATTCAAAAGACGAAGAATAATTCGTTATTTCACGAAATAATTTAATTTGTTGTTATCAGGGCGTTTAAAACCAACAAAGAAATGCGAAATCTTTGCAAGAATAGTTAATAGCTAGGGAGGCGAGACGGAGGGATACAGTACTAATTACTAATTAACGAGCTAACAAGCTAACAAGCCGTACTTTCCCCCACCAGCATTCAACTGATGAGGAGAAGTTAACGAAAGCAGAGCAAAACTAAACAACCAAAGATAGTGCAATTGATGCCATGATCACTCCTACAACAAACTCCAACATCTTCCATGATCTCGGGTTTTTAAACATTGGAGCTAAGAAGCGAGCACCATAGCCAAGTGAAAAAAAGAACACGAATGAAGCCGATACTGCACCTGCACCAAACAACATTTGATTTGGTTGATATTGTGTAGAGATAGAACCCAGCAATACCACAGTATCCAGATACACATGCGGATTAAGCCAAGTAAACGCTAAGCACATGGTAACTGCTTTGGTTAAAGAGTTTTTGGTTTCGACACCGGCTTCTAAGGCATGATTTTCGGTAAATGCTGAGCGAAAGCTCAAGAATGAGTAAACCCCTAAAAAGATAGCCCCACCGTAACGAGCAAACTGCTCAATTTGTGGAAACTGATCAACGATTGCACCAAAGCCCATCACACCAAAACTGATCAGTAATGCATCTGAAATCGCGCAGACAGCACAAATAGCAAACACATGCTGATTCTTTAAGCCCTGTTTAAGAACGAACGCATTTTGAGAACCGATCGCGAGAATAAGCGAAAGCCCGAGAGTAAAACCTGCAAAATAAGTCGGCATCAAAGGTTAGCCTCTTAACGTAACTCAATACTCATGAAATGACTGTGCGGGTCTAACACATAATTAGCAAAAGGTTCACAGTAACCAAAGCCAAATTTTTGATACAAATTACGCGCTGGCTTAAAGTAGTCTTCCGATCCCGTTTCTAGGCTAATACGTCGATATTGGCGAGCGGTTGCCGTATCCAAAACGTGCTGCAATAGCTTGCTTGCGACACCGGACTTTCTTGCAAACTGCGAGGTTCTCATTGACTTCAGTTCAGCGTGTTGTGTATCAAGCTCTTTAATGGCGACACACCCAAGCAGTTGGCTGTCTTTCCAAGCACTGAAAAAAGTAATCTCTGGCGACTTGAGCCCCTCTAGATCCAGTGCATGAACGCTTTCGACTGGCGATGTCGCATACATATCAGCTAAATGCTCTTCGAGTAGCTCAATAACCTCTCCACCCGACAAATCATCAATTTTTATTTCCATAACTCTTTAATTATCCTTAATAATTTTTTTATCCGTTTTAGATACAGTAAAATTACGCTACCCTCAAAAAGTTGCGTACGGCACACTTTAATCACATAGTCTCGTGACGCTTGCCGTGTTAGGTATCTGATAGCTTTGTCGATATACAGCAGTCACAATTTATTTACGACACCACCATTTATTTAAAGCACCTGTTTTTGGTGAGAGGATATGTAGTCAGATCTATATGAGCATCCAACTAGATTTAACCACAGCCACCCCTAGGCAGAATTTCGACTCTGCACAGGGCTATATTACGCTGCAAGACCACCGTGTCATCGATGTCGACGAAAACATTGCAAAAATCTTCGGTTACAGTTGCCGTGAAGCACTTCTCAACAACGTCGATTTTGTCTACTCATTAATACCCAAAGATTATCACGGCTCTGTCCGTGAACGTTACCTTTCTGCGATTAAAGGCCAACTGGGAAAGGGAAAGCTCTATAAAGATATTCCGGTGAATAACCGCCTTCTCTCGCTGTTTAGCCTTGCTCAAGCGGTCAGAGTCAACGACCGCCCCGCTCTTCGTGTAATGATCATAGATATTACCTCAGTTGTTGCTTCAGAGCGTAAACATCAAGAAAAAGATCGTATGTACCGGACTTTACTCAATAGTTCGAAACAGGGCGTGCTCGTCCACCAAAATTTCAAGCCTCTAATGGTTAATCAAGCCTGGGTTGAAATGCAGGGTGCCAAATCGATAGAAGCAGTGCTCGCCATGGACTCAATCATTTCAATTATTCCGCCGGACAGTCGTATCAATGCCATGAGACGCAGCCAGAGTATTCTTGCCGGTGATACACCAAGCTTCAGTTCTGTGGTTGAAAACCAATGCTTTGACGGGAGTAAAAAACACTTCAACATCTACGACAACATCATTAATTGGGAAGGCGAGAAAGCGATTCAAGTGGTGATAGAAGACGTTTCCGACAAGGTGATATTAGAACAAGAGCTACTGCACCGCGCACTTCACGACGATCTAACACAAGTGTTCAGCCGCAGTGCCATTTACGATTGGTTAAAAAAGCCGTTAAAAGAACAAACTGAGATGTCTTGTTTACTATTGGATATTGATGACTTCAAAAAGATTAATGACCAATTTGGACACAGTGTTGGTGACGATGTGATTCGCACTCTCGCGAATACCATTAAGAAGCACGTCAAAGCCTTGAACGGCGTGGTTGGCCGCTGGGGAGGTGAAGAGTTTATCGTCTTCTTTCCAAAAAACCGAACGACTCATGGAACCATTCTCAACACGGCATACTCACAAGCAAAAATTGTTGGTCAACGTATTTGCGAAGAATTTCGAACCCATCAATTCTTGGGATTTAATCGCACCAAGTTTCAATCAAGCGTCAGTATTGGCATTACCGACAGCTGCATCGTTCGTACCAACAACTCCCTAGATACGTTGATTCGAGTTACAGACGACGCGCTCTATCGTGCTAAATCCAACGGAAAAAATAGAGTCTCAGTAAACCACGAAGGTGCATGTATAGAGTGTGGCTCGTGAAACAATTGCTAAGCATCAAGAAAAGGTCATTTAAGCCTATAAGTTGACCCAAGATTTTCTTGTTATTTTTAAGTTCTAGTTTACTATGCGCCACCCCAATTTTTTCAGCAAATGCTGCAGGCAAACATGTCCGCCAACGCACTCTATACCGACCTATCCGGTTACTATGATTTAATGTGTGTCGATATTGACTACCAAGCGCAGAGTGACTGCGTTCGTAGGTTACATCAGATTTTTGGAAATGAAGGAAAAACACACCTCGACCTTGGATGTGGCACTGGACCACACGTTCGCCATTTTATTGATTACGGCTATCAAAGTAGTGGCCTTGATCTGAATAAACCAATGCTCGACATTGCTCAAGTTCGTTGCCCTGAAGCTAACTTTTCAGTACAAAACATGAGTAACTTTGAGGTCTCAGAACCGCTCGATCTTATCACTTGTTTCTTGTATTCCATCCATTACAACGACGGTATTGAGAGACTAAAAGAGTGCATTGCAAGCGTGCACCGAGCTTTGAAACACGAAGGTGTCTTCTGCTTCAACGTGGTTGATAAAGAGAAGATAAGCAATGGCTTGTTTGTTCGACATACAGCCAACAAAGAACATGATGACTTTACCTTTCGTTCAGGTTGGTACTACTCCGGCGAAGGTAGTAAGCAAATGTTAAAGCTAAGTATCGAAAAAACGACTGCGGGTGAAACTCAAGTATGGAATGACGAACACCCTATGGTGGCATTCTCGTTTAAGGAATTGATCGAGATATTGAAGCCCTACTTTGAGGTTCATATTTTTGAGCACGATTATGACAAGCTGCTGCCTTGGGATACCAAATCAGGTAATGCTTTGGTCACTTGTGTAAAAATCTAGGTAAGCCAATTCCAAACGAATTAAACCGATACAAGCACACAAAAAAGAACCCACACTCGCCGTTCTCTTTATAGAGTATCGAGCCAATGTGGGTTCTTCGTTTCTATATGTATCTTGCTACCAAATCAAACACAGATTGATTAGAAGTCCGCTGTCATACCTACGTAGTAAGTACGTGGCTCTTCAACATAACCCATACTCTCTAGCTCTTGTGATACAGCTTCATCAGTCAAGTTAGTAATGCCTGCACGTACTCTAACCGAATCATTAATGTTGTATACGCCACCAATGTTTAAAGTAGTGTATGCATCTTGAGTCAAATCAGTTTCGATATTACGTTCACCACGGTAACGCGCACTAATAAAGGTATTCAGATCGAAAGTTGGGCTCCAGTTCAGTTTAACTAAACCTGAATGCTTGTAACGCTCAAGCAGTTCTTCACCCGTTGACTTATCTTCTGTGTCTAAGAACGTGTAGTTACCAGACACGCCCCACTCATCGGTAATCTGAAATTGACCCGTAAGTTCGGCACCTTGAACCACCGCCTCAGATACATTGGTATAAGTACGCTTCCCTTTCACATAGCCAGTAGAGCTAGAACTGTCTGCGCACCCTTTACCCGATTCAAACACTCCGCCGTTCTCGCAGTACGTTTCATCGCGATCAATAAGGTCATTGATTTCGTTGCGGAACAAGGCACCTTCAACATTCCAACGTGGTTGGTTGTATATTGCTGCAATTTCATAGTTCAAGCTCGTTTCAGGCTTCAGGTTTTCATTGCCATACAAATCACACTTCCCTTTGCAGCTATTAACAGTGTAGTCAGCTTGGTTTTGAGTTAACGAAGGCGCTTTAAACGCCTTACCCACACCACCTTTGATGATGAGGTCATTAGTCGTTTGGTGAACTAAGTACACACGCGGGCTGAATTCTTCACCGTACAATTCGTGCTTATCTAAACGTCCACCAATGGTTGCGGTGAGTTGTTCAGTCATCAACCACTGGTCTTGAACAAACAAAGCACCTTGATACGCTTCTGATGTACCGTTGATCAAGTTTTCTTTGTTGGTTAATTCGCTCAACTGGTAGTCCATACCAAAAGTTACGGTGTGACTATCACCGAGATAAGTCGTTGCTGACGTTTCTACTATTTGAGTTAGCTCTTCTACATCGCTACTGTAATTGTTACCTAGATCAGCGGCATCGTTGTCTGTCACGTTTTCACGAGAGTAACGAACTTGTGTGTCACCCCAGTTCCAAAAACCGCTGTGTGTAATCGCTTGACTGTTACGTACAACATTACTATCCACTAGGTTCGAACCTGTAGCATGTTCTGCTAAACCATCACGTTTATCGTCACTATAGCCAAGGTCTAAATCAATCGTCTGATTGTCTGTCATATTCCATGTCAGGTTGGCAAGCAAACTTAAAGTGTCGCGTTCCTCTAGAGCGGTAATATTTTCACGACCATTACCTGTATATGGTTGCCATGCGTCACGCGAGGTTTGATTTAAAGAAAAACGCGCAAACAACTCATCATCAATCAATGCACCGGACGTAGTAAAACCAACAGAATATTCTTCGCCACCATCTCCGTCTAATGGAGATGAAGTGTCCATGTTAATCGTTGAGCTCCAATCATTTTCTGGAGCTTTGGTGATGATGTTGATTGTGCCACCCATACCATCTGAACCGTAAAGTGCAGACATTGGGCCGCGGATGATTTCAACACGTTCGATTGACTCAGCTGGAATAGTCGAGAGATCGAAATCGTTACCACGAATGATGGCACTTGCAGAGCTTAAGCGACGGCCATTCACCATGATAAGCGTATAGTCTGAATCCATACCACGAATAGAGATCATCTGACGGCCAGCACGTGTGCTATCAAAATCAGATTCCACACTCGTTGATTCTGCAACGATGTCAGCCAAAGTGATTCCAGGGCTGTCTTCGATGTCTTGAGCGGTGATAACCGACATTGAAGCTGGCACTTGTTTTAGAGCCATTTCAGTACGAGTTGCCGTAACAACCATTTGCTCATCTGTCGCTTGCGCTTCTTTTTGCGCTAACACGTTAGCCGATAGTGAGGTGCAAATAACAGCTACTGCGACCGAAAGGGGTTTACGAATCATAAGAGGTTTGCGAACTATAAGGTGCTTGCGAGCCAAAAGAGGCTTGCGAATCAACAGAGATTTCTCAGACATGATATTTATTCTTATATGTAATTAGTAATGATAATGGTTTGCATTAAACAACCAGTTATCACTCCAATCAACGAAAGTTTCATGCTGAAAATTCATTATGATTATTCACCTATCAAATAATGCAGGCAACATATATTCAATTCATTAGCATTAAGCCAGTAACATTCATGTGCCAGATAATTTAGGAGTATGTCTCTTTAAATAGTTCACGAATCCAACGACACATAGGGTCATTGTGGAAACGTTTATGCCAGTAGAGATATACGTCTTCTGATGGGCTCCTGATCGCTTTGGGTACGCGTTTACAAACAAGGTTTCTCTGTTTTGCTGCTTGTTGAGCAAAAGGTGTCGGCAGGTGAAAGATGATATCGGTCGCTTCAGCCATATCTGGAGCGACGTTAAAGTTAGACAGTTGAATCGGTATCGATAGCTGACGCTGCTTATCGATCAAGCCCAAATCTTTGAAACGACTTTCAATCGAGAGCTTCTTATCCCCTTGCAGTGAGATCTGGCCGAGTTGGCTACTCAATAAATCATCAACGGTGATCTCTTTATCCGCCAGAGGGTGGTCTTTGCTCATTAATAACCGATAATCGCGACTGATTACGAACATTCGATACAGGTTTTGTTCAGAACTTAATGGTTCATGCGTCGACAATACAAAGTGCGCATCACCTGATAACAGAGGTTCAAAGTGTCGTTTAGGAATCGAGTCGATATCGACAACCATATTCGGCGCTTGTTGGCGGATTTGTGCCACGACTTTTGGCAAAAGGTGTGAAACCTGAGGAACCAAGCCAAAGAACCGAACGGTACTATTACTCGTCTGCGGTTCAAATACGTCTCCATGGACCAATTTCTCAAGGCGTGTGAGCACAGAGTTGAGGTCTTGCTTAATGACTTCTGCTTTCGGGGTTAACTCATAACCATAGGCTGCGCGGACTAACAAGTCATCGTTGAATACCGTTCGTAGTTTTTGTAGTGAACGACTCACCGTCGGTTGGCTCATGTCCAACGCCAAGGCTGTGTTTGATACGTGCTTCTCTTCAAGAAGGTGTTTAAGAATAACGAGTAGGTTAAGGTCGACCTGGGCAAGATTCATTATAAGGATATTCAATATACTGAAGATTCAATATGCGTATAGTGCAGTTTCCCCCAAATTAATACAATTGATAATCACTCTTACTTTGATGTCATACAATGTGAAGTGCCGAATTTGATGCTAACTAAGTTTTTGAAAGGCTTATTTTGGTGACTTTAGACACAAAAAAAGAAGCCAAATGGCCTCTCTTTACCCTATTCACTCTCGCTACTATTTTAGTTAGCGCTCAACACTCGGCGAATAATAAGCGTCCAACAGTGAAATGAAATTCCCTCTATCAAGTTCGCTAAGTTGATTAATGCCAGCCGCTGCTTTTCTTCCTCCACCAGTTACAAAGCTAGAGCAAATTTCATCTGCGCCTGTTCTATTGGATAGTGGTGCTCTTAGGCTAACAGTATAAGATTCGCCATCTTGGTTTTTCGTTAATACTGCTTGCGCTCGGTTTGGATCTTGATTCACGATCTCATTGCCAAATACACCGCTGATACGTCTTGCCCAAGTCTCACCGGGCAGTTCAAACACACGTGCGACTTTACTTTCATAAACAGCGGCAAGGTTTGATAGTTGCTGGCGGTCATTTTGGTAAGCAGCTCGTAGTCGATAAAACACCGAGTCTGTGTCATCCATAAGATCGAACGGATTCGGATATTGATAAAGGGTTTGGTAGAGCTCAACTGGCGTGAAATGTAGATCGCTCAATGATGTGCCGTAGCCGTTGTAATTAACCAAGGTGCCTAGCTCTTCTAAGAACTCAATTTGTGATTGTTCGAATCCATTTTCATCAGCTAACTGTGCGGCCACTACTTTTAAATTATCACCAAAGGCCGCCGCGATTGCCCAAGCTACGTGTGCACCATTTAGCTTCCGGTTAATCAATAAACTCGTGCAACTCTCTGCCGAGGTGTCTATCAGAGTGTCTAAATGCTCAGAGGTTGGCACGTCCCCTGTTCGATGGTGATCGCAGTAAAACACATCGATGTTGGCATCTAACAGTGAGTGCAATGCTGGCAGGTTCTTCTCCATCGACACATCAAGAACGGTAACGGAAGAGACATCATTTGGATTGCCCGGCTCTATGATTTGACTGGCAACTTGAGAAACCAACTTAATATCACGCTTTACACCGGTAACGAGTACGCTTTTTCTTGGTTCACTTAATCGCAGTTGTAGCAACGCGATGATGCCGTCTGCGTCTCCATTGAATACGTCGTAGTGCATGCTGTTCCTCTTCCGTAAGATTTAACGTTTATTTGAAACGCGCCAAAGATATGGCTCACGTCAATGCGTTCGTTCATCGTTAGTCTGTCATTATTTTAGTTTTATTCCACAGATACTTAAGTCTATTTTGTAATGCCTTATTCTTATTTCTATCGATTCAGGCACTTGCCTATTCTTCAGGCACAAAAAAGGCGCGAATAATTCACGCCTTGGGTTTCAAATACTTAACGTATTTGGTTTATAACTTGCTCTAGAAGTCTTATGACGTCTTGAACTGCGCTACCGCTTGGTCCATATCGTTCGCTTGCTCGGCTACTTTATCGACTTCGACCAAGCAATGCTGCGCCGAAGCGTTGTTATCATTCGAGATGGTATTCAACTCAGTAATTGAGTCACTCACTTGTGTCATTACGGCACCCTGCTCTTCAATCGCTGAAGCAATACGTTCTGAGTTGCCTTGAATGCTTTCCATATCACTCAAGATCAGTTGCAAGCTTGCATCCAGTTCTTCTGAATCTTTAAGTGTCAGCTGGCCTTGTTGATTACACTCGCCAATCTCTGTCATAGAAGCATTCATTTGGCTCTGGATTGCAGTGACTACACTGGTGATTTCAGTGGTTGATTGGTGCGTTCTGCTTGCTAACGCTCGGACTTCATCCGCAACAACGGCAAAGCCACGACCTTGCTCACCAGCACGAGCGGCTTCAATGGCTGCGTTTAATGCCAATAAATTAGTCTGTTCCGCAATACCTTGGATAATGTTAACGGCACTACCAATTTGATCGACATGGTGATTCAAAGAACTAATCGAATCTTGGCTACTTGAAAGGCGTTCAGACAACTGGGTAATGTTATTGATGGTATCAACCACCACTTCACGACCTTTGTCGGCATTCACTTTCGCTTGATGAACGCCTTCAGCGGCAACCGATGTACTTTCTGATATCTCCCCAATAGTCAGTACCATCTCTTGCACTGAAGTTGTCATTGTTGAGGTGTGGTTTGCTTGAACTTCGAACTGTTTGATGACCGATTCAAGCTCGTCATGCATGCTCGACGTACTTTGTGTCAACTGATGCGACTTAGATTGAGACGTTGCTATCAACCCTTCAAGCTGATCTAGCAGTTGATTGAAGTATTCGCCTAGCTTACCGAGTTCGTCTTTGCCATTCTCCGTCGCACGAATAGACACGTCGTTCGAGTCGACAATATTACGGATCACAGTAAGTAGAGATTCAATCTTACCGATGATTGAACGTACGATTAACCAGCTGAATAGAATGATCGCCACTAACAGTGTGACGCAAAGGGTGTTGTTGATCAGCGATAGTTTATCCATCTCTTGCTGTGCCTGTTGATCTAACACGGCCGAGAATTCTTTGAATTGAGTCTCGATAACGTGCGAACCTGTGCGCGCTTGCCCTAGTAACCCTTCGTTATGTTTTAACCCTATCACTCGTTTCTGATCTACGACTTGACGAGCTGCTTCTATCAAAGCAGCTGAGCCACCCGCATTAGAAGTAATAGACAGAACACTTGGGTCGAACTCACCCTTCTCGATCAGATCATTGAAGAGATACAGCTCAATTTTTTGTTCAGCACTCGCGGTGGCACTGATGTTATCGAGTACAGCATGAAATTCCCCTAACAAGCCTTTGTCTCGTGCTAGTCCATACACTTGGCTGGCTTTAACAAGGTTAACAAAGCTTGTGTGGTACGTTTCGATATCTTCACGCAAATGCGTACTGTTGGCCAAACCCAGATCATTCAGCACAGCATTAAGCTCAGATTCAGACGCTAAGAATTTTTTGTAATTTACGTCGAACTTGTCGAGGTATTTCAGATCACTGCGAAGTAAGAAATCTTTCTCGTTACGACGAAGGTTGAGCAGTCGCACTTCAAGTTCTTTGGTAATTTGTTTGGCTTCGCTCATTTTAGCGGTGGTGTCCGCAAATTGAGAGGTGGTAAACAACAATGAAATCATGCCGAAGATGGAGAACACCCCCAACGAATAGAGCTTTTTCTTTATATTCATATACATGGCTCGTCTTTACTAAATTAACTATAAGTGTCTAATTGATCGCATCAAAGCATGGATATACGGCTAGTGCGATCGAGTTATTGTTATGATTTTTTATCAGTAATGGGGTTGAGTTTTTGCAGCGGCCCTGCCCGCCAGTAGTGACATCATCAATACATTCAAACAAAGAAGACCCAACCCATTAACGACAGATCAATCAATAACACATTTTCGCTACATGTACATTAATAGAATTATAAAACTGAGAGACAGATATTTGACGGGGTATAAATAGCCGAACGCCTTGCTATTAAGGCTTTGAATTAAAACAGTTTGGGCAATCATTGATCTGATGGCTGTGAATGACATTTTTTTGGCTCATCAGCGGAGCAAGAACGAAGAGCAATATTGGGAGGTTTTGACTTGTTTTTGAAACGGTGAGTCCATCGATTAGTGATTGTATAGTCGAGAGAAAACGGCGAAAAAATGAACCTACTCAATTCGAGTCAGGCCCATTTTTAGATTTCTTAATCAATCGCTTTGCAGCTAATAAGTTAGGGTTCGAACTTAAGGCTGACTAAAACGCTTTTACCATCTTAGATAGGCACTTTAGTAATACCGCTTTCTCATCTTCTTCGATGTCTTGCGTTAATTCATTAACTAGGTTCAAGTGAAGCTGATTGTGGTGAACGTGAATCTTCTGCCCTTCATCAGTTAGAGCAACCACGATTGCACGACGGTCCGTTGGATGTTCATGGCGTTCAATCAATTCGGCTTTAACCAGCTTTTCGATTTGAACGGTCAATGTACCCGTGGTGATGCCCAGCTTTTCAGCGAGCTCTTTCATTCTTAACGCGCCATGCATACCAAGTACTTCAATAGTGTGTACTTGAGCCAGGGAGTAACCCGTATCTTTGACTACAAACTGTTCCCACGAAGACATTTTATCGTAGAACTCAGTCAGTATTTGGTTAAGCTGTTCTATATTTCGCATGGTCGTTTGAATGCACTTCAAGAGTAAGATGATTAATCTTATCAAACTTGGAGAGCATTTGTTTATATTCAGACACGGTTTTATCACTGTTTGATTCAAGAGTAATTGCTGCTGAATAGTGATGCCCACTCACCTTCCACATATGGAAATCGGTGACCGACGCATAAGGCGTTAAGGTTTCGGTCACTGAGTCGCGATAATCTTGGTGGATATTCTCATCAAGCAGGATTGGACTGGTTTGTTTCATAAGGTTCATCGTCCACTTAGCAATCACAAATGCGCCAACCATTCCCATTGCTGCATCTAACCAGTTCCAACCGTAAAACTTACCAAACAGCAGCGCAACAATGGCCAACAGTGAAGTCAACGTATCCGCCAACACATGCATGTAGGCTGCGCGTAGGTTATGGTCATGATGGTGCTCACCATGCATATGATTATGGTCGCTGTCGTGATCATGATGGTGATCGCCGAGTAAAAACATACTCACTACATTCACGGTTAAACCAATACAAGCAACGATGATCGCTTCATTGAACTGAATCGCTTGTGGGTTAAACAAGCGATGTACCGATTCCACCAGCATCAACAATGCCACAATCCCCAACGCAATCGCGCTGGTATAGCCCCCTAGCACGCTGACTTTGCCAGTACCAAAAGAGAAACGTTCGCTCTCGGCATGTTTCTTCGCATATCGGTATGCAAATAAGGTGATGCCAAACGCCGCAGCATGCGTCCCCATGTGCCAACCATCGGCAAGTAACGCCATAGAGCCGTAAATAGTACCCGCAACGATCTCGACAACCATGGTGATTATAGTTAACAAGAGAACGTAGAAAGTACGCTTTTCACCTTGCTGATTGTGTGAAGAGAAGTTGTGTTGATGACGTGTTGGAAAACTCAAAATGGCGTCCTTAGCTGGTGTTTGCGGTTAGATGATCGTTGTTAATAAAAGCCCTTTGATTGACAAGTAATTTGACAATCAAAGCAATTGGTTGAAATTTAGTTTGATCATCAAACTTTGTCAACGGCGAATTTGATTTTCGAAATGGGACGAAAATCAATAAGGCTCACTTAATCAAGAAATAAACTCTGAGCAGGTCTCTGATTTTGAGTAAAACACTAGCCCTAATCACGGCTCCACTATTCTTCTAAGTAACTAGAATTCATACCCAGTAGTCCTCTGAGTTAATACAAAATTGGTATTTTCTTTCTAAACAAATAGAAACTAAAGAAAGGACATTACCTTGACTAAATTAACCAAAACCGTGTTAGCAATGAGCGCACTCAGCGTTGCTCAAGGCGTCGCTGCGGCAGACCAACCGAACATTCTTGCTATCTGGGCAGATGATCTTGGTTACTACAACACGAGCGCATACAACCGTGGAATGATGGGCTACGAAACGCCGAACATCGACCGTATTGCCAACGAGGGTGCTATTTTTACGGATATGTACGCACAACAATCTTGTACGGCTGGCCGTGCTTCGTTCGTGACGGGGCAACACCCATTCCGTACCGGCCTACTTACTATCGGTATGCCAGGTTCTGCACACGGAATTCCTGACTGGGCTCCTACCATTGGTGATGCTCTTAAAGAAGAAGGCTACGCGACTGCGCAATTCGGTAAAAATCACTTAGGCGATCAAGACAAACACCTTCCTACAAACCATGGTTTTGATGAGTTCTTTGGTAACCTTTACCACTTAAACGCGGAAGAAGAGCCTGAAACCTACTTTTACCCAAAAGACCCAGAATTCAGAAAGAACTACGGGCCTCGCGGCGTTATCAAAGCAACCTCTGATGGCAAAATCGAAGATACAGGTCCACTGACTCGTGCTCGTATGGAAAACATCGATGAGGACTTTACCGAAGCGGCTATCACGTTCATGGAGAAATCTGTAAAAGAAGATAAGCCGTTCTTTATCTGGTACAACTCGACTCGTATGCACGTTTGGACTCGTCTGAACGAGCATTACAGCGGCATTTCAGGTCAAGGCATCTACGCTGATGGTATGGCTCAATTAGACGACAACGTCGGCGCGTTGCTTGATACTCTTGAACGCTTAGAAGTTGCAGACAACACGATTGTTATCCTTTCTACCGATAACGGTGCAGAAAAGTTTACATGGCCTGACGGCGGTACATCTCCTTTCCACGGTGAGAAAGGCACAACTTACGAAGGCGGCATGCGTGTTCCACAAATCGTGAAATGGCCTGGTGTAATCGAACCTGGCTCTGCGGTTAATGCGCTAATGTCTCAAGAAGACTGGTTACCGACACTAGCGGCAGCGGCCGGTAATGACTCTATCGTTGAAGACCTTAAAGAAGGTGTTTCTTTAAATAATAAAGATTGGCGTGTTCACCTAGATGGCTCGAACTTCATGCCATACTTTGAAGGAGAGGCAGAAAAATCACCTCGTGAAACTATTTTCTACTTCTCTGCAAACGGTGACTTCAATGCGCTTCGTTGGAACGATTGGAAAGCAAGCTTCGCGATGATGGAAGGCACAATGCAATCGGCTATCCGTCAAGCTCCTGCTTGGGCTTCAATTACAAACCTACGTATGGACCCGTTTGAAACCGCAGCGAAAGAATCTGGTATGTACACTCGTTGGATGGTAGACAACATGTGGTTATTCGTACCAATGTCTCAAGAAGTGATTAAGTTCATGGGCTCTCTAAACGATTACCCAATGCAACAAGGCCAAGGCTTCAGTGCCGCAGAGATCAATTACAACACGCTAAAAATGCAAAAGCTAATTCAGCAAATGCAAGCACAAAACGCCAAATAGCGGAGCAAGGGTTAAACAGCGGAGCAACAGCTAGATAACCCGGCTAACGACCATTAAAGATAACTGACTAATTAAAGCCCCACTGGGGCTTTTTTTGTGAGGCATCAACAATCTTTTTTCTAAACCATGAATGCGCCATATCTGCATTACGACTCTTGTGCCACACCAGATATTCAGTACCAAGATCCGATTCAAACGGTAAAGGCGACAGCTTAAAATCATCCAGCAAGCCATACCTTTCAAGTATCGATTTCTGACTAATACAAAGCCAATCCGTCCCTCTTACCATATCAAGCATTTCAAATGGGCCAGGCGCCTTTCGTGCAACCTTTCTACTTTTCGCATACTTACTGGTTTTGGTTAACGGCGATTCTTTGGTATCCCACATACTATGAAGAACATGCTTCTCTTCAAGGTATTCTTCCAACGTAATCTCGTCCGCTAATCTAGGGTGGTTTTTATCATAAGCAACCACCATAGGTTCGTTAGAGAGCTGAATACATTCCATTGCCGGATCGTTGATAGGCGTATGGACTATACACAAATCATATCGGTGTTGGCGAAGGTCTAGAACGATGTCTGCGGTATAGTAAGGGTCAATATGAAGACCGATATCTGGCGTTTCCGCATAGAGGATATCGGATACACGCTTCATCAATGAATAAGTTGCCCCACTAATACAAGCGACATTAAACGACCTTTCAATTTTTGTTGGGTCGAACTTTCGCTTACTCGGGAAAGTCGATTCAAAGGCGTCGTAGGCCTGTTTTATCTGAGGGTAGATGTCATAACAAAAACTGCTCGGTCTATAACCTTCCTTTGTTTTCACAAACAACGGATCATCATAGGTTTCTTTTAGTCGGTTAAGCGCCTTACTAATTGCGGGTTGAGTAACGCCAAAACGTTTCGCGGTATTCGAGATAGAGAGCTCTTCCATCATGACAACAAAATACGGGATCAGACTAAAATCAGTGTTTTTCATGTTCTATTTACCAAACTAGCGTACTAAATTAACTTTCATATCATTGAATTATACCGTATCAACCAAGCACTTCATTAGCGACCCTTTTATTTGGGGAAGTCACCTACAAATTAACATGCTAGAAACGATGATTAACAGAACACAAAAAGCCCAGACTTGGCAGGCTCAGGTAACTCAAAGTCAGTGATGGCGTTTATTTGTTTTGTAACAGAGTAATCTCATCATTCACCCAGCCTAATAACTGCTTGGTCGCTTTAGACAAGACTTGGTTCTGCCTCACGATATAGCCAAGGCTGGTGCTAGAGAAGTTGGTTAATGGAGTCACTTTTGATTTCAAATGCTGCTTAGTGGATATCGCAAACTCAGGAATGATGGCGACACCAAACCCAGCTTCTGCCCAGTCGATTTGAGCATCGACACTCCCTACTTCCATGACTCTATGATTGGGTAGATTAAGGCTTGGTAAACCTTCATCAATGAAGTCACGGGTTCTCGTATCGTGGCCAAGTAGAATCAAGGTGAGTTCTGTCTCTATATCGTCACCTTTAACCTCGTTTCCTGTCTTGCTATCAGAGTATTGCATGTCTAGGCCATCGCCTAACGCACACCATGAAAGCTCTTGAAGCTTAGTAAAATAGAGCGACTCGTTGTGTTGCTCTTTCGCAATCACAAAACCAAGATCCGCCTGAGCGTTCTTAACTAAACTCGATGCTTGAGATGACGTAGTGTTCAGTAGCGTTAGGTCGATACCCGGATACTGCGCTTTGAAATTCTGGAACGGGCGAATTAGCAAGAATCGAGAGATGATGTCGCTCACGGCAATAGTTAACGTGCCTATTTTAAGGTCGTTAATGGCGTTGAGATCGGCCTGACAAATCTGCAGTTCGAGTAATGTTCTTTGACTTGTCTCTAGTAACCTTTCACCTGCTTGAGTCAGTTGAAACGGACTTCGCTCTATCAACTTGATGCGTGTTTGTTGTTCCAGTTGTTTTAGGTGCAAACTCACATTGGGTTGTGTCATATGCAGTGCGTTGGCTGCTTTTCCGAAATGCTT
This sequence comes from Vibrio tasmaniensis 1F-187, assembly GCF_000272405.2. Lineage (GTDB taxonomy): Bacteria > Pseudomonadota > Gammaproteobacteria > Enterobacterales > Vibrionaceae > Vibrio > Vibrio tasmaniensis_A. The sequence continues at coordinate 22,077 of NZ_AJZM02000365.1, forward strand.
ATATTCCGCTAGCGTCACAAACGTCTTCAACAAATTAATATCGAGCATCATATCCCTCCCAGGTTTTTTACATGATATATGAAATCCTTATCAAGATAATAAAGATAATTAATTTCTCTTATCCACTGTGTAGGCCTAACATGATTTCTCAATCAGTCAGGAGAAAAATTATGCCATCTATTGTTGTTGTAGGCGCAAACTGGGGCGACGAAGGCAAAGGCCGTATCGTTGATTTTTTAGCAGACCAAGCTTCTGCTAGCATTCGCTTTCAAGGCGGAAACAATGCCGGCCATACCGTAGTAAACGACTTCGGTACATTCAAACTGCATCAACTGCCTAGTGGTATTTTTAATCCTGATTGTACGGCAGTTCTTGGCCCTGGCATGGTGATCAGCCCTGCTGCGCTAACTCAAGAGATTGCAGAAGTACAAGCAGCTGGCATCAAAGTGAAAATGGCGATTTCAGACCGTGCGACACTTTGTCTACCTTTACACGCGCTTGAAGACACACTTGAAGAAGAACGTTTAGGCGATGGTGCTTACGGTTCAACACGTCAAGGTATTGCACCCGCTTACGGCGATCGTGTGATGAAGAAAGGCATTCTTGTTGGCTGGTTGAATCAACCTGAAATTTTGGAGCAACGCATTCAATTCTTACTTGATTGGAAGATGCCTCAACTTAAAGCGCTATACCCACAATGTGACTTCTCTCAGACTGCTTCTGAAATGACAGAATGGTTACTTGAAGTGACTAAAGCTTGGCGCCCATTCATTTGCAACGTAACTGAGCCGCTTAAAGCACTGCAATCGCAAGACGCGAACTTACTGTTCGAAGCTCAGTTAGGGGCAGGTCGCGACCTTGTTTACGGTGAATATCCTTGGACGACATCTTCAAATGTAACCGCTGCATACGCAGGCATCGGTAGTGGTTTACCTGCCCTTCGCCCTGAGCGCGTTATTGCTGTGGCTAAATCGTTCAGCTCATCTGTAGGTACTGGTACGCTAGTGACTGCAATGGAAGAGCAAGATAGCTTCCGCGAAAGCTCTAACGAATACGGCGCAACAACAGGCCGCCCACGTGATATGGGTTACTTCGACGCAGTAGCAACTCGCAACGGTGTTGACCTGCAAGCTGCAACGGAAATCGCACTGACTAAGATTGATTGCCTGTCTGGTTTGTCTGAACTTAAGATCTGTACCGCTTACTCTGGTGAGCACACTGAAAACCCGATTTGGCCACAAACGGCTGAACTAAAGCCTGTATATGAAGATATGGCTGGCTGGGATGAAGACATCACTGGCTGCCGCACGTTTGAGAGCCTTCCTCAAGCAGCACAAGATTACGTTACGCGTATCGAAGAGTTGATGGGCGTGCCAATCGTGATGGTATCAGTAGGTCCAGAGCGCGAACAAATGATCATTCGAGGTTAGAGCTCTATCGAGTATTTCAGCTAAAGCGGTTGTTTAGGCTGAAATACTCATTGATAAAAATCAAGTATCACCAATTTTAACTTTTCTGAACGATAAAGCTCGATTTAACAGTTTTTTATACACGTCGCCGAAATAGGCACTGCATTCATAGAGTTTGCACTTCCTCACTAAAAAGTCCGCATCAACCCTCTTATAAAACCAACTAGAAAGGCCTAAGTACTTGCGCACCTTAGTTCTTTCAGGTCAGACAACTCTTCCTCTGAAAGCTTTATATTGCCGTGGTTAGGTTGTTTACTGTGGCACTCCTTGCAAAGTGCCATCAGATTTCTAACAGAATTATTCGACTTCACACCATCGATATGATGGGTATGCAGCAACGTTTTACGCGTTACTAAAGAGACTCTACATTGCTCACAGCAGTATTGCTGGCTCGCTCTATAGCTAATGCTCATCTCGCGCCAATTCCCCGCATAAGAGAATGAACTGTATTCAGCGAGCCTTATCGGTAGATATTCATCGGGAAAGTAGCAATCACGCTTTTTTAAAAACTCAACAAGATCAAACTCGCGACAAATACGTTCCTTTTCACTCTCACCTTTCGCTAACAAATAAGGTCTGAATTTTAACTCCCTCATACACGACTTACACACGCAAAGCATGGCTTCAGCTTGTTTCCCCTTACTATCAGAAATTGGCATAAGCTCGTTGGTATATTGCAACGCAACAAATCGACCAAATCGATTCTGTTTTTTTTCGATTTGGACTGTAGAGCAATTAGTTAAATGGTATTTTTTTCCATGCGTATAGGGGTCTTTAGTTACAAGTTCCAGATCAACATGCTCCTTTATATAAACAATTACTCCATGTCCATCGTAATGAAATAAGTCGTTGTAAACGGAAACCTCTTTATCAAATTCTCCGATCACTCGCGCGTGCTGATAGTTTTCTAATACTCTCGAATAATCGACAGGCTCAAAGCTTATCGATACTAACTTTTTGGGCGGTGAAGAAGTAATTCCTTCAACGAGGGCACTAAACTCTCTCAAATCCAAATCCAGCATTATAGCTTCTCCAAAATCTCTTTGGCTTTGATTTCCGATTTAGTTATGACCTTAAATGACACTCTTCGAGAACGACTTGAATCTTCTTTACCAGTTGCATGAAAACGCAGTTGAGCAGGCCCATAACCTAATGCCGCGAGCTTTTTCATCACCCAACTGCCATGCTGCTCCAATATCCCGTCAAAGTTCACTACCTTTTCGAATACAGCACTCGCTCTATTCTGAGATAACATCATATTCTGTTTGTATGCCTCAAATGAGTTCAAACCCTCCCAATAAGAAGAAGTATGTCCTTCAATCTGAATTGCTTGAATATCATCTTGGTATTGCTCTAGCACATTAATGTAACGAGGGAAGAACACTTTCAGAGTACTCAGTAACGCGGGAGATAATTCGGATTCTGAAGATACAAAGTGATAGGGTTTAGCATAAAAATCAATACTAAGCGATTTATCCGCCGCAAGCTCCACTTGCCATTTATCGAAATCTTGCGTGAATTCCTTTTCTAGAGCTTGGTGAATACGAACTTGGGCTTCACTAATAGTTATGTCCATTGCCTTTATCACGCGTTTTTCCACATCAATACGATTCATCAAGGCGACACTAATAAGCAAGAAGATCACCATCAAACCTGCCATTAGATCAGATACCGAGAGCCAATGACTCGATTCTGAACTTTCTGCGTCTGGACTAAATAAATCTTGATGCATGGCTATACCATCTCTTCATGTTCAATACTTTTACGAGTGAATTCTTGCTCATATTGGCGATAGTTTTCAGAAAATTGCTGAGTAATTTGAACCAAACCACTACCTAAATCCGTCAACACTCGACTCAGCTTATCCTGAATCCCTTGCTCAAACTCCTTTGAGTTATCAAGCAAACTTTGATTGATGTGCTCACCCACTTTTAACGCAGATTTGGTTTGCATCTCCACTAACTGTTTGATTTGCTCAATTAACAACTCGTGATGCTCACTTGCAAAGTCGCTACTTTTGGAAAGCTGTTCTCGATGCTTTTTCATAAGTTCTTTGTCAACGTGTACTAATGTGTCACCAATGTTCTTAACATCACTCTTTGTACCTTTAACTAATGAACTCAGCTGGCTATTTAGATCATCAACCGAATCTTTTAGCGTATTCTTAATCGACTCAGCAGCTGAAGAGAACTCGTGACTAATCGTCGCTACTTGCCTATGCGCATCGTTAATTTCACCCTTTATCTCATTAGAAACATTTGAAAAATCACTACTAAGCTGTTTCGCATTGTTTTGCAAAGTAGAAGAAGCTGAACGAGCACCACTTTCCATGCTAGTACACACCTTGTCTAAAGAGCTATTGACTGTTTTGCACAATTCATCCATCTTCCCCTCAATATCAGGTATAGCGGAAAGTGCATGTTGACGCATTTCAGCAAATACGGATATCCGCTCGTCTAGTTCATTCAATTGGTTCTGCCAGACACCCGTCGTATTCTCTAAGTTGCTCATCGCACTCGGTATGACTTGAGTGTGTGATGCAATATTCTCTAGCGCTACTTCTGTCGCACTTACACTCTCGACAGCGCTCTCAAATGCATCCGTCAGTTGCGCCACTTGTTGTTTATAGTTACTTTGCCATTCGAGTAGCTTTACAACCGAATCATCGAGCCTTTGGAAATTTGAACCAAACTGTCCAACAAGCCCTTTGTTAAAATCTTTAATCGCTTCATTTAACGACTCAGCAATTTGCTGAGAAGTTTGCTGTGAAAGAGAGGAGGAAAAGTCGCGTAATTCTTGGCTGAGTAAGTCGAAACTCTGTTGACTCTCTTTATTTCCTTGCTCAGTCGCTCTTGTCATTTTTTTTAACTCAGACAAAATCGCATTTTGGCTAGAGTCATTATTTTTGTTTCCTTCTTTTAGTACCTGATGCATTTGCTTTGCTGTGACAACACTACGATTTTTATCAAGCTTTAAATGAATGATCCCCTTCAACACTATTGAACCTAGCATACCAATAATACTGGACCAAAAAGCAAGGCTGAGGCCATCTAATAATGAAGAGATACTATTATTTAGATTATTCGGATCAAACGAAAGTAGTCCGATCGCAATTCCTAAAAAGGTAAAAAAGACACCTCCTGTAGTCAGGTGACTTGGGAACTGGCGAACTAAAATAGAGGCCTTCTCCCTAAATATCAGTACAAGACCCTGAAAAAATATCCCCCCCAAAATAAAAAACGACACCTTTAATACGGTGTTTGGATCGAGGCTCGATAAGAACTCTGTAAACATAATACATCCTTGCCAAATTAACGTTTAGAGCTAGAAATGCTCCATTCTTAGTGGGTGACTAGTTATCACCCATTCTTCTTATAATTCTCAGCCTGCTCTAGCACGCCTTTGTATACATCATCATTGGCGACTGGTGGGAAGCCGTATTTGTGTAGCAGTAAGATTAAATCCACTTTCAACTTGGCTTTGATATCATCGCGCCCTGCCCAATCTGGATATTGGGCAACATTGTCTACTGTGGTTTTCATCTCCTTCGCCAGTTCGAGCATCTTGTCATCGTCGTAAGTGAAATCGTACTTCTTGCGCATGTGATTTAAGATATCGAGGAACGCTTTCTCTTCTAGGTCGATGCCTAGGTCTTCAAACGAGCCCATTTCTTTCACGATATCAAAGATAATGTCGGTCATTTCTTGAGAGAAGGTATCGAACTCCTCACCATTCAACACATCATTTTCACGACGTTCGTTATACTGCTCCACCAGCGATTGGAAGCGCTTAGAGAAATTCATCCCTTGTAGCTGGTTGACCTTTTTAAAGTCACTTATCGCCTTCTCTAGTAGCTTTTGAAGCAACTGAATCTTGGTGTTAGGCAACTTAATCTTGTTGATACGAGCTAGGTAATCTTCGTCAAAAATATCGATAGCTTCGGCGTGCTCATCACCAATGGTAAAGATCTCTTCTACTCCATCGGCACGGAGTGCTTCTGCCACTAACTCTCGAACACGCTTATTCATTTGTGCCGTGTCTGGTGCATCACCTTTGGTTAGCTTAAAGATAATAGAGCGTACTGCGATATAGAAGTGAATTTGGTCACGCTCTTGCTGAGATAACAATTCACTACCACAGCAAACATCATAAGCCGCCTTCATACGGCCCACTAAAGCCATGAATCGGGTTTCGCCTTTCTTGGTTTGAAGGATGTATTCTGCCGACTGATTAAGGCACTCTAGCTGCTTACACGGCTCTCCTGTGTAATAACCGGACGTATCGAACTTGTGGAACATCTGTCTTAACAGATCGAGATGGTTCTTCACCTCAATAACGGAAAAGCGAATATCTTCAAAGTTAGTCTCATCAGCCTTTGAATACATCGCTAAGGCTTGATTCATACGCGACTTGATACCAATGTAATCGACAACTAGCCCTTTCGCCTTGCCTTCAAACTTACGGTTAACACGTGAGATAGTTTGAATCAGGTTGTGTTTCTGCAACGGCTTATCGATGTAGATAGTATCCAATTCAGGAACGTCAAAACCTGTTAGCCACATATCGACCACAATAGCTATTTTGAAATTCGACTTAGGACTCTTAAACTGCTGGTCGAGCGATTTTCGATATTCCTTTGTCCCTAGCAGGCTGTACTGATCAGGGTCATCGTCTTTACCGCGCGTCATCACCATTTGCACCATCGCAAGCGGCTTTAACTCTTCTTTCTCTTTTTCAGTCAGCTCCGCTCCTTCAGAAAGAGCACCATCAATTGATAGCTTTTCCTCGAACCATTCTGGCTTTAAGATTTTGACTTGCTTATAAAAATCAAACGCGATTTCACGACTCGCACAGACAAACATCGCCTTGCCCTTTATCGTAGAACCTTCTTTAACTCGCCCTTCATAATGTTCAACAAAGTCTTTCGCCAAAGCTTCAATACGGTCAGGGTCGCCAAGAATCGCGTTCATATTGGCAGAAGCTTTCTTACTCTCTTCTATCTGATGTTCATTGGTGCCCGCTTCTGCGCACGCTTGGTAGTATTTCTCGACCTCTTCTAGCTTGCTGTTATCAAGAATGACTTTAGCTGCTCGGCCTTCATAAACAATACGAACCGTAATTTCATCATTAACCGATTCTGTCATGGTGTAGCTGTCTACTGCATGACCGAATACATCAAGGGTGGCATCTATTGGTGTTCCAGTGAAACCAACGTAAGTCGCGCTTGGTAGAGAATCATGTAGATACTTAGCAAAGCCGTATGTCTCTTTCACATCGACGGCTACACCATCTTGATACTTGATCACCACTTTCTTATCAAGGTTGACCTGTGAACGGTGCGCTTCATCAGAAATACAGATGATGTTTGTACGCTCTGAAAGCAATTCGATGTCTTCGGTGAACTTGTGGATGGTAGTCAGGAACACACCACCACTCTTGATGCCTTGTAGCTTATCTCTTAAATCTTGACGGCTTTTAACTGGCACCACCATCTCATCACCAATGTAATCAGAGGCATTACAGAACTGTTTAGAAAGCTGATCATCGAGATCATTACGGTCGGTAATAAGTACAATGGTCGGGCTTTCAAAATCGATGCTTTTCATCAATAGGCGAGATAGAAACTGCATGGTAAAGCTCTTACCACACCCTGTTGCACCAAAGTAAGTACCGCCTTTACCACTACCGTATGGCTTACGTTCTTTGTCGATGTTGTAGTAAAGCTTTCGCGCTGCGTAGTACTGCGGGTAACGACAACAGATTTTTATCTCTTTCTTAGAAGTATCAGGGAAGAAGACAAAGTTCTTCACCACATCAAGTAATCTAGTTTGGTTAAACAACCCGGCAATCATGGTGTAGAGGGAGTTAATACCCTCTTTTTCGGTAGACTCGTTGCCCGTTACTTTGCGCCATGCGTAGAAGAACTCATACGGCGCAAACAGGTTACCCATTTTGTTGTTCACACCATCACTGATGATGCACATCGCGTTGTAGACGAACAGCTTGGGAATATCACGGCGATAACGCACACAGATTTGCTTCCATGCATCAAAAATGGTCGCGTCTTTCTCTCGCACGGCACTTTTGAATTCAAACACCACCAGCGGCAAGCCGTTCACATAAAGGATGCCATCAGGGATTCGAACTTGTTCATCGACACCTTCAATCTCTAGCTGGTTAACGATTTTATAGATATTGGTGTCAGTCGCTTCTAACCGATTTGTTTCTAAGTACGTAACGTTACCTTCAGCAACTTTTCTATCAGAGTTGTCTGGTTTAGATTTATTCTCTAGCAACGGCACAAACATAAGGCGTAAGGCTTGTACCAAATGTCTTGTATCGATTAACTCAATATAGAGGTCTTTCTTTGAGCGATCTTCACGCTTAAACAAGAAGCCATTGGTTAGCCATTGGCAGAAGGTTTTATTGCTATGGTACAAATCACTGGCAGGCAACGTTGAGATCATACGGACAATTGTGTCGATTTCGCTCTCGGTTATACCATCGCCTCGGTACTGCTTGGCAAGGTAGCGTCGTAAGTCATCGACAATGAGTACTTGCTCTTTGTCTTCACGCGCTATTTGTTCACCCACTACGTGTGGGTAGCCTTGCTCACCTAATAGCTCAATAATGGCCTGTTCGAGTTTGGCTTCAGTAAATTTTAAGCTCATCGCCTTTTCCTACTGCTGTTTGACGTTGTTTGTTGTTTTCTAGATTGAGTTATTTGAGTTTGTTTTTGGCGCAAATCAGTTTTGTTCTGTCATCTGAGGTGTGTTTGATTCGTCACCTTAGGACTTCACCTTCGTCAGCTTAGAACCTCGCCTTCGTCATCTCAGAACCGAGGGACGAGGTATCTGAGATCTCGCTTTTCATCACCACCAAAAACGAGATTCCTGATAAGTTCGTCCCTCACTTTCTGGAATGACGAAAGGTTACTCTGCTAGTGCTTTAGCTTGTTCTACTTGCAGGTTTTCTAAGTCGATTTCGCCGGAAAGCAATTTAGGAAGTAGAGTGTCACGTAGCTTAGCCAGCACCTCATTCTCAAGGCGATTTTGATGAGCTTTCTTCAACATAGCTTCAGTAAGCTGCCAGAATTTTTGCGCAACATCCTTTGTAGGGATTACACATGGAGTGTCAGCAACAACTACAGGCTTAATAGCAGGGTATGCTCCACCATCAGCTAGACGAGCGTACTCGTCAATAGAGTCATCATTGGTAGTAGCTAGGTAAACAAACGATGTCCAACACTCTTCTTTTGGCGATAAAACAGCGAAGCCTGTGCTACCTGTAAGTGGTTGTTCTGTATCACCGATAAATGCAAAAGATCGATTTCCCGGACGTACAGTGCCAACAATGGTATCCCCAGAGTTCAAGATTCTTCTCGCTCGTGATGGCGCTTCACTGAAGTCATAACTTGTGACTGTTTCAATTACACCATTTTTTGTGTTTGCTAGGTCAACATAGTGAACTTGTTCGGGTTGGTTTTTCTTTGTCCATGACTTCGCATTTAGTTTGGCAATATCTGCAATCACGCCCTGACTCCAACCTTCAGGAATCAAACCCAGTTCAGACTCAACGAGCTTTTCTGGGAAAAGCGAGGCAACTTCTTTTAAAAGAAAAGGCGCATCCATCCCTTTTGGCTGTGCACCATTCATTTTAGCTTTAACTGGATCAAAATCGACAAACCAAGATTTGAACAGCGCTTGTGCCATTTGCTCTAGGGTTTGGTTGATTTGGTTGTTGAGGGTGATTTTTCTATCCAAATCTCGTAAATGAATAGCTAGCTTATTCTGGTATTTAGGACACTTGGGTAAAAGTACTTTAGCCCTATGAAGATCATTCCTATTTACCCCGGGTACAGCACCTTTGTCCGTATAGTCTTTATAAGATACGGTCTTCAAATAGTAATAGATAAATAATGGATCATTCCCTTTAAAATCCTTTACATAAAGCGTTGTATTTAAAGGCCAAAAATCTTCTTCTATATAAAAAACCTGCCCAATCGTGCCATATCGACCAGTTACAACACCTGGCGATTTTATTTTCACTTCATTGTGAAAACCGGAATGACCAGAGGAAGAAATAACAGGTACATTTCCATCAATTCGCTTTGTTTTCGGAAGGTCATATCCACGTTTGAGTTCAATGACATCACCCAACTCTGACTGTATCCACTCACTCCCCATAACCCAACACCTCCAAGTTACGACGAATCGCTTTATTCAGCTCTTGAGATTGATTCATTTGGCTGTATAAGGTTTGTGAAAGCTCACTCATCTTGGTTTCAAACGGAATGCCATCATCTTCTATGTCAGCTGCGCCAACATAGCGCCCCGGAGTCAATACAAAATCGTTAGCCTTGATATCAGCAATGGTCGCTGATTTGCTAAAACCTGCTTTGTCTTCATACTTCTCTACTTTGCCATCGCCACGTTCAATACGCGCTTTAAGTTCTGCTTCATCACAGCGCCATGCATGGTAAGTGTCAGCAATCAGCGCAATATCGTCTTTAGTCAACTCTTTGTTGGTGCGGCTAATCATGGCGCCCATTTCACGGGCATCAATAAACAAAGTCTCTTTTTGGCGGTTACGGAAACCTTTGGTGGTATTTTCGGTTTTGTCTTTAGTGATAAACCAAATGCACACAGGGATCTGCGTAGTAAAGAACAGCTGCCCCGGCAAAGCGATCATACATTCAACGCGATCGTTCTCGATTAGCTGCTGACGGATCTCACCTTCACCGGACGTGCTTGAACTCATTGAGCCGTTCGCCAAAACAAAGCCTGCTGTGCCTGTTTCGCTTAGCTTCGAGAGCATGTGCAAAATCCAACCGTAGTTGGCATTACCTGTTGGCGGTGTACGGTAGCCAGCAAAGCGCGCATCATCGGTTAACTCGGCTTCATTACGCCAACCTTTAAGGTTAAACGGTGGGTTAGCCATAATGTAATCGGCTTTTAAGTCTTTATGCTGGTCAGCAAAGAAGGTATCGGCTGCACGCTCACCCAAGTTGCCCGATAAACCGCGAATGGCTAAGTTCATCTTCGCCAGTTTATAAGTGGTCGAGGTCAGCTCTTGGCCATAAATAGCAATATCTTTGGTGCGCCCTTCGTGCTCTTTAATGAACTTTAAAGACTGAACAAACATACCGCCCGAGCCACAAGCCGGGTCGTAGATTTTACCTTGGAAAGGTTCTAGCATTTCAGCTAATAGTGTTACCACTGACTTAGGCGTATAGAACTCGCCACCACCTTTGCCTTCGGTTGCTGCAAACTTACCTAGGAAGTATTCATAAACACGACCGACTAAGTCCTCTTCGCTCATGTCGCATTCGTTCGCCAGCGTATCGATGTTTTCAATGCTGTCGATAAGTGACGCCAGCTTTTTCACTTCCAAACCTTGACGCGAGAAGTAGTTGTCTGGCAGAGCGTCTTTCAAGCTTGGGTTGTTTTTTTCGATGGTTGATAGAGCGGTATCGATAATGATAGCGATATCATCTTGCTTAGCGCGCGCTTTAACAAATGACCAGCGCGCATCTTCTGGTAAAAAGAAGATATTGTCTTGTTGGTAGAACTCTTTCATCTCAACAAAAGCTTCTTGCCCGTCGTCTATCATCTTCTGACGGCGCGCTTCAAACTTATCGCTGATGAACTTTAAGAACACAAGGCTTAATACCACGTGTTTGTATTCAGATGACTCAACGCTGCCACGCAGCTGATTAGCGGTATCCCAAAGGGTCTCTTCAAAGCCTTTGGTCGCTTTTTTAGCTTTTGACGTAGGCTTAGCTTTTGAGGCGGGTTTCTTGTTAGCGGGTGCTTTTGCCATGTTCTTAATTACTCGAATAATGTAGGACTTGGCTCTGAACAGCGGAGCCAAGATTTATTGCGTGGTATTGTATCGTAAATGCGACTTTTTGCATTGATTAAGAGTTACTTATGATAAATAAATTGCAACTAAACTTGGGTAACTTCTCCCGTAATTTCAATATGTTTTTCAACGCTAACTGGAAACTCTTCAGTACTGAAAACAACTAACTTTTGCCCAGCCCTAGTCATTGCTACATAAAGTTTTCGCATTGATTCTTGCAGTACTTCTTCCCTTTCCGAATCGCTCAACTCTAGATTTTTAGGCTGGTTAATTATTTGACCACAGCCAAGAACAAACACCGTACCAGACTCCATACCCGTGCAACTATTGATATTAAGTAGCCTAACTTTGCTGCCTACGTTATCCGCTAACTCTTTGGAGTTGTTGTAGTTAATGACCTTGTTTGAACCAATTCGTTTTTCAATGTCTTGCTTTAGCGCCCATGGATTATACTCTGGGCTGCATAAAACCATGATCTGATGAAGAGCAACTGTTCCCGACAGCACCAGGACTGCGAGTTCGTTCAGAAACCTCTTTTTCTCATCTTGAGCATTTCGAGAATATATAATCTGGGGTTTGTGTCCTCTTGCCATTTTTTCATAGTCAGGCTTCACGTAATCTTCGGGGCTTCCTTCGAGATCATCGAGCAGGGCGTTAGCAGCGACCATTATTTCATAAGTCGTTCTGTAAGAATGATTCAAACGCTTAGTACGCCCTCGAACATTCAAACCTACGCTCTTCCAACTTAAACGGCTTTTTAAGAAACCTTGGTTAGGGTCAGCACAAATAAATAATTGTCCTCCCGGCGTCAATGAGCGTTTAATTAATTGTAACCAAGATGGCGCGAAGAATTGAGCCTCATCAAGCAGTATGTGATCAAACTGTTCAAGAGGTTTGTCTGATAACGCAACTTCCTTAATATACAAACTCGGTAGGTATTTCTTAACCGACGACAACCGAGCAGAAAAATCAACATATAGCTGCCAAACATGTTCTCGCTGACTTTTTTGTAGTGCAAACCCACGACCCTGTCGATCGAATTCCAAGTACTCTTCTTTGTCTTTAATTAAATAGTCATTGATGTACTCTAGTTCGGACCAAATCTGCTCATCTGTTAACGATAGTTGCGTGTAAGCTTCATTTTTATCACTTAAAACGGTCTTCCTTTCTTCTTTCATATTCGCATCGCCAAATACTGGCTTAACACGCTGATGGCTTTTACTGTACTGCTTTAGCGCAAACGAGTGAAAGGTGGTAATTTCAAGGTTCTCAGGTTTACCTTTAAGCCAGGTTTCGAACCTGTATTTAATATCTTCCGTCACTGGCTTATTGTGTATCGCAAGAAGGACCTTTTTTTCCGGGTATTTTTTACAATACAAAACTGCACGATTAATTAAAATCAGAGTTTTCCCACTCCCAGCTACCCCATTTATCAACCTTACTGAAATGTCTTCCTGACCTTCTTCTTCAGAATCGACAGACTCAACCATATCTAGCCTAGTAGCCAATTCTTGATCGTAATCTAAAAAAAATGGGAGCAGCTTTGCGGTATTGTCTACGGAGGCTTTTCCTCGACGAGTACTACACTGTGCGGGAACAACCGACTCTGGAAAAAACGTGCGCTTGATTCGTGAATGTGAATCGATTGTGAACTCGGTTAGTGCGGCGTGGATTAGTTTTTCACCACGCTCAATAAACGTTTTGTTCTCAATTATTTGTACATAATCAGAGAAAGAAGTATTAACTTGGAGAGAACCGTCAATTTGGAAAGTACTTTCTTCTTCCACAATCATATTATCGACGACAGCTAGATACTGAATAGGCTTTAAACCTAACGTCAACATCGAGTCATTAAACTTCAACAATTTAGAAAGACTAATACTATCTGGTTTCTCTGAATGGACTCCAACAAACACCCAACTATTGCAAGGCCCCTCAATAATACAAGGAGCAACTTGTAAAGACTCTAATAATGACTCACGAATAAAAAATTCGTCATTGAGTTTATTGAATACCTTTTTGAAATGACGTCGATGCTTGCGGTCTAAGCCTGTAATCGTATCTATATGTGCCATTAATCTACTTCCACCTTATAACAGTGACGAACCAGAGATTTATAATCTTCAATGTTTTGTCGGACCTTAGGATCATCCACCTGTTGCAGCATGCCTTCTGGGATTTCGGGACCTACAATAACCAACTTAGTCTGGGGTCTAGTAATGGCGACATTGAGACGTTCCGCTTGAAAAAAGAATTCAGCAATAGCGCTAATGTATTGCGGATCTGAGGAGCAAAATGAAACTATAATCATTTCCCGCTCCTGGCCTTGCATCCTTTCCACGGTATCCGTTACCACTAATTTTGATCCAAATATCCCCAACTTATCCTGAAGGCAAGACTTTAAAGCTTTGGCATGACCCCGAAACGGTGTAACGACACCTATCTCTTCAGCAGGTAGACCCGCTTCAAGATCGGAAGAGCG
>NZ_AJZM02000366.1 GCF_000272405.2 Vibrio tasmaniensis 1F-187
GAAAAGAAGGTTGATAATAAAAAAATAATGTTAGACTATTCTGTTGCCAGTATGAAAATCCCTAGCCTCGTTCAACCTCTAGATAAAAATAAGCTATTTAGACGAATGGCTTACAGCGTCAATAAATCATGTCAGTGTGTTGATGGTTTATATGTATATAATGTTAATGACTATAATGAAAGTGTCAATAGGCGTCATGTAATTCAAGCTTTGCATAGTGACATTCAACAAGGTGGTGCTCAGTTTGAGCTTTTTTACCAACCCGTTGTTTATAGTATGAGAACATCTAAGGATTATCTCTGGGAGATTCTCCTTAGATGGAAACGTACACAATATGGAGGGCCTGGGTCGTTCATGCCTCTACTGGCAACGGAACCGCATTTACATTATGCATTAACCATGATGATTTTTAATAAATTAATAGAATATTCGATGGCCACTGAAAAAACATTACCGAATTTTAGTATTAATATCAGCCATACTGATCTAAGTATCGTTAGTTTTTATGATGATGTGATGGAATCAACCAAAGGTGCCCCAGGATTAAGATCATCAATTATATTTGAAATGGTTGAATATAGTGAAGGGCTTTCAGGGGGTAATATTAAAGAAAATATCGAACTCCTTAAGAAAGCAGGTTTTCGATTTGCTATAGATGATTTCGGCTGTGGCTATTCTAACTTTAACCTTTTATCAAAAAAGCACTTTGATTTTATCAAACTTGATAAGTCGCTATTAAAAAAATGTCAAAATGATATTGTGGCTAGTGAAACACTTAAGTTTATGGTTAAACTATCAGAGCTTATTGGTGTTACTTTGATTGTCGAGGGGGTGGAAACACCTCTACACTTACGGCTACTTCCTAAAAAGGCGCATGTCTTATTTCAGGGTTTTCATTTTTATAAACCAATGAAGCTAACTAACACTCTTGCTCTCACTTCAGTACCCGTTCCCATTCAATCTGTTCTGAATCATCAAAATTTGGAGTTCACTAAGTAAAGCGGTGAAGACATAATATGGAATTGATAAGGAAGGTTCTTAGAATTCAGACAAAAGAAGAAAAGCGACTAATTTTGAAGGCTAGATTACAGTTTGCAATGACACAGACTGCGGGAAAGGGTTGTGATTGATGTTTTTCTTGTACAGAGTCACCACGCCTGAAGGGGTTGTGTGGCTTTGTTGCGTAAAAGAATAATCCACTTCACGGGGTTTGAAGTCCGATGGAACGAAAACGTACGCTAAGGCCAATCATCAAAACCTGAAGGATTTTCCAGGGGCCTTAGCTGCCCCTTCATCACTTGATCTGCTAACGTAAATGAATAGTGCCCAAGTAGGTTGTGTCGCAAAGTTTTGTAGAAATGAAAAGTACTGATTTTCTGGTGTAGTTCACTTGCCCTTTGACGTTAATGTACGTCTCGTCCATTCGCCACGAAGAAGCGACTGGCTTCTTTATTTTACGTGTCTGGTGCTCAAACAGGGGAGCGTATTTAATGACCCAACGGTTCAATGTTGAGTGGTCAACATGATGCCGCGCTCACCTAACACCTCTTCAGTTTCACGGTAGCTCAGTTTGTAGGAAATATAGTAACGA
>NZ_AJZM02000367.1 GCF_000272405.2 Vibrio tasmaniensis 1F-187
TAGTGTGGGCTTTTTTGTGTCTGTAATTCCTCGTTGTATCAAGCTCTTAGTCATATTTTGGCTTCAAGAGAACCCATAGCACGTTGTAAAGTTCACCATTATCCAATGAAATATAGTTAATCTAAGCAGCGATCTACGTCTAGTAAGAGATGTAATTAACAGTTTCGTGAATGTGTAGTTGACGTGATGACCGTTCAAAAAATAAGGTTGGCTTATTCGTATTGATGAATATTCTCATTTTTGAGTACAAATTCACGTTGGTAAGCTAGGTATGGAACTCACTTCGGTATTAAAAGAACTACAAGCTTTTGTGTATGCAGAACATGAAGCTAGCATGGAAAAACTTCTAGAAACTTGGAAGAAACCTTTAGAAGAAAAACTATTAAAAGGCGAAACTCAACGAATAGAGTCAGTAAGATGTTCCGGGTCTAATCACCTGGAAGTCGTATTAGGTGATAACGAATCACGCTTTAGAGAAGGCGATATGATTTGCTTGCATCTTGGCGACCCAAGTAACCATAAAGTATTTGGTCAAGTAGCTATTGAAGCTGAAAACGATGGAGAATGGCTGCTCAAAGTCAAAGTAGATCAAAGCTTACTTCCACAATTAAGTGAAGGCTGTTATGCCGACCCCGCAGGCATGGACTTAAAACCGTTTTATGATAAAGCTTTGGCTGATGTAGCAACATCGAAAGTCGGCAGAGACGTATTGCTACCCATGCTTTCCGGACATTTAAATACGGGAACGATTTATGACGAAGACTTTGATGAGGCTGCGGATTATGCCGAATCTCGAGGATTAAATGAAAAACAGAGTGAAGCTGTTGGTATTGGTGTCGCATCTAAATACTTAGCGTGTATTCAAGGTCCTCCCGGAACGGGTAAAACAAAAGTTATTAGTATTATCGCCAAGCTTCTTGTAGAGGCAGGGCAAAGAGTTTTCATGACTTCTCATACCCACATGGCGATCAATAATGCGCTCAACAAAATTGTAGAGGAAGGGGTTCCTGTTGCAAAAGTTTGCGCGAGCGGCGGTAAGAAATCACTGAGTGACAAGGTTCAGCATTTTGAATACGCATCAAAATGGCAAGATATACCGGACACTGGGTATGTGATTGGTGCGACACCTTTTGCTACCTGTAGTGAGCGACTTGAAAGTTTTACATTCGACACCATTATTTTTGACGAAGCCAGCCAAATTACCGTTCCATTGGCGTTAATGGCAATGAGAAAAGGGTGTCGATTTGTATTCGTTGGAGATCATAAGCAGCTTCCTCCTGTGATACTTTCTCAATCCGTTCTTGAGGACAGTTCGGCTTTCTCTAAGATGATTCTTGGCAATGAAAAGGTTTCGGTATTGTTAAGCCAAACTTATCGGATGTCTCCAGCCTTAACTGAATGGCCTAGTAACTGTTATTACAAGGGCGAATTAGAATCGAAAAGACCACCAACGCTGTCATCATTTTCTTTACCTAAAAAACCTTACAAGTATTCCGACGTCCTCTCTAGCGCTCGACCTTCTGTATTTATCAAAACTCCAGGGGTCAATGCCCGAAGTGTAAATAGAAAAGAAGCGGTGTTAGTGGCCGATTTGATAACCGC
>NZ_AJZM02000368.1 GCF_000272405.2 Vibrio tasmaniensis 1F-187
GTGCAGAACTTTTTCAGTTGCACCGCAATGTCTTTGATGCGTCGGTCGCTTTCTTCTCCAGCAATCTCAATCAAGGCGTCTCTGACATCATCCACCAAGGCTTGATTACCTTTACGCTCCCATGCCGTCACTATCGCATCGCCTAAGACGCTTTGTTGAAACGCCGTCAGTGGGACGTAGGGTGACGCGATGGTGGCAAACAACGCCGTGATATTATCGAGCGCTTCCATCATGGGGTCGACCGGTCTACCGTCATCATCCACAAACTCAAACTCAGCACTTTGCATGGCGCCTAAATGCGTGAA
>NZ_AJZM02000369.1 GCF_000272405.2 Vibrio tasmaniensis 1F-187
ATGGATGATGTCTTCATCAGGCAATACACCACGATAGAGATAGCGCGACAAATAGTTGAGCGCCGACTGACCATAACCAACCTGCCTACAATCGACCGCCCATTGTTTGGGAGTTGATGGTCGCTGAACAGCTTCGCAGATAGCGACAGCATCATTAAGGTCGTTCTTTCCCTTCGTTCGATAAGGCATTACGTATTTAACAGCCATAATGCGGGCGTCGTGACCGAGTGTATTGAGTGTTCTTGCCCAATAAT
>NZ_AJZM02000370.1 GCF_000272405.2 Vibrio tasmaniensis 1F-187
GATGCCGCAGGTAACGTAGTGACAGCTAACGCTGACGGCTCTTACACCGTCAAAGCAGGGGAAACTAAGTTAGTTGTCGAAGTCGCGACCAAAGACGACGGTACATACGAAGGTGACGAGAAACTGAGCCTGAAAGTGACGGGCGCAACCGGCGTAACTGGTACGGGAACCGGTGAACTGATCATCAAAGATGATGGTAAAGGTCCTGTTGATCCAACAAATCCAAATCCAGATGACCGCCCATCGGTAAGTATCGAAGGCAGCAAAGTTATTAACGAAGGCTCAACCGCGAGCTTTGGTGTGAGCTTAAGCAAAGCGGCATCCGTCGATGTAAGCGTAACGCTAGAAACCCTTTACGGAACAGCAACAGCGGATGACATCACCAGCGTCGTTGTGAAA
>NZ_AJZM02000371.1 GCF_000272405.2 Vibrio tasmaniensis 1F-187
TTAAAGGTGGCTTTTTACTTTTGTAAGGAAACTCATATTCATAATAATAAAAATCACTTATAGCTTTTTTTTTGATTGCAACAGGTTGAATTTCATTCAGTTGCACTTATATATAGCTTTAGATAATCAATTCCTGATTATCATTTTCAAAGTGGATTATACAATGAATGACACGTGGGAATTTTATAAAGACGCATCAAACGAATGGCGTTGGAGAAGAACAAGC
>NZ_AJZM02000372.1:0-33118 GCF_000272405.2 Vibrio tasmaniensis 1F-187
GTGTTTGTATAAACACGGCCCGTTTTTTTAAGCTAGGGAACTACAACAACAAGTTATGGAACTTATATTAATATCCACTGCGTTTATCGCAGGATTTATTGCTTTAAAATGCCACCTCCCCCCATTAGTTGGTTTTTTGGTTGCAGGTTTCGGGCTTTATGCCCTTGGCTTTGAAACCAATGACACCATCATTACTTTGGCTGACCTTGGTGTCACCCTTCTCTTATTTACTATTGGCTTAAAGCTGGACATCAAAACCCTACTCTCTAAAGAGATCTGGGCTGGCGCAACAATCCACAATCTTTTATCCACTCTGTTTTTTGCAGCCGCTCTATTTGGTTTTAAGTTTCTAGGTATTTCATCTCTAGCAGCCATGTCAATAGAACAGATCGTTCTACTCGGTTTTGCTCTTTCATTTTCTAGTACTGTATTTGCGGTCAAGTCTCTACAAGAGAAAGGGGAAATGAATGCTACCTATGGCACACTAGCGATTGGCATTCTGGTCATGCAAGATATCTTTGCTGTCGTATTCTTGACTGCATCGACTGGCAAAATTCCAGAGTGGTATGCGATCGCACTGTTCGCTTTGCCTTTCTTTCGCCCATTGTTCTACAAAGTCCTCGATTGGGTTGGGCACGGTGAAATGTTGGTGCTATTCGGTATCTTCTTCGCATTAGTTGTTGGTGCTGGCTTGTTCCAGTTTGTAGGAGTAAAACCAGACTTAGGTGCCCTTATCCTAGGTATGCTATTAGCCGGTCACCCAAAAGCTTCAGAGCTATCGAAGTCGCTGTTTAACCTCAAAGAGCTTTTCCTCGTCTGCTTCTTCTTGAATATTGGCTTGTCAGAACAGCCAACTATTCAGGGTTTTATGCTTGCAGTCTTGTTCTTATTGTTACTGCCAGTGAAAGGCGTTCTGTACTTCTTGGTACTAAACCGATTCAAGTTCCGTGTTCGAACCTCCCTACTCACTTCTTTGTCACTATTTAACTACAGTGAATTTGGCCTCATCGTCGGTGGCCTTGCTTTTAAGATGGGCTGGATGTCTGGCGACATCTTGGTGGCAGTGGCTATAGCCGTTTCATTGTCGTTCTTAATCGCTGCACCTCTCAACAAAGCGGGTCACAAACTTTATCAACAATCAGGTCGCTGGTTAAAAGAGCACGCTGCTGAGAAGCTCCACCAACGTGACAAACGAATTGACCCAGGTCGGGCTCAAGTTCTAATTCTTGGTATGGGACGCATTGGTACTGGTGCCTACGACGAATTACGCTCACGCTACGGCAAAGTGAGTTTAGGTGTAGAAGTTCGTGAAGACGCGGCACATAACCACAGAAGCCATGGCAGAAACGTTATTTCTGGTGACGCAACTGACCCGGATTTCTGGGAACGAATCTTAGACACAGCAAACGTAAAACTGGTGATCTTGGCTATGCCTCACCACCAAGGTAATCAAACCGCCTTAGAACAATTAAAATCACGAAACTTTAAAGGTCAAATAGCGGCAATTGCCGAATATCCAGATCAGCTCGAAACACTGAAAGAGAATGGCGTCGATGCGGCATTTAACATTTACAGCGAAGCTGGTAGCGGTTTTGCCCGACATGTTTGTGAACAATTGAATCCGAACATCAATAAAATATGATATTCAACACGTTCCATTTAACCTCTCAAAATTGCGATTTTTTTGCACTTTTGAGAGGTTTTTGTTTAAAAAACCAACCGCAATTAGACGCCACTCACCAAAACCACTTTAAAATTAGATAATTTCTAACATAAACCCCTTTATATTATTTTTTTGCTCACATTCGGTTGCTTTTTTTAGCCAGAATGGCAAATTGAATACAGTTGATTTAGAAATTATTTAAAAGGAAGTTCTATGTGTTCAGTATTTGGCATTCTCGACATTAAAAGTGATGCCGCAGCACTTCGCCCTATTGCTTTAGAAATGTCTAAAAAGCTTCGTCACCGTGGCCCAGATTGGTCTGGTATCTATGCTGGTGAAAAAGCCATTCTTGCTCACGAGCGTTTGGCTATCGTCGGCTTAAACAGTGGTGCACAACCACTATACAGCCAAGATAAAAAGCACATTCTTGCAGTGAACGGCGAAATTTATAACCACAAAGAACTTCGCGCACGCTATGAAGATAAGTACCAGTTCCAGACTGATTCAGACTGTGAAGTTATCCTAGCGTTATACCAAGAAATGGGCGCGGACCTTTTAGAAGAACTTAACGGTATTTTCGCATTCGTTTTATATGACGAAGAGAAAGACGAGTACCTAGTGGGCCGTGATCACATCGGTATCATCCCACTTTACCAAGGCTACGATGAGCACGGCAACTATTACGTTGCTTCAGAGATGAAAGCACTGGTTCCAGTTTGTAAGACGATCAGTGAGTTCCCTCCTGGTAGCTTCTACTCTTCTAAAGATGCAGAACCTCAACGCTACTACATCCGCGATTGGAACGAATACGCAGCCGTTCAAGGTAACAGCACAAGCAAAGAAGAGCTAACTGAAGCGCTAGAAGCTGCTGTTAAGCGTCAACTAATGACTGACGTTCCTTACGGTGTACTTCTATCTGGTGGCCTTGATTCATCAATCACTTCTGCAGTCGCTAAACGTTTTGCAGCAATGCGTATCGAAGATGACGAGCAATCAGAAGCTTGGTGGCCACAACTACACTCATTTGCTGTTGGCCTAGAAAATGCTCCCGATCTGATTGCTGCACGTGAAGTTGCGGACAAAATCGGTACTGTACACCATGAGATGACTTACACCATTCAGGAAGGCTTAGATGCAATCCGTGATGTTATCTACCACATCGAAACTTACGATGTAACGACCATTCGTGCATCGACGCCAATGTACTTGCTTGCTCGTAAGATCAAAGCAATGGGTATCAAAATGGTACTTTCTGGTGAAGGTGCTGATGAAATCTTTGGTGGCTACCTGTACTTCCATAAAGCGCCAAACGCAAAAGAGTTCCACGAAGAGACGGTACGTAAACTTCTTGCTCTAAGCATGTTTGACTGTGCTCGTGCAAACAAATCACTTGCAGCATGGGGAGTCGAAGGTCGTGTACCATTCTTGGATAAAGAGTTCATCGATGTGGCTATGCGTTTAAACCCTGAAGACAAAATGTGCGGTAACGGTAAAATGGAGAAACACATCCTACGTGAGTGTTTTGAAGACTACTTACCAGATTCAATCGCATGGCGCCAAAAAGAACAGTTCTCTGATGGTGTTGGCTACGACTGGATTGATACATTGAAAGTAACGGCTGAAGAAAAAGTAACGGATCAACAAATGGAAGCTGCTCAGTTCCGTTTCCCTTACAACACACCAACAACCAAAGAAGGTTATGCTTACCGTGAAATCTTTGAGGAGCTATTCCCTCTAGAATCGGCGGCAGAGTGTGTACCTGGCGGCCCTTCAGTTGCCTGTTCATCAGCAAAAGCGATCGAGTGGGATGAGTCATTCAAAAACTGTGTAGACCCATCAGGCCGTGCGGTACAAGCCGTTCACAACGACGCCTATAACGCTTAAGCGTTTGAAAAATCAAATACTAAAAAAGGCGCATTATGCGCCTTTTTGTTTTAAGCCTAGTTTTTACTTTTTAATATTTCACTTATACGTGAGCTTGTAGTGCTTCGTTTTCAATACTGATCGGAACCACTTGGCTGATCATTTTTACGAGCATAATGGATCGAGCTTCGCCATCTTTCTGATGGTAAATAGCTTCAACACCCGCAAACTGGCCACTATTAATTTTGACAACTTGCCCTGTCTCAAATTCAACACAGCAATCTTCAACTTCGCTACTGCAACACTTCTCGAACTCTTTTAGCTCAAAAACCAAATCACCTTGGACTTCATACGGCCTTGCACCGAACTTAATAAAGTCGACAACACCACGAGTCGAACGAACTGTCGTAAAACTAGGGCCTTGCTCATAATCAAAGCGAACAAAGATATAAGACGGGAACAGCGGTTCTTTGACCTGCTTCTCTTTCCCTCTCACGACCTTCTTGACATCGATTTGAGGGTAAAAGCACTCTACCCCCTGATTTTCTAGGTGCTGTTGAGCGCGTTTTTGATCACCACGCTTACAGTAAAGTAAATACCAACGTTTCATTTAACTCGCCATCTTCGTTCTTTGGACATTTAACCACAGCCTAAAACAGTTTAGTCGCCGTTGATAAATGAGTCCTGATAAGCGAGAAATTACGCGCAACAGACAGACTTATCAACCAAAAAGTCATAGGTAAAAAATTTGGTCAGTCATTGTACAAGGAACATTTAGAGATCAAAAGACTCATTGCTGTAAGCATATGTATATCGCAGATAATATGAATAACATTCCCTATAAGATCATAACGATAGGCTAGGGCAATAGATCTAAACATTTTTATTGGATAGGATCTTAAAAAAGGTTACTAACCAACCAGGTCAAATATGGAAAATTAGTTTGCAGCACAAGCAGAATGGGCCACATTAAAAGTAAATTTATTTAATATCAACACTTTAGCAAAACCAAGTTATCGTGACCACAAAACATGCCTATTGCAGACTTTTACCCTACTGTGTATACATGAATGACTATAAAATCTTTTAATACCTAAAATTAGTAAAACTTATGCCAAGCAATCACAACATCTTTGGCCACCCTAGAGGCCTATTTTTATTATTTAGCACAGAGCTATGGGAACGTTTCTCCTACTACGCGATGCGTGCCATCCTTGTTTTATTTTTGACTGACACGACCCTCAACGGTGGACTTGGTTGGTCAACGAAAGACGCACTTGATCTCTACGGTATTTACACTGGCTTAGTCTACATCACGCCATTGATCGGTGGCTGGATTGCCGATAACTACTTAGGACAACGTAAATCGATCCTAGTGGGTGGTGTATTAATGGCACTCGGCCAGTTTACACTCGCTCTTCCTAACGGCGCTATTGGCTTAGACCAAGTAAATGCTCTTTATCTAGGTTTAGCACTACTTATCAGTGGTAACGGTATGTTTAAGCCAAACATCTCGACCATGGTTGGTGACCTATACCAAGAAGGCGATAACCGCCGTGACGGTGCATTCACCATTTTCTACATGGGCATCAACTTAGGTGCATTATTAGGTGGCTTGATTTCAGGCGCTGCTGTCGACTCTTTCGGCTGGAAAGCAGGTTTCTTAGCCGCTGGTATTGGTATGGTTATTAGCTTAATCATGCAAATGACAATGGCTCAATCTTGGTTAGGTAACATTGGTTCAGTGCCCGCAGCTGCGCGAGCAAAAGCACTGAACAAATCAAAAGAAAAAACGCCACTAACCAAAGAAGAGTTCGATCGATTAAAAGTTATTCTGGTTATGGGTCTATTCGTCATAGTTTTCTGGGCGGGCTTTGAACAAGCTGGCGGTCTGATGAATATCTATACTCAACAATATACTGACCGCATGATTGGTGGCTTTGAAGTCCCAGCGGCGTGGTTCCAATCTCTGAACCCATTCTTCATCATTACACTTGCACCAATCATTGCTGCATTTTGGGTTAAGCTTGGTAAGCGTGAACCAAATTCTCCAGTGAAATTTGCAATGGCTTTGTTCTTCCTAGCTCTTGGTTTTGTGTGCATGATGGGCGCTGTAATGGAGCAAGGTGGCGACCTAACAGTGAAAACATCAATGCTGTGGCTAGTCGGTGCTTTCTTCTTCCATACCCTTGGCGAACTTTGTCTATCTCCTATTGGCCTGTCGTTGGTCACTAAGTTAGCTCCGCTTCGTCTCGCATCGCTAATGATGGGTGCATGGTTTGGCTTCAACGCTGTCGCAAACTACGTAGCTGGCCTTGTGGGTTCTCACGTTGGTGAGCTTGGCGCAATGTCTATCTTCGGTGGTATCGCAATTACAGCGACAATAAGTGGCGTCTTACTTCTTCTTTGTGCTGGCAAGCTTGTATCATGGATGCATGGCGTAGAAAGCAACATGATGCTTGAAGCAGAGCCAAAAGCAGAAACTTCGGTTGCTTAATATCTAGACCTATTTCAAGAAGAAACATCCAGATCAAAAAGGGCTGCTCAATGAGCAGCCCTTTTGTTATTTTTAGATGTGCATGACAGTTTAGGCGAAGTCGTATTTAACGATACAGCGCCACTAACTCCGCCATCATATCGATGTGCGAGTCTCTATCATTCAAACACGTAATGTAGCTAAAGTCTGAGCCACCAGCGTCAATGAAGGTCTCTTTACACTGATCCGAAATCTCTTCCAACGTTTCTAAACAATCCACAGAAAATGCAGGCGCCATAATATCGATTTTTTTGATGCCTTTGCTTGGCAATGATTCAAGTGTCTCGTCAGTGTATGGCTTCAACCACTCTTCTCGACCAAATCGAGATTGGTATGTCATGGTGATATCGTCCGCTGATAAGCCTAACTCAGCAGCAAGGAGCTCTGTTGTCGCTTCACAATGCTGTGGGTAGATGTCGCCTTCATCAGCCAATCGTTTCGGAATACCGTGGAAAGAACAAACTAAATGATCGGCTCTACCATTTTTATCCCAATGGCTACGCACGCTTTCAGCCAATGCTTTTGCGTAGCTTGGGTGCGCGTAGTAGTCGCGAATAAAGCGATAGCTCGGAATCACTGGCATCTGCTTAAAGGCCTTGGTTAAGCCATCAGATACGGCCGCTGTGGTTGTGCCTGAGTATTGAGGATATAAAGGCAATACGATGATGTCTTCAACGCCCTGATCCATTAATTGCTCAACGCCCGTTTTAAGGCTTGGGTTACCATAGGTCATACCCAGCGCTACGGGTATCTGTAATTTTTTCTGGAGCTTTTCGGCTTGTCTTTGAGAGTACACAAGCAGTGGTGAGCCTTCATCCATCCAAACAGACTGATACAGCTTAGCCACTTTCGGCGCTCTAATCGGTAAGATCACCCCATGTAAAATAGGACACCACAACCAACGCGTTAAGTTTACGACTCGCTTGTCGTGTAAGAATTCACTCAAAAATCGACGAACGCCAGCTGGGGTCGCTGAGTCTGGTGTTCCTAAGTTCACCAGTAAAACGCCCTGCTTTTTATTATTTTCCATAGATACCTGAGACCAATATGTGATTTTCTGGAACGTAATATACTAATCTACATAAGTTTAAGATCATTGTTGTGCTACTAAATTTAAGAATAATCGTTCTTAACCTAGGTGATCACAACATCACATTAATCGTTAGCCGCGCGAATCTAAGCCGTACCACGGAAACAGTGCACAATCGAGTTTATCTAGATTGGTATATGACTAAAAATTGAAACAAAAAAAGCGACCTTAAGGTCGCTTCCAATATATCAAATTCTAAAACTGGCTGTTAGCCAATTATGCTAGTGCTTTCTCAAGTTCTGCACTAACTTCAGCAACTTGCTTAGTACCGTCGAACTTAAGGTACTTAGTGTTACCTGCTTCAGCTTCTTTACCGTAGTAAGAGATAAGCGGAGCTGTTTGATCGTGGTATACACCTAGACGTGCACGAACTGTTTCTTCTTTGTCGTCATCACGAACCACTAGCTCTTCGCCAGTGATGTCATCTTTACCTTCTTCTTTAGGCGGGTTGTACACATTGTGGTATGTACGGCCAGAAGGAAGGTGAGCACGACGACCAGCCATACGCTCAACAATCACATCGTCAGCTACGTCGAATTCAACAACGTAGTCTACTGCGATACCCATTTCTTTTAGGCCATCAGCTTGAGGGATTGTGCGTGGGAAACCGTCTAGTAGGAAACCTTTCTCACAGTCATCTTGAGCGATACGCTCTTTGATTAGACCAAGGATAATTTCATCAGAAACTAGCTGACCAGCGTCGATTACTGATTTTGCTTGCTTACCAAGCTCAGTACCCGCTTTGATAGCAGCACGTAGCATGTCACCAGTTGAAATTTGAGGGATACCAAATTTGTTCATGATGAAGTTAGCTTGAGTACCTTTACCCGCGCCAGGAGCACCTAGAAGAATGATGCGCATGTTTAATCCTCTTATAAAAATTATGATTTATACCGAAGCTCACTATCCCGCCTTTCTGGTTCAATTTAAGTCGAACAAGAGAGGTTAGGTAACAACTGAGGCTAAGCACAACTGTAAACAGAAGCAAAACGGTAAGTTTCGGTATAACGTTTAAAAATCATACAACTGGAGATGATAGGTTCATAGTACCAGCTGATTAGGTCGAGCATTCTATCACATTAATATTCAATTTTGCTTAAATTAAGACTAAAGAATGTATCGACAGCGTTTTCGTTCGTCTCACTGGCAATTTTAGCGACATTTCGATGAAGTTAAGCGACGTTCACAAAAAAAGCCCGCATTAGCGAGCTTTTATTTATAATTATGAGCTTAGCCCAAAGTCGAAAGACTAACGTTTTGTCAGTAGTTCGTTGATTGCACCTAAGAATTGTGACGGATCTTCCATTGAGCCCTTTTCAGCCAGCATAGCTTGACCAAGTAGTAGCTCAACCCAACGGCCAAACGCTTGTTCGTCCGCTTCATCAGCCATCTGTTTCACAAGTGCGTGCTCAGGGTTAATCTCAAAGATGTACTTAACTTCAGGTGCAGCTTGACCCGCAGCTTCAAGAAGCTTAGCCATTTGAGTGCCCATCTCGAAATCATCGGTCACAACAACAGCAGGTGTAGTTGCTAACTTGAATGTCGTGCGAACCTCTTTAACACGATCACCAAGGTAAGCTTGAGTGCGATCAACAACAGACTTGAACTCTTCTTCCGTCTCTTTTTGCTTCTCTTTCTCTTCTTCACCTTCAAACTTGCTTAGATCTAAGCCTGCTTTTGTGATCGACTGGAACTGCTTACCGTCGAAGTCAGTTAGGTAATTCATCACATACTCATCGATACGATCGTACATGAGAACAACTTCGATGCCTTTCGCTTTGAACTGCTCTAAGTGAGGGCTGTTCTTAGCCGCGGCATAGCTGTCTGCCGTTAGGTAATAGATCTTGTCTTGACCTTCCTTCATACGTTCTACGTAAGAAGCTAGGCTGATGGTTTGCTCAACAGAATCCACTTCCGTTGATGAGAAACGAAGTAGACCAGCGATTTTTTCTTTGTTCGCCATGTCTTCTGCTGGGCCTTCTTTCAGTACTAGGCCGAACTCTTTCCAAAACTCCAAGTACTTATCGTTGTCATTCTTCGCCATGCGCTCAAGCATAGTGAGTACACGCTTAGTACATGCGCCACGAAGAGACTGAGTCACTTTGTTATCTTGAAGGATTTCACGAGACACGTTCAATGGTAAATCGTTTGAATCAATCAAGCCACGAACGAAGCGCATGTAAGATGGCATAAACTGCTCTGCGTCATCCATAATAAACACACGTTGCACGTATAGTTTCAAGCCGCTCTTATGATCACGGTTCATCATATCCCAAGGTGCTTTCGCAGGAATATAAAGCAGGCTTGTGTAGTCGTTCTTGCCTTCAACTTTGTTGTGGCTCCAGGTTAGTGGATCAGCAAAGTCGTGAGATACGTGCTTGTAAAACTCTTGGTATTCTTCTTTCTCGATATCAGACTTGTTACGAGTCCAAAGCGCTTGAGCCTTGTTAATTTGCTCCCAATGCTTCTCTTCGGTGTCTTTACCTTCGTCATCTTTCACTGCAGTGAAGATAGAAACAGGGATACCGATGTGATCAGAATACTTACCAATCACTTCACGTAGACGCCATTCATTTAAGAACTCTTTGCCGTCTTCACGCATATGAAGAATGATGTCTGTACCACGAGATTCTTTCGTGATGTCTTCGATAGTGTAATCACCTTCACCCGCAGAGTGCCATTGCACGGCTTGGTCATTAGCAAGTCCAGCTGCTCGAGTGCGAACAGTCACTGCGTCTGCAACGATAAATGCAGAATAGAAACCCACACCAAATTGGCCAATAAGCTGAGAGTCTTTGCTTTGGTCTTCAGACAGCTTTGAGAAAAAGTCAGCTGTGCCTGACTTAGCAATAGTACCTAAATGCTCAATAACGTTGTCGCGGCTCATACCGATGCCGTTATCAGAGATCGTTAAAGTATTTGCTTCAGCGTTGAACGAAAGTTTCACACCTAAATCAGCATCGCCTTGGTAAAGGTCGCCATTTGATAGCGCTTGAAAACGAAGCTTATCAGCCGCGTCAGATGCGTTAGAGATCAGCTCACGTAGGAAGATTTCTTTATTTGAATACAGTGAGTGAATCATTAGGTGAAGTAGTTGTTTTACTTCAGATTGAAAGCCACGAGTCTCTTTATTTTGCGTTGCCGTTTCGCTCATTTTTACTCCAAAACATCTATACTTTATGTTGAATAATCATAGGGGCGTTGCACATTATGCCTCTCTTATGTTCATTAACATGAGGATGACAAATGTAAATTCAAGGTCAAAAAGCATAAAAACACTGTTTTTTTGATCTGTTTTTATTATCCTTGAGTGTTATAAATATAAAAGAACATAAAAGAAGCCATGATTTGGTGAAGAATTAACAGAACTTCACCTGAGATTTGTCTATTTCGCACCCCAAATCATCTAAAATAGAAGAGTTCAATGAGCAATATCGGCACAAAGTTTATTCTCGCACAGCGGTTCGTATTTGACCCAAATAGCAACTCACTTGTTGATCAGATGAGCGACGGTGAAGTCGTACGCCTTGGCAGCAATGAAAGCCGCATTCTCCTAATGCTGTCAGAAAGACCCAATGAAGTTATCACTCGTAACGAATTACACGAATATGTTTGGCGAGACCAAGGCTTTGAGGTGGACGACTCCAGCTTAACGCAAGCGGTATCAACACTCAGAAAAATGCTAAAAGACTCAACCAAGTCTCCTGCATTTGTTAAGACAGTTCCTAAACGCGGTTACCAATTTATTGCGACTGTTGAACGCTCAGCACCACTGTCATCAAACGATCAGCCAACAACAGCTGAAATTGCAGAAAATGACGTAGAACCTATCTTAACGTTTGCCAATACCACATTAGCTGATGAGGTCATCACTGAAACTATCGACCCAGAGCCAATTGCAAAGGCTCAAGAGCCCCATGTCGAATCGGAACAGGCGACCAATCAGGCTGAACCTAAAACTGAAAGCCCAAATAAAATGTTAACGTTTGGAATATTGCTTGTCGCTTTCATCATGCCAGTACTCGTTTTAACGTTAACGAACCCAGCAGAGTCAGAGTTTCGAACATTAGCAGAGGTTAATGGTGTCAAAGTTCAAACACCAATTAACCACCCAACTCTGACTAGTTGGCTACCAGCGATAGAGAAATGTGTATTGCGTTACAACACCAACCACACAGGCATGCTAAAGCCAACTGAGGTGATTGCAACAGGCGGGCAAGGTAACAATCTAGCTCTAAACTATATTCACCCTCAAGATTACTCGAGCGAGAATGTAACTCTAAGAATTTACGCAAACCAGTCGGATGTAAACGACATTTGTAACGGTGGTCAGTAACATGAAATTAAAAGTATCCATTATTTTACTGGTTATCTCTGCTTTCTTTAGCGGTTGGTTGTACTGGGGTAGCGATGCAAAAGTAGAGCGTTTGCTGACACAACACGAATGGCAATCGAAAATGGTGACGCTGATTAGCGATCTCAAGCAAGAGGATTCAATCGGACCACTGCGTAAAGTTGAGTTGTCATCGAATGCAAAATACCTACCAAATGGTACGTATTTGAGAATGTCAGTGGTTAGGTTGTATAGCACTCAGACTGCACCCGCAAACGTCATCAATATCTCCGAAACAGGTCAGTGGGATATCAACGATAACTATTTACTGATTTCGCCAACGGAGTTTAAAGATGTGACTTCTGCTGAGCGCCAAGATTTTTCGGAAGAGCAGCTAGAACTGATAACTCAAGTGATTAAGATGGATGCAGAGCAAAGCCGACGCATTGATATTATTAATCAGAAAGCACTGCTGCTCACTAGCTTAAATCATGGTTCTACTGTGTTATTCTCAAACTAATATTGTCTCAAACTAAAATCAGATTAAGCTAAAACTCAACAGTGATTTACTGTATATCATTAAACGATATACCAATAGAAAGGGGCATGATGCCCCTTTTTTATTAACTGTTGACATCAAACTACTGTTTTAGAATTTTTAGGGGTATCTATGAATACAGAACCAAGCTCGGTAAGTGCATCAATCACCAAGGCAACCATCGCAATACACTATTGTCGTCAATGCAATTGGATGCTTCGTTCTAGTTGGTTATGCCAAGAGTTACTGCATACTTTCAGTGAAGAGATAGAGCAAGTGAGTTTACACCCTGATACCGGAGGTCGATTTGAGGTTTTTTGTAATGGAATACAGATTTGGGAAAGAAAAGCGGACGACGGTTTTCCTGAGGCTAAAGTTCTGAAGCAAAGAGTGCGAAACATCATTGCTCCAGACAGGGACCTCGGCCACGTAGACTCAAAGTAAGCCTTTTCTAACGCCGCCGATTGAGTTTATTTAAAGCTCGCCACTCACAATTACGTCACCCTCAAGGCTAATAACTTTGAACGTTTTATTTTCATATACACCGTAGCTAGCTGCGTGGCCATCTCGTGGGAATGTCACCGAGCTAGGATTAAAGATAAAGATGTCATCTTGGTATTCAGCAACAGGAATATGGGTATGACCATGGGCAATAATATCACCCGCCTTCAGCGCGGGGCGTTTATTAGTGTTGTACAAATGACCATGAGTTAGAAAAATACGTTGGCCTGATTCTAATAGTACCCACGAGTAATCCATCATCATTGGAAAAGACAACAACATCTGATCCACTTCGCTATCGCAGTTACCACGAACAGCAATGATCTCTTGAGAAAACGCATTCAACTTCTCTGCAACCGTCGGCGGGTTGTATCCTTCAGGGATCGGGTTTCTTGGACCATGATTCAGAATGTCACCCAATAGCACTAAATATTGCGCACCAGACGCTTGGTAGAGTTCTAATACCTTTTCTGTTGCTGGCAGCGAACCGTGTAGGTCTGAAGCAAAAAATAATTTCACACGTACTTCTCCATAAAATTTATGAGCCTATTGTACGTATCTAACAGCTACACGTCATCTCTCGCCATACCGTTGATCACGATATTATTGTAACTAACCATACCAACTATTTTATGGTCACTGACCACAGGGGCACGACTGATACCAAAGCGTTCAAACAGGCGAGCACAATACTTCACATTCATATCGGCAGACACGCTTAGCGCTGGCTTGGTCATGATCTCATAAACATTGGTTCGCTTTGGAGATCGGTTCTTAGCCAGTACTTTCTTGGCAATATCATTCATCAATACGATGCCGTATTCGTCATCTTCGTGGCGCTTATCGACAATGATAGCTTTCACTTTGTGCTTCTTAGCCATCTCTATCGCTTCCAACACAGTGGTTAGCCCATCGATAATCACATATGTATTAGCCATTACATCGCTTACTCGGATTTTTTCACTGCCACTCATAACTCGTCCTCCACAACCTTGGTTAACGTCTCAACTTGGTGCGCAACGCCTACAGCATCTTCAACATCGATCTGCACTGCTATCCCTTGCCCTGACTCTTGGTCAAACTCCCCGACTTCACCGATAGTTTCTAGAATATGCCTAGCTAGGTGCTCCTCGACGACAAACAGCAGCACATCTTTTTGCACCTCTAACGTTAACCCAAAGAAGGTGCGCTTTTGGTTTAGCCCCTGCCCTCTGGCATTGTTAATCACGGTTGCCCCTGTTGCACCCGCATCACGCGCGGCGTCGAGCACGATATCGGTCTTGCTCTCTTCTACAAACGCTAAGATAAGTTTAAAGCGCATCTTTGCTCTCCTTAGAGGATTGTGATCGGTTTAGCCATTGCGTTATTTGTGCATACCCCATCACGGATATAATTGGAAATAAGCTCGCGAAAGCAATCAACCCAAAGCCATCAATTAGCGGATTTCTTCCTGGCACCGTTGACGCGAGTCCCAACCCAAGTGCCGTCACTAAAGGAACCGTCACCGTTGATGTCGTAACCCCACCAGAATCGTAAGCCAATGGAATAATCAATTTGGGAGCATAAAAGGTCTGAATCACCACAATGACATAACCAACAATGATGTAGTAATGGATAGGGTCGCCAGCCACGATGCGATAACTACCTAGCGATATGCCAATCGCTACGCCTAACGCCACGGAGATCCTCAGCCCGTTAACACTGATACTGCCACCGGAAACTTGGTTTGCCTTAATAGCAACGGCGATCAAAGAAGGCTCGGCTATCGTGGTACTGAAACCAATACAAAACGCGAAAAGGTAAACCCAGTAATAATCAAACCAAACTAAGGCAAGGCCTGAACTGACCTTGAACTCAGTCAAAAAACTTGGTTCGGTGAGTTGCATTGCCATAGTCTCCCCTAAAGGAAACAGCGCGAGCTCTAACCCCATCAAAAAGAGCGACAACCCAAGAATGACGTAAAAGAAACCTATCAGCACTTTGCCTAAGTTATTAACTGGCTTGCGCAGCACCGCTAATTGGAAACCGAAGATGATCACCGCAATCGGAAT
The DNA here is from genome assembly GCF_000272405.2 of Vibrio tasmaniensis 1F-187. Classification (GTDB taxonomy): domain Bacteria; phylum Pseudomonadota; class Gammaproteobacteria; order Enterobacterales; family Vibrionaceae; genus Vibrio; species Vibrio tasmaniensis_A. The sequence goes on from NZ_AJZM02000372.1 coordinate 14,576, forward strand.
CACATCCATGACAGTACCAAGAAAGGTGTCGATAAATTGCTGAGCACTGATCATGTCACCACCATCCCGTAGACCATGACAAACATCATCGGCAGCAGTGAAGCAAAGGCGATCAATCCAAAGCCATCAATCATCGGATTTCTCCCTTTAATCGCAGAGGCTAAACCCACTCCCAATGCGGTCACTAACGGAACGGTAATGGTCGATGTAGTCACTCCGCCAGAGTCGTACGCAATCCCAATGATGTTTTCAGGGGCAAATGCAGTGAGCACCACCACTCCAATATAACCTCCGATGATCATGTACTGAATTGGCCAACCTTTTAAGATTCGCAGCACCCCAAGTAAGATGGCGATCCCCACCGACAATGCTACGGTGAAACGCAAGCCATCGGCGTACTGTTCCATTTCGTCTAGAGAGTTAGGAATAACACCACCTTCAGCGGCCACTTCTGCTGCTTCGGCGGCCACTGCGGTTAATGCGGGTTCCGCAATGGTGGTACCAAACCCTAAACAGAAAGCGAAGGTCAATAACCAAAACACGCTCCCCTTACGAGCAAAAGCTTGAGCCATCGACTCGCCGATTGGGAACAGACCCATTTCAAGGCCAAAGATAAAAAAAGTCAGTCCAAAAACCACCAGCACTAAGCCAGTTAGAATAGACAACAGATGAGGGAGTGGTTCTTGCAAAACAACAAGCTGGAAGAAAGCAATCACAGCCACGATCGGCAAGAGATCCCTTAGGCTACCTAACATGGCTCGAAACAAAGCAAGCACTGCCGTCATCGCAACTCCTAGTCATTGAAATTGTGTCTGGTTATTAATTACTAATAATCATGGCAAATCCTTATCATTCCTTATGTGACAAATATTACGCAGTTGGTAACATATCGGAGTAAAGTGCATAAGTGTGATAGCGGTATACATCCTAACCTGATGAATTTAATTTCATTCTTTCGTAAATTGATACGGCGTAATTTGGGTATCACACGATTGAAACCTTATGATCGTTATAGTGATTTTTTCGTATTGATTGGCGTTCAAAAACAAGCCATGTCTATAATTATGTTTAATAGGGAGATTGGTATGAAGATATTGTTAACTGGTGGTACGGGATTTATTGGTTCTGAATTGGTCAAAAGTTGGAATACTGACGATGTGACATTGTTGACACGGAGCCCCGAAAAAGCGAAGCAAAACCTAAATCACCTGAACCAGAATAACCTTCATTACATTCAATCTCTTGATGAGCTCAGTGATCTCAATGACTTTGATGTGGTGGTCAACCTCGCGGGTGAACCGATTGCCGATAAGCGTTGGAGTACAGAGCAAAAAGAGAGGATCTGTAACAGCCGCTGGCACATCACTGAAAAGCTGGTCGAATTAATTCATGCCAGTAGCAACCCACCACACGCTTTTATTAGCGGCTCAGCCGTCGGTTACTATGGCGATCAACAACAACACCCATTTGATGAATCACTACAAGTAGAAGACGAAAGTTTTCCTCACAAAGTCTGCGCGCACTGGGAAGATATAGCCAAGAGAGCCCAATCCGATGAGACGCGTGTGATACTACTAAGAACGGGGATTGTGTTAGGTAAAAATGGCGGTGCGTTGAAGAAGATGCTAATGCCCTACAAACTCGGAGTAGGCGGACCACTTGGTTCAGGCGAACAGTACATGCCTTGGATTCACATGCTTGATATGGTGAGAGCCATCAACCACTTATTGTCAACTCCTCACGCTCAAGGGGAATTTAATATGTGTGCCCCGCACCCTGTCACCAACAAACTGTTCAGCAGTACACTCGCCAAGCAACTACGCCGACCTCATTTCTTATTCACTCCGAAATGGGCAATGTCGCTTCTGATGGGTGAATCTTCTTGTCTGCTCTTTGACAGCATTCGTTCCAAACCAAAGAAACTCACTGAAATAGGATTTATCTTTAGTTACTCAAGAATAGAACCAGCCTTAAAAAACTTGTTACAACATCAAGATTAATTCTTTACCCTTGAGCGATAAAGACTCTAATGAAGGATTAAGCGTGAACAAGTCGATTCTGATCACCGGTTGCTCAACGGGTATTGGCTATACATGTGCGCATGCACTACAAAAGCGTGGTTTCCACGTCATTGCATCGTGTCGTCATCCGCAAGATGTACAGCGTCTGCAAGATGAGGGACTGACCTGCATACAGCTCGACCTTTCTAACCAAGAAAGCATTGAACAAGCTGCACAACTTGCTATTGAGCTAGCGCCTAACGGATTATATGGTTTATTCAATAACGGCGCTTATGGTCAAGCTGGCGCGCTAGAAGACTTACCAACCCAAGGTCTCAGAGAGCAATTCGAAACCAACTTCTTTGGCTGGCATCATCTTGTTTGTCAGATACTTCCGCACATGCGCGAACGCGGCGAAGGTCGAATCGTACAAAACAGTTCCGTATTAGGCTTTGCAGCCATGAAATATCGTGGTGCTTACAACGCTTCAAAGTTCGCGCTAGAAGGCTGGACAGATACGTTACGTTTAGAACTGCATGGCAGTGGTATTAATATCTCGTTATTGCAGCCAGGTCCAATAGAAACCCAATTTAGAAATAATGCCCTGAAAGCTTTCAATAAATGGATCACCATTGCTGGCAGCGCTCATCAAGAAGCTTATCAACAACAAAAAGACCGACTCGAAAAAGAATCATCGAACAACGCTTTTGTTCTCCCGCCTGAAAGTTGTATTGAACCGGTTTATCACGCACTCACCGCCGATAAGCCCAAACTCAGATACCGAGTGACGACCCCAACTAAAGTGTTCGCGGTATTGAAAAGAATTCTACCGAGTCGCTTGCTAGACCCTATTTTGAGAAAAGCAGCATAAATTACTAACTTTGCATCAACAGTCGCAAACTTTAATGTAACGATGTAATTTTTCCGTAACAATAAGATGTCATGATTGTCCTATCTCATCAATTATTCCCAATTGATGAACCTAATCTGGATATTTCATGACTTTAAACCGCCTTAATTGGGTCGGTGTGAGTCTGGCGATTACGTTGTTTATTCTGTTTTGAGTATCTTACGCTATGCCTCACTGACCACCTCAATGATAACGCTATGCCTTCCCTGTTGAGATCACCACTCTATCAACATAGAAGCATAGCGTTTTTCTATTTTGGCTCTTTTTATTTGAGATAACCAAGTTAGATCTTGAAGTTACCAACATCTCCCCCCATATTTGCAACGTACCCACAAAACACACCTCAAGGAACGTAAATGCAATCTCCGCATATTGTTGAACTTAATGAGCAGAACTTTCGTCAAGTATTAGAAACCTCAATGCAGACGCCTGTACTCATCCACTTTTGGGCACCAATGAGCCAAGAAAGTGCTCAGGTGATCCCTGAACTGCAAACATTAACTCAGCAATACAACGGCGCTTTTACTTTAGCTCTGTTGAATTGTGAACAAGAGCAGGCAATTGCTAGCCAATTTGGCGTACAAGCACTCCCTACTATTGCACTGTTTGTTAACGGTCAGCCTGTTGATGGTTTGGGTGGCCCACAAAGCATAGAAGCGATTGTTGAAATGTTAGGAAAACATCTTCCTAGCCAAGACGAGCTCGCACTGCGTCAGGCTCTCGAGCAAATGCAAGCAGGCGAGCACGCACAAGCGCTCGCAGCAATGCAACAATTGCCAATAGAGCTGACGAGCAAAGGCGAGGTAAAACTGGCAATCGCAGAATGTTTACTAGAAACGCAACAGTTTGATCTAGCTGAAACTCAGCTAGCCACCATTCCTCTAGAGTACCAAGATAATTACTATAAAGGCTTAGTCGCAAAGCTTGAGCTTCACAAGCAAGCAGCAGACAGCCCTGAAATACAAGCATTAGAAACCACTCTTCAGCAAGACCCAAATGACGCTAAGACAGCATCTGAATTAGCATTGCAATATCACCAAGTGAATCGCAACGAAGAAGCGATGGAACTGTTGTGGTCTTTCCTTGCAAAAGATCTAAATGCTTGCGATGGCGATATGAAAAAAGAGTTCATGGATATCTTAAGTGCGCTTGGACAAGGTAACCCAGTTGCCAGTAAGTACCGCCGACAGCTGTACTCTCTGCTCTACTAGCTAAACCCTAAAAGCACTAAAGATAAGCATCGTATATCTCATCGAAAACTGACAATTCAATCAATTAGTTTATCGAATTAAATAATGTAAAATGGGCCATAAAATCAATATTTTATGGCCCATTTCTCATTTATAAATTTGCTCAGAATTTAAATATGAGCCAGTATCAATACTGAACTATCAAAAACTTAAACTTGCAAAGGATTTTGTATGGCTATTGATACATTGATTACTATCGGCGTCTTTACTGCCGTCGCAATATTGTTTATTTTCGCCGGAGTAAAAACGGTTCCGCAAGGCAATAACTGGACAGTAGAACGCTTCGGCCGTTATACACAAACCCTCCAACCAGGTCTGAATCTGATCATTCCGTTTATCGATAAAATCGGACAACGCATCAGTATGATGGAACGTGTTCTCGACATCCCGGCACAAGAAGTCATCTCCAAAGATAATGCAAATGTGGTTATTGATGCGGTGTGTTTCGTACAAGTGATCGATGCGCCTAAAGCGGCTTATGAGGTGAATGACCTTGAGCACGCGATTCGTAATTTAACTCTCACCAATATCCGTACTGTATTGGGCTCGATGGAACTGGATGAAATGCTCAGCCAGCGAGACATGATTAACACCAAATTATTGAATATCGTTGATGAAGCGACAAACCCTTGGGGTGTCAAAGTTACGCGTATCGAAATTAAAGACGTGCAGCCACCAGCCGATCTTACTGCTGCGATGAACGCCCAGATGAAAGCCGAGCGTAACAAACGTGCAGATATCCTAGAGGCAGAGGGTGTACGACAAGCTGAGATACTGAAAGCAGAAGGTCACAAGCAATCAGAAATCTTAAAAGCAGAAGGCCAAAAGCAAGCCGCGATACTTCAAGCTGAAGCTCGTGAACGGGCTGCAGAAGCAGAAGCTAAAGCGACAGAAATGGTATCAACGGCGATTGCTCAAGGTGACATGCAAGCAGTCAATTACTTTATTGCACAAGGTTACACTGACGCACTGAAGTCTATTGGCCAAGCAGAAAACGGTAAGATCATCATGCTACCGCTCGAAGCGACTGGACTAATGGGTTCTGTTGCGGGTATTGCAGAGATGTTTGCACATAAGAATGACAAGGGTAGTAAGGATTAACTTATGGTCGAATTACTCGAACAAGTAAACTACTGGCATTGGTTAGCGTTCGGTCTAGCATTGTTAGCGCTTGAGCTAATTGGAACCGCTGGTTACTTTTTATGGATAGGCATATCTGCCATGCTGGTCGGGGCCCTATTAGGCGCACTACCAATCGGTTGGCAGATGCAATGGCTATCCTTTGCGAGCTTCTCGCTTATCACCACTTGGCTGTGGTGGAGAAGACAGCTATCTAGTGACAAGCAATCTGACTCTACTCGAGACCTTAATCAGCGAGAGAAGCAACTGATTGGAAGAAAGACTCGCCTCTTAGAGCCGGTACAAAAAGGTAACTGCAGGATAAAGCTAGGGGATAGCTCATGGTCTGCGATGAGTACACATGATATTGATGCGGGAGAGGAAGTCGTGATTACTGCTGTCGATGGCATTGTTCTCACGATAAGCCCTACTAAACAATAATCAAGAAAACCCTCCTTCAAAGCCATAAGTAACCAACTTATGGCTTTTTCTCTACAAGTGAATCGATAATTGGGCAATGGCTATTTGAGTCACCAGGGCATTGTTCAACCCACTCTTTCAATGTCTTCTGAATGATCAGTAAGTCTTCAATTTTTTTATTCACTTCTTCCAATTTACTTAGCGCTTTTGCTTTAACATCGGCACTTTCGCGACATGGGTTGTCGGCTAATTCAACAAGCGCACGACACTCATCAAGCGAAAAACCAGCGCTTCTCGCTTTCGCTACGATTCCGAGTTCCTTGATCTGCTTCTCACCATAAGACCGATAACCATTTTCAGAACGTAACGGTGCAGATATCACCCCTTTGTCTTCATACAAACGAATAGACTTAGGTGATAACTGCGTGAGGCTTGCAACTTCGCTTATGTTCATAATATTACTCAAGTAAATATCGCATAAAAACTATTTAGAAACCTAAGACCATTATTCAAACATCTAGGAATGCTAACTACCGAAACAAAAACATTGAAGCAATATAATGTTCGAAAATAAAGTCTGCTGTTTATGGCTATTTTACATCAAATGATGAGAGTAGCTTAGATTTTCCAACAAACCCAAACACCAACTATCAACAAGTTACTGATTGAAATAGCAAAATAGGCTTTGGTTATTTTTCATAGGAAATTTTTTGATTTTTTTGATTTTTGAGAAATACCTCACATACTAATGAATATCTCTTGTTTGAAGAGATTTTTAGTGAGGTGTCATTATGAAATGTTATCTAGCGTTAATTTTTAGCTTAATTTTAAGCTTCTCTGTATCCGCCCAAAATGTAGGAAGCACTGCATCTGGGCCGATCATAAAATGTGACTTAGGAAGTAGTGTTGTAGAATATATGCCTATCGTTATATGCAAGCATAGTAATGGTAAGGTTCTACACTAACAAAAAAGGAGCCTAGGCTCCTTTCCTTTAAAACTCGATTAATTGTTTGATTATCGCTTTACGTTCTTCTTTGGAAGCTTTGTTAAACCAATATTCGAACATTTCAATCTCTTTGACATTATCACCTAAAGAATCAACAACACCATTTCGATTTGCTACAGACCAGTTAATAACAGAGTCTCTTTGTTCCGTCGGAATTTGTTCAAACCAATATTTTGACATCTCTTGAGCTTGGCTTACCGGCTCTTGCTGAAGCGCGGGAACTGCAGCTACAGGTGCGGCTGCGGCTACAGGTGCTGCTACTATCACTGGCTTAGCTGTTGCGTTTTTATCACCCGTATTTACGATTGCTTCGATATAGCCAGCAGGAATAGAAAACGAAATGCTGTTCGCATTTGAAACCTGGACATCAAAAATTAGATCTTTAAAAGGTGCTTCGTTGAAGATTTCATTAGATACAGGAAATTTCACATACTGTGTTTGAGTACATATATCGCTGCATGTTTCAGCTGAAGCCGCATAAGGTTTTAATGGCACTTTACCTTCAGAACCTTGAACTAAGACAGAGCGATACTCGTTGTAATTTTTAAAGTACTGAAGCTCCATCGTTATGTATGAATCAGGTACCGCTACAGTACTGTTCGGGGTAACGTAATTTAGCTCTAAAGACGAGTTAACTAGCTGACCTTGTCTAACTTCAAGCACATCAGGAGACAACGACTCACCAACGACGATTTGGTAATTTTGCTTACTCTCTATTCTTTTTACGGAATCCGTAAAATCACTATTAGAATCTAATGTTGTACATCCAATTAAGAACAAAGGAATCGATGCTAAAACTATTTTTTTCATATTAACTACCTCGAGGGTTTCCCCATAATATTATTTCGATGCCTTTTCTTTCTTAGGCTGGACCAGAAATGAATATGCGCCGACTAACAAGTCAGCGCATCTCTTTACTTAAAGCATGGTTTCAATTAGAAGCCGTACTCTAAACCAATACGTGTAACGAACGTATCTGTGTTAGCAATAGAACCTTTATCGTCAGCTTTGATATCACGCTGTGCAATACGGATGTAAGGAACAAAGCCGTTATGAACGTACATTAGCTGACCTGAGATTACGCTATCTTCATCAGCATTTTTAACACCATCAGTTTCAGACTCTAGGTTAGCTGCGTAACCTAGTTTGAAGCCCCAAGGGCCGTTCCAGTACTGACCGATTACAGAGTATGAAGCCTGTTCAGACTTAGCGCCGCCTTGAACATCTGACTCACCCGCTTTGTAAGCTGCAGAAATACCGAAGCCTGCAGGAAGTGACGCTTCAAAACCGATTAGGTAACCGAATGTGTCAGCCATTTCAGCAGAAGTCGCTGCAACCGCTGCAGTCGCATCGCCAAACTTAACACCATCACAGCCAGAACTTACTAAACATGTACCAGCAGCTTTTGCATCAGTACCAGCTTTAAGTTGACGATCTGATTCAGATTCAACTGCAGCGTGGAAAGTAACCGTATCAGCTAAACGGTAGTGAGCAGCCGCGCCGTAGAAGTAGTTATCTTTAACACTAGAGTCACCACGACCTGTTGCTAGGTTGAATGTAAAACCATTCAAGTCAGCAGAGTCGTATCGAGCCATATCACCATGACGGTCACGGTTATATTTAACATCACCGCCCCAGTCCCATACTGCGCCCAAACCTGGGTTAGCATAAGGCCAGTCAATTACTTCATACATTGGCGTTAGCATACGACCAAAACGTACTTTACCCCAGTCACCTTGCAGGCCTAGGAACGTATCACGGTTACCTAGTGTTGCACCGTCACCGTTTTCACCAACGTAGCCAGATTCAATTTGCATGAATACGTTCACGTTATCGAACATGTCTTTACTTGCACGGAAACCAATACGAGATTCATTCTCGTAATCGTATCCCGTACCTGTATCAGTTTTTACGCCGTTTTTAGTTTTTTCTGAATCGTAGTTAACAACAGAGATTGCTGCTACACCGTAAGCCTGAACGTTAAAATCTGAGATAACACCAACTTGAGAAGATTCAGATGCGAATGCACCACTTGAAATCATCGCAACTGCAGCACCAAGTAAAGTACGTTTGAAAATTTTGTTTTCCATGGAATAAAACTCCTAAAAATGGATATAGCTGTTTGAATATTTCCCGCCTAAAGTTGGCCGCCGTAGAGAGAAATACCTTTTCTTGTTTGAGAATCCTGAAACACCGAATTCTCGATTTCCTTTCTGGTTATACACAATGTGCATCCATGCCAATAAGACTAACTTCACCCCAAAAAAGATCAATGAGAACTTAATTTTCATCTAAAAAAATATGAGTTGGTGCAAATTTATCATGTACTTAGTGATCCAGATCTACTAATTGAAAAAACCGAGGAACCAAAGAGTAAAAACATTAAAAAACAAAAACTTACTAACAAAGCAGCCTCTTAAAAATTGATATCACTCGCATTTAGTAAACAACTATAACAACATTTCATTAATGTTGAGCGTCATCACTGTCCTGATTTCATAGTTCGTATAGGAACAAATTTCTCAACAATTAAAAAGTGATTACTTTTATATCAGAAACGAAAAAGGCACTCCCTTGAAAGGAGTGCCTTTGAGCTTTTTTTATCTGTATTTACTTACGAAATAAGGGCTATTAGATCTTCTTCTGTTCTTATTTCGATACCTAAATCTTGTGCTTTAGTCAGTTTAGAACCAGCGGCTTCACCAGCAAATAAGATATCCGTTTTCTTAGACACGCTACCGGTTACTTTGGCACCTAAAGCTTGCAAAGCAGCTTTCGCTTCGCTGCGACCTAATTTAGAAAGTGAGCCAGTCAACACAACTACTTTGCCTTCTAACGGTAGCTCTTGATCATCCGCAACAGCTTCAATTGCAGGCCAGTTAACTCCAAGCTCGATAAGTTGGTCGACTACTGCTCTGTTTTTCTCTTGTGAGAAGAAGCTCGTGAGGTGACTTGCTACGATGTCACCAATATCTGACACTTCAACCAACTGCTCATGAGTTGCAGCTTGAACCAACTCTAGCGTTTTAAAGTGCTGAGCTAAGTTCATAGCCGTCGCTTCACCGACTTCTCGAATTCCTAAAGAATAAAGGAAGCGTGCCAATGTCGTGTCTTTCGCTTTGTTAAGCGCACTCACTACATTCTGTGCCGATTTAGGTCCCATACGATCAAGAACAGTAATCACGCCCGCGCTCAGCTTGAACAGGTCCGCTGGCGTTTCGACCATTTCGCGATCCACAAGCTGTTCTATCACCTTTACGCCAAGGCCATCGACATCCAGCGCCTTTCTAGACACAAAGTGCTTAAGTGCCTCTTTACGCTGCGCCTGACACACTAAACCGCCAGTACAACGCGCTACAGCTTCGCCCTCTACGCGCTCCACTGCAGAATTACATACAGGGCAAGCATCAGGGAAAACTATATCTTTTGCCGACTCAGGACGACGATCTTGTACCACAGCCACAATTTGTGGGATCACGTCACCGGCACGGCGGATAATCACGCTATCTCCGACCTTCACTCCTAAACGAGCGATCTCATCAGCATTGTGCAACGTTGCATTACTCACCGTCACGCCGCCAACAAAAATAGGTTCAAGCTTAGCAACCGGCGTAATAGCGCCTGTACGACCGACCTGAAACTCAACATCATTGAGCAGAGTAATTTCTTCTTGAGCTGGGAACTTATAAGCAATAGCCCAGCGAGGTGCTCGTGCAACAAAACCTAGAGTTTCTTGTGCGGCAATGTCATCAACCTTAATCACCACCCCATCAATTTCATAAGCCAAGGTGTCACGACGAGTCATGATATCTTGGTAATAGGCTTTTACATCCTCAAGAGAACTTAGTTGCTTTGTCTCTGGACACATAGGCAAGCCCCAAGCCTTGAGCTGTAGGAAACGTTGATAGTGGCTATTTGAAAGCTCAGCGCCTTGTACAACACCGACACTGTATGCGTAGAAAGCCAAGGGGCGTTTTGCTGTAATACGAGAATCAAGCTGACGTAAGCTACCTGCGGCGGCATTACGTGGATTCACAAAGACCTTCTCGCCCTTCTTCAATGCCATCTCATTCAATTTGTCGAAGCCCGCTTTTGGCATAAACACTTCGCCACGTACTTCGATGCGTTCCGGCCAGCCTTCACCTTGTAACTTAAGCGGAATCGAGCTGATCGTACGCACGTTTTCGGTAATATTTTCGCCAGTCGCACCATCACCACGCGTCGCCGCCTGTACTAAGGTGCCGTTAACATAGAGTAGGCTCACCGCTAAACCATCAAGCTTAGGTTCACAACAGAAGGTTTTTAGGTTCGCAGTTGGCGCTCGATCAGACATGCGCTTATTGAACGCATCTAAGTCGTCATCAGAGAAAGCATTATCTAAAGAAAGCATCGGGATCTCATGGGTCACTTGAGTGAAGCCGTCTAGAGGCTGACCGCCGACACGCTGACTCGGCGAATCTACCGTCACAAGTTCTGGGTTCTCTTCTTCGAGCTTTAGCAGTTGTTGCATCAATCGATCGTACTCGACATCAGGGATCTCAGGGCTATCTTCTACGTAATAACGAACGGCATGATAGTGCAGAGTTTCTCTTAACTGCTCTAAGGTAACTTGAATCGATTCTTTCATATCATTCTCTGTCGTGATTGAAATATCAAAAAGGGCTCCCTTAGGAGCCCTTTTCTATAAATATAGATTATTTACAAGGCTAAACAATACGGCTAGGCGTTAGCTGCCGTCATAAAGTCTCGGATTTGCTTGCGGTAGTCAGACAAACGGTTTGGCGTCATTAAGTTACGTGACTCATCCAATACGTTTCCGCCCATATCGTCGGCAATTTTCTGTGCAGCACTCAGCATCACATTGAAGTTTTGGTCAGCTTGACCATAACAAGGCAGCGTCATAAAGAACGAAATACCTTTGGTGGTAAAGTCAGCAGGGTCGTCATGTTCTAGTGTTCCTGGCTGCATCATATTTGCTACGCTGAAAATAACTTTTGGCTCATCGCTCGCTTGTGCAAAGCAGTGATAAATCGACATTTCACCATAAGCTAGGCCGTTGTTCTCCATGCTACGGAAAAGTTCAGTACCCACAAACGGGATCTCCCCAGCACAGTGGACATTAAGAACAATGACTTCAAGGCCAAGATCTTCATTTGAGTGAGCTTTTTCATCTAACTTACTTTCGTCAGCTAAATTAACTTCGTTACCCAACTGAGCTTCTTCTGCTAAGTTAGCATCTTTATCTAACTTAGTTTCTTCAACCGAAGTAACACTTTGTGCAGCAACCACTTCTTTCCCAATAAATGGTTCGCTTGGCGTTAAGCCTTCGCTAGAAAGTAGTGGATCAGCGACCGCATCAGAGGCTTCTTCAAACGAACCGTACTGCTCTTTAAAGCCTGCGTGATTTTGTTTTTGCTCGTCAGTCAATTCAAAGTTAGGAACTTCAGGTTCAACAACCTTCTCTTCCTCAACCTGTTCAAGCTCACCTTTAACTTCGATCGGGTCTTCAACACTGAAAGAAGGAAGATCATTCAATTCTATTTCGTCTTCGTGAGCATCTTTTTGCTGTGGCGCTGACAATGGATCTGAGTCAATCAGCGGATCAGTTGCAGACGGTGAGACAGAAAAATCCGGTTCTTTACGCTCTTTTCGGATTATCTCAAAATCATCCTCAGGAGCGAATGAACGGTTTGGGATCGTTTCAGCTTCATCTAAGCTGTCGTTATCAAGCTTACCAAGCGGCTTATCTCCAAACTTTGCTTTCCCTTCTTTCTTACTCGTCCATAGACCATGGAACAATAATGCGGCGATAGCTAATGCGCCAACAATAATGAGTACAAATCGCAATTCCTGCATTTTTCGCTCTCAGCTTTCTTAGTCAACTAGCTATAAACACGCTGTCACTAAGTTAGGTTAATTTGGCTAATCTCACTACTCTATCAAAAGTAGCCACTGTTTTAGAACCACTTAATACAATTAGTTCATTACTTGGTGTGATTTTCACCACGCTTTTTTTCTTAATTTCGGTCGAGTACACTAGAGATGTTTGCTATTTAACCAAATTCACATGTGACCCAATTTAAATATGACTATTGAATCTGTTCCTCGCTCTGGCTTTGGCTATTTTATTTTCGGAATAAAAATTGCCTTATCGCCGAGTATCCGTAAGTTTGTACTGCTTCCTCTTATCGCTAACGTGTTACTCGTGGGCGGTGCTTTATTTTATATTTTCTCCAACTTAAACACTTGGATTGAAGGCTGGATTGGTGCATTGCCAAGTTTCTTGTCGTGGTTGTCATATATCCTATGGCCGCTACTTGTGTTAACCGTTTTGGCTACGTTTTCGTATTTCTTCAGTACACTCGCTAACTTTATTGCCGCACCTTTCAACGGATTACTCGCGGAAAAAGTCGAAGAACTGCTGAGTGGTAAAAAAGTCAATGATGATGGTTTACTGGATGTACTTAAAGACACCCCTCGTATTTTAGCAAGAGAATGGCGCAAGCTTGTCTATATCCTGCCAAAAGCGATCGGTTTGTTCCTACTTTTGTTAATTCCAGCGCTAGGACAAACTGTTGCACCGTTTTTATGGTTCATTTTCACTGCATGGATGTTAGCTATTCAGTACGCTGACTACCCATTCGACAACCATAAAATCAAGTTTGATGACATGAGAAATAATTTGAAACAAAAGCAAGGTAAGAGCTACAGCTTCGGCGCACTTGTTTCCGTGTTTACTACCATTCCAGTTTTAAACCTGATTGTGATGCCAGTTGCCGTCTGCGGCGCTACTGCAATGTGGGTTGCAGAGTTTAAAGACCAAGCTCTACGCTCTCGTCTATAGCTATCGCCTATAGTTCTACAGCCTGCTCTAACAACGCCTATCTTTTTGAAGTTCTGATTTCAATAAAGATAGGCGTGAATCCTGCGACATCTCTATATGATATAACTTTTTAATCCTTTTACCTTTTTTTCAACTTGTTTAATCTAAATTCAAGCTAAACAAACATCGAAAGACACTAGACGGTAAATTGGTAGATATACTACGTTTAGTTCTGTCATTAAATGAAGGAATATCGCATGAGCAAGATCTACGAAGACAACACCCTAACGATTGGTAACACACCTCTAGTCCGCCTAAACAAAGTAAGCAAAGGTAACGTCCTAGCTAAGATCGAAGCTCGTAACCCAAGCTTCAGCGTTAAGTGTCGTATCGGTTCAAACATGATCTGGGAAGCAGAAAAAGCAGGTACGCTTAAGCCAGGTATCGAGCTTGTTGAGCCTACCAGTGGTAATACAGGTGTTGCTCTTGCATTTGTTGCTGCAGCGCGCGGTTACAAGCTAACACTAACAATGCCTGAATCAATGAGCCTAGAACGTCGTAAGCTGCTTAAAGCTCTTGGCGCAAACCTAGTGCTAACTGAAGCACCAAAAGGTATGAACGGCGCGATTGCTAAAGCTGAAGAGATTGTTGCTTCAGACCCAGACAAATACCTACTACTGCAACAATTCAACAACCCAGCGAACCCACAAATTCACGAGCAGACAACTGGCCCTGAAATTTGGGAAGCAACAGATGGTGAGATCGACGTGTTTGTAGCCGGTGTAGGTACAGGTGGCACTATCACTGGAACAAGTCGTTACATTAAAGGTGAAAAAGGCAAAGCCATCACTTCTGTAGCCGTTGAACCAGCAGAATCTCCAGTGATTGCGCAGGCACTTGCAGGTGAAGAAATCAAACCAGCACCACACAAAATCCAAGGTATTGGCGCAGGTTTCATTCCTGGCAACCTAGATTTAGACATTATTGACCGTGTAGAGTCAGTAACTTCTGAAGAAGCAATTGAGATGGCTCAACGCCTAATGAAAGAAGAAGGTATCCTAGCGGGCATCTCATCTGGTGCAGCAGTAGTAGCAGCAAACAGAATTTCGGAACTACCTGAATTTGCAGGAAAAACTATCGTTACTGTACTACCAAGCTCGGGTGAGCGTTACCTTAGTACGGCCCTATTTGCTGGTATCTTTACGGAAAAAGAGAACCAACAATAATATGTGGTCAAATCAATTTTTCGTCCAAAAAAGCCCCATTTAGGGGCTTTTTTGTTGATCCCTGCCTCACCTTTGGTAATATCGGGTCTGTTTTATTTTTCGCTTCAAAATAAAAGAAGCAATAAACAAATTCTGAAAGTCATGAGTACTCAACAAAAGACGACCATGGCTGGATAAAAATTTATAACCAATCTAAGTTCTAACACGAACATGGCGTACTAGCCTCTAGCGCATTTGAGCTAAAGCAGTTAAGCTAAATCTGGTTACAAACTTACAAAAAATAAATTAATTGGGGTATATAAAATGTACGAGAAGCAAGTAGAAATCACAGCAGAAAACGGTCTTCACACTCGTCCAGCTGCACAGTTTGTTAAAGAAGCAAAATCTTTCGACGCTGACATCACAGTGACTTCTAACGGCAAAAGCGCTAGCGCGAAAAGCCTGTTCAAACTACAAACTTTAGGCCTAGTAAAAGGTACTAACGTTACTATTTCAGCTGAAGGCCCTCAAGCTCAGCAAGCTGTAGACCACCTAGTTGCTCTTATGGATCAACTACACTAATACGGTCTCCTTCTTTCAAAGCCATTTTGCACAGCAAAGTGGCTTTGTTCGAAATAGATAGCAATAAGCGCGACATTAGTCGACGACTTAAAGTCACACATTCTCCCGTTTACAGTTGAACAACTAAGGTAAGGCTATGATTTCAGGCATCCTAGCATCTCCTGGTATTGCTTTCGGTAAAGCACTACTACTTCAAGAAGATGAAATTGTCCTAAACACTCAATCTATCTCAGACGATCAAGTTGAAGCAGAAGTTCAGCGTTTTTTTGACGCTCGTAACAAATCTTCTCAACAACTTGAAGTTGTAAAGCAAAAAGCACTTGAAACTTTTGGCGAAGAAAAAGAAGCAATCTTTGAAGGCCACATCATGCTGCTTGAAGATGAAGAGCTAGAAGAAGAGATTTTAGCACTCATCAAGAAAGACAAAATGCACGCAGACGACGCGATCTACACAGTGATCGAAGAGCAAGCTGTTGCACTAGAGTCGCTTGATGATGAGTACCTAAAAGAACGTGCGACTGATATCCGTGATATCGGTACTCGCTTCGTTAAAAATGCACTAGGCATTAACATTGTGTCTCTAGCAGATATCAATGAAGAAGTTATCCTAGTTGCTTACGATTTAACGCCATCTGAAACGGCACAAATCAACCTAGACTACGTTCTTGGTTTTGCTTGTGACATCGGCGGTCGTACATCTCATACTTCAATCATGGCACGTTCACTTGAGCTTCCAGCTATCGTTGGTACTAACGATATCACTAAGCAAGTTAAAAACGGCGACATGCTTGTGCTAGACGCGATGAACAACAAGATCATCATCAACCCTTCTGACGCTGAATTAGCAGAAGCTAAGAAAATCAAATCTGATTTCGAAGCAGAAGCAGTTGAACTAGCAAAACTAAAAGATTTACATGCTGAAACTCTAGACGGTCACCGTGTAGAAGTTTGTGGCAACATCGGTACAGTAAAAGACTGTGACGGTATTCTGCGTAACGGTGGTGAAGGCGTTGGTCTGTACCGTACTGAATTCTTATTCATGGACCGTACTGCACTTCCTACTGAAGAAGAGCAATACGTTGCTTACAAAGAAGTAGCGGAAGCAATGGAAGGCGAGTCAGTGATTATCCGTACTATGGATATCGGTGGCGATAAAGACCTACCATACATGGACCTTCCACAAGAGATGAACCCTTTCCTAGGCTGGCGTGCAGTACGTATCAGCTTGGATCGTCGTGAAATTCTACGTGACCAACTACGTGGTATCCTACGTGCATCTGCACACGGTAAACTACGCATCATGTTCCCAATGATCATTTCTGTTGAAGAGATCCGTGAACTGAAAAAAGCAATCGAAGAGTACAAAGTTGAACTTCGCGCTGAAGGCCTAGCTTTCGATGAAGAAATCGAAATCGGCGTAATGGTTGAGACTCCAGCAGCAGCTGCAATCGCACACCACCTAGCGAAAGAAGTATCTTTCTTCTCTATCGGTACTAACGACCTAACGCAATATACACTTGCGGTAGACCGTGGTAACGAAATGATTTCTCACCTATACAACCCACTATCTCCAGCGGTTCTTCTTGTTATCAAGCAAGTAATCGATGCTTCTCACAAAGAAGGTAAATGGACAGGTATGTGTGGCGAACTAGCAGGTGATGAGCGTGCAACTCTACTTCTTCTTGGTATGGGTCTAGATGAGTTCTCTATGAGCGGTATCTCTATCCCTAAAGTTAAGAAAGTAATCCGTAACTCTAACTTCGCTGAAGTTAAAGCTATGGCTGACGAAGCACTATCTCTACCTACAGCTGCAGAAATTGAAGCTTGTGTAGAAAAGTTCATCGCTGAGAAAACTCAGTAATCACCAAGAGCTTAATGAAGTTAGACGGCTAAAAATAGTCGTCTAATTTGTTAGATTGGTATAGTATATTCTACAGAATAAAACTAAACGTTAGGAGCATGACACAATGGGTCTGTTTGACAAACTGAAAAAGCTTGTATCTGATGACAGCGCTGATGCTGGTGCAATCGAAATCATCGCACCTCTTTCTGGTGAAATCGTAAACATCGAAGACGTGCCAGATGTAGTTTTCGCTGAAAAAATCGTTGGTGATGGCATTGCTATCAAACCAGCTGGCGATAAAATGGTAGCTCCAGTTAACGGTACTATCGGTAAAATCTTCGAAACAAACCACGCATTCTCTATCGAGTCTGACGACGGTATTGAGCTTTTCGTTCACTTCGGTATCGATACTGTTGAACTTAAAGGCGAAGGCTTCACTCGTGTAGCTGAAGAAGGTCAATCTGTTAAAGCTGGTGACACAATCATCACTTTCGACCTTGCGCTTCTAGAAGAGAAAGCAAAATCTACGCTTACTCCAGTTGTTATCTCTAACATGGACGAAATCAAGGAGCTGAACAAGCTTTCTGGTTCTGTAACTGTTGGCGAAACTCCAGTTCTTAAAGTAACTAAGTAATCCCGATTACTTATCTGCTTTAATTAAAACGCTACCTAAGGGTGGCGTTTTTTGTGCCTGCTATATTTGTCGAGTTCCTTAACCGACGGTTCTGACTGCCGCTCTTCACCTCATTGTAGACAGCCCCTCAATAAGCCACAGCAATACCAATCCTTAATTGCCAACTAACCGCCCTACTTTGTTATTAAACCAAGTTAAACGCCATCCTAGGCGCTGAACCTGCATGTTAGATCATGCGGTATGACTTCAGGTAGACAACAGATCTCTGATATCTCGCTCAGCTCGATTTCGAGATGACGAATGTTGACCACATTACTTATTCCTGGTTATTCACCTATGTGAAAGGCAGTTAGCGCTATCTAGTTTATTATCTTTCGACCACAACAAGAGCCTAATGTCTAATCCGAATCAAGCCTCGACCAAAAGCAGATTCCTGATACCTCGCTCTGCTCGGTTCTGGAATGACGAAAGGCTGCTTCAATGCAATAGATGATGGAAGTATCATTTCCCGGTCCCGTTATTCCCTACAGCGAGGGACGAGCGTGATAGGGAACCGCGCTTTTGCTACTTTCAGCATTACGGCACTTTTCCAAATTCACCTTCGCTAAATAACAGGCAATAAAAAACCCAGCCGAAGCTGGGTTTGTTTAGCGCTCATCTCTCACCACGAGCTAATTTGTGGAAGCCTGACATTGACGATTATAAACAATAATGCACATGGTCAATGTGGCCTTTCAACCGATTAACCTA
>NZ_AJZM02000372.1:33128-33309 GCF_000272405.2 Vibrio tasmaniensis 1F-187
AACGTTGACGCTTGTGATCAACAACGCTTAAAGTCAACGTGGCCTTTCAACCGATTAACCTAGTAGGCTAAGTGCCGAGTTCGGAGCTTGCTTCGCTTGAGCAAGAATCGAGCTTGAAGCTTGAGAAAGGATCTGAGATTTAGTCATCTGAGTCGTCTCTTTAGCGAAATCGGTATCTTTG
>NZ_AJZM02000372.1:33319-33611 GCF_000272405.2 Vibrio tasmaniensis 1F-187
TGCAAGAATTGAACTTGAAGCCTGTGAAAGAATCTGAGACTTAGTCATATTAGTCGTTTCTTTAGCGAAATCGGTATCTTTGATACGGCTCTTAGATGCATTAACGTTTTCGTTGATGTTGTCTAAGTTGTTAATTGCGTGGTCGAAACGGTTTTGGAAAGCACCAAGCTCAGAACGATGGCTATCTACATATTTAAGTGCCGCATCGATAACAGCTACAGATTCTTGTGCACCACCAACAGACGTTACGTCGATACTATCAACCGTAACTTGCTTAGCCTCTAGCGTTTTT
>NZ_AJZM02000372.1:33621-84874 GCF_000272405.2 Vibrio tasmaniensis 1F-187
AGCGCCACCAACAGACGTTACGTCGATAGTATCAACCGTTACTTGCTTAGCCTCTAGCGTTTTTGGGTCTTCAGGTTTAGCACCTGCTGTCATGCCTAGTTCATCTGATAAAGCACCAGAAAATGCAATTTCCCCATCAACTTTGTTGTTACCAGCGAAGATTTGCAGTTTACCTTCTTCATCAATTGACGCTTTTACTAGGTCTTGTTGACCGTTAATGTAAGTCGCTAGCTCTTCGATATCATCGCCTGCTTTAGCAGAGATGTTGATTTCTCGTTGGTCACCGAAGCTATCTTTTAATGACATGGTTAAGTCATTAGCACCAGCTGTTACACCCCAATCTTTACCTTTAGCTTCTGTAAATTGGTAGCTGTTGCCGCCCATTTGGTCGTTATCAGAACGCATGTCTTTCAGCTGAAGCATTACTGCCTCACCATTGTCTGCACCAATTTGGAATGACTTAGTACCGTGAGTACCGTTAAGCAGCTTGTTGCCACCAAAAGATGTGGTTTCAGCGATACGATTTAATTCATCATTAAGCGCCGTTACTTCTTCTTGGATTGCTACACGGTCAGATTTAGTATTTGAACCGTTTGTTGATTGCAAAGACAAATCACGCATACGTTGTAGAATGTTTGATGTTTCATTCATCGCACCTTCTGCCGTTTGAGCGATAGAGATACCATCGTTCGCGTTACGTACAGCAACATCAAGACCACGACTCTGAACGTTCAAACGGTTCGAGATTTGTAGGCCAGCAGCGTCATCTTTTGCGCTGTTGATTTTAGAACCTGAAGATAGGCGTTCCATTGATGTTTGTTGAGCGCTGTTTGCACTGTTTAGGTAACGTTGTGCTGTCATTGCTGATACGTTGGTATTTACATTCACTGCCATGGTGATTTCTCCAATTGATTTTCCGGTATAGCGGTTTCCGACGTCTCGGAAAACCAAGTAGTTATCTCTAAGTTACTTTTAATAACGGCTCAAAATTCAGAAGCTTTAGAAAAACTTTCAAAAAACCACAAATTAAATATTAAAATCAAATTTATCAGGCACTTAAAATCTCAAATTTTCTATAACAGTGGCAGTCTTCAATTGAGAACGCATTTAAAAAGTGTTTAAAAAACACACTAATCACTATTTGAGTTACCCAATGTAGATAAATGAATAGTCGCCAAAGAGTTCAGATTGGTATGCTTCTTATACAAAGAGTTGAGTTGTTTGTCGTGAAACAGGTAAGTGAGATCGAGGTTTTACGGATTTGAAAAGTAAACTAGACGCTCTAAAAGAAAACAAAAGTGTAGAAATAGAAAGGAAAAAGCCCCTTTTCCTGTGAAGGAACCGGGGCTAGTTGGCGTGTCAGAGCCTGTGCGGAGATCATCGAGAAATGAACACATTTCCGACACGCCGTTGCATTCTTACCGTAAAAATGGATAGCAGGTGAGAGATGAGAGAGCTAAACACCCAATAGTAAGTATGCTTGCCAGTATCCCTCGCTAAGCGGTTCACGTCTGAACACGAATAGCGAGTTCAACCAATAACTATTGCAATAGTGATATTGCAGAGTTAGGCAACTGTTTTGCTTGAGCTAGTATAGATGTACCAGCTTGTTGCAGAATTTGAGCTTTGGTCATTTGCGTTGTCTCTTTCGCAAAGTCCGTATCTTTGATTCGGCTGTTTGAAGCGTCTACGTTCTCTTGAACGTTTGCCAAGTTATTAATACTGTGGCTTAGACGGTTTTGTTTCGCACCCAAATCAGCACGCTGTGAATCAACGTACTGCATTGCAGAGTCGATGACACTGATTGCGTTTTGTGAACCAGCTACAGTATTCAAATCGACATCTTGAACTAATGTCGTTCGACCTACAGCAGGTGCAGGTACAACTTTGCCATCCGCCGTGGTTGTGGTTTCCTGGCCTTCAGGAGCATCATTTTTGAAGCCTAGTTCAGAGGCTAAACCACCCGAGATTCTCATCTCACCATCTAAATCTGGCTCGGCAACAAATACCTGTATGCGACCTTCATCAGTAACCGATGCGTTAATTAAATCAGATTGACCATTAATGTAAGTTGCGAGTTCTTCGATATCGTCGCCGGCTTTAGCGCTTATATCGAGAGTAATCTCTTCACCCGCTTTAGTTTTGAATTCAAACTTAAGATCTTTTGCTGCTACTGGTACTTCCCAGCTTTTATCTTTAGCGTTTTCAGTGTCGAATGTTGTTCCGCCCATACGGAAATCATCCGCACGAATACTAGTCAGCGCCATAATCATCGCTTCACCAGAGTTTGAACCAATCTGGAATGAAGCTTCACCAAATGAACCATTCAATAAACGACGGCCACCGAAAGCTGTTGTCTCTGCGATACGGTTAAGTTCATCTTGAAGAGCCATTGTCTCTTCGTTTAATGCTTGACGCTCTGCTGGTGAGTTAGTGCCGTTTGATGACTGAATCGCTAGATCACGCATACGCTGTAGTATGTTCGTTGATTCGTTCATCGCGCCTTCTGCAGTTTGAGCAATCGAAATGCCATCATTTGCATTACGCATTGCTACATCAAGACCACGAGACTGTGCTGTTAAACGGTTTGATATTTGTAGGCCAGCTGCATCATCTTTTGCACTGTTGATCTTATGGCCTGATGACAAACGTTCCATAGAAGTCGCTAGTTCATTAGACGATTTATTCAAGTATCGTTGTGCTGTCATAGCAGATACGTTAGTGCTTACATTAATAGCCATATTGCTCTCCTTATGAGTTCGCAAAATTTCTGCGAAGCGGCCAGCTTTACTCTCATATGGATAAGCACTGACCGTGTATTACGCGATAAACCCTAGATAAGGTTTAAGATCTGTATTAATCATTTATGAAAAGTATAAAAGCATGTTGTGTGCCAACTTTTATTTTAATTTCAATAAATTTAAAATAAACATAAAAAACAAACACTTAAAAATGAATTACTATAAAAGCCAATTATATTAAGTAGAGAAAACAAGAGATTGATATCTCTCGTTGCCGTTTTTTGCCGCTATTTTTCAAACATGCCACTTTGAATAAAAAAGCGGCAATCGATAGAATCATTCGCACGTATGGCATAGCACATACGGCAGAGAACTAACCCCAGATTAACGACTGTTCACAGCTAAATATAATTAAACAAGGTCAGGTCTTTGGTCTTGCCAAACGCTTGTTGTGAAGCTTGTAACGCTCGAGAGTTTTCATTGAATTCAATGATGGCTTTCGAATAGTCCAAGTCTTCAAAGTTGCTTTTTGCTTTCGCTAAAGACAACTTAAAATCTTCATGTTGCTGCTCTTGAATATCCAACGTACTCAAACGTGCACCGACATCCGTTCTCGCCTTAGTCAAATGAATAAACGCGGCATGAAATTCTTCTGTCATTTGGTGCAGTTTTGCCGTTGCCGATGCATCCGATACTGGATTTTCAGCCTGTTCGGCGGTCTCTTTGAATGTATCAAAAATAGAAAATGTCTTTCTCGGCTCTAAAGTGATCGAGTCACCCTTCGTGATCTGCCCCTTGAATTGGATATTCAGACCTTCATAGACAACACCTTTCGAAGGATCAAAATCTTCCGAGGCAACCACTTCGCCATCTTTTTCAAGCTGGTAAGCGAACTTGCCTGTTTGCATATCAACAAAAGTCACTTTATAAGTAGAACTATCGTCAGCTTTATTGGTTGCGCGCCCTAGTAATAACTCAGAGGCTGGTTCAAGATCATATTGAGGCTCGTAGTCACCAAACGGGTTATCTATTTCCATAAACAACTTACTGCCCGGATCATTCATTGCCATTTCAAAGCTCGTTGCTACTCGCATCTTTCTTTGATAGTCATCACCTTGATAAGAAACGTTCCCTTCATTATCTTGAAAAAATGGCTGGCTCTTGGGCTTGGTTCCTGAAAATGTGTAGTTACCTGACTCATCTTGAGTATTAGCTAAATGCAGAAGATTATTCGATAACTCTTGAATTTCACGTTTCTTCGCTAAGCGGTCTTCCGGAGAAAGTGCACCGTTAATCATTTCCATCACGGTTCGTTTTGCTTCATCCGCGAACCCTTCCGAGTTGGCGACCATGACTTCATGATGTTCAAGGCGGTTTCTAATTAGAGTGATCGCATCGACATACTGTTTAAGTTGCTCAGATTGCTGACCGATGTTTTGTAAATAATGCGTCGCCAAAGGATCATCACTCGCCGACTGTAATTTCTTACCGGAAGCCAGTTGTGCTTGATTATGATGCACCTTGTTTTCTTGGCGGCGAAAGTCATTTTGTACTGACTGATAATTATGAAAGCTAGAAATACGAGTCAACATTTATATCTCCTACCTCAAAGCCAAAATAGTATTAAACGTATCATTGGCGGCTTGCATGATGCGTGAAGAAGCCATGTACGCTTGCTGAAATTTCATCATATTTGCCGCTTCTTCATCTAGGTTCACCCCAGAGACTGAAGCAATACGTTCTTGAGCTGACTCTTTTTCTAGCCTAGCAATATCACTCAAGCGATTTGCCGTTGAAGATTTCAAGCCCGTATTGGTATTCAAGTTGTGGTAAAGATCTAAAATCGTAGACTCACCATCATCCAAGACTTTGCCTGTTTGGAGATCTTGCAATTTACGCAAGTTGCCATTGTCACCTTCTGATGGGACAAGGTTTGCCGTAAATTTATCGTTTGCCACCGCGCCCGGTGTAAGTTCAAACGTTGTGCCATTAATTGTCACTGGGCCTTGTGGTGGATACGGTTGAGGCTGCATAAGTATGTTGCCCTTAGGATCGGTAACTGCAAACTGTTCGCCCTTTGGTGACACGATCACTTCAAATTCTCGTAATTGACCTGCCGCCAAAATTTTGAAACCTGCAGTGCCTTTGGCAAAGGTAGTTGATGCCTCATAGCTTTGCGCCGCAATATCTTTAGGGTCTTTGGTTTCCATCTGAATCTGCGCGGCAAAATTGCGGGTTGGGCGTAGTAAAAGCTTCTCACCCAGTTCAGGCGGATTTCGAACTTCCACTCGCATGCCATCTAAATAAAAGGCATTGCCGGTTGAATTAGTGCTAACTTTTACCGTTTCGCCATCTGGCTTAATCACCACATAATCGCTGCCATCGTATTTCAGACCATACTCGCCGCCTTTCAGAGCAGAAGTATCATCAATATAGACCGCGACATCCGCTTTTGACTGTCCGTGAGCAGTAACACGAGACTTAGCCACTAACTCAGAGTTCACATCGGTAAACAGGTTTTTACCTACATTGCCATTGAGATCCAAACCTTGCGATTGCAGTGCATTGACCTCGTATGAAAACGCGGTCGCCAAACGACCAAGCTCATCCATAACTGCAGGAATATGTTCATCACGCATGTCTAACATCGCGCCGATTTGTCCATCAATATCGCGGTTAGTAATCGCCTTTAATGACTTTCCTTCTACGATAGCAAGACGACGCTGATGTGCATCTGGTACGCCATCGATCATTTTCAGTTGGCTCGCTTCTGTACCAGAAACTAAGGTATGACCATTACCGATATGGACATTAAAGCCTTCATTATTAGCTCGTGGTGTCACCGTCACTTTAGTGTAACCAGAAAGCTCATTAACTAGCTGTTCGTGCTGATCTTGTAGATCATTATGAGGTCCAGGAGTTCGTACCATTAGTCGCTGAAGATCACGGATCTCGTATGCAATTTGGTTAACTCGCTCGATACCCATGTCTAATTTCTTATTCGCAGAATCAGACTGTTGACGAACGGTTTCATGAAATTCATTTAACGTTTTACTCAATAACCCAGCTTTTTCTATGACGACTTTTCGTGTACCCACATCATTCGGGGTATCAGCGAGCGTCTTAACAGAATCAAACCACTCATTAAGGTTCTCTGGGATTTTCTTCGAAACAACCGATGACAACATGCTTGACAGCATATCCAGGTTAGCTTCGGTATCCGCTTTGTTAGCGGCATTGGTTGTTGATAGGTTAAGTTCCTTGACGGCAAATTGGTCCCACGAGCGGCGAACATTTTCCACATGCACACCCATACCGTAGGTTTGACCACCGTACTGGCGCGGGTCATTCACACCTTGAACCACAGACTGGCGGCTATAGCCTTCTGTGTTGGCGTTAGAAATGTTATGACCAGTGGTGTTTAGCTGTCTCTGAGCAGTAAGAACACTTTGTGCTCCTACATTCAGAAGATCCGACGCCATAATGCCCCCAAAAAACTTAACAAAATCAGCATGAACTGATTAACTACTACAGCTTATTATTAAGATATTTAGCAATATATGTGCCAATAGAAATAACGGAGAGTTAAAAGACAATAATTTGTTGAAGTGTAAGGAGAAAACTATGGATGGTGCGTAAGACTGAAGGGGCGGATAAGAAAAGAGCCTGCCGGTGGCAAGCTCTCGAGTGCATTCAATAACGCTATTTCATCTCATCAATCTTAGCTTTAACTCGTAAAACTTTGTCGGCATAGTTAGGGTCGGTTGCGTAACCCGCCTGGTGAATGCCTTTGATGAAATTCTCAGAGTTACCTTGATGCTGCAATGCCGTTTCGTATCTTGGATTTTCGTTCAAGAACTTCACGTAATCATCAAAGCTATCTTCGAAATTAGAGTAAGAACGGAAAGAAGCAGACTCTTTAACGGCTGTTTTACCATGGAACTCTAGAGTTTGAGTAGCAACCTTATCGCCCTTCCAACTTCTATCGGCTTTGATATTGAATAGGTTGTTGCTGTTGCCCAAAGAGTTCTTAATCATCTTAGAACCCCAACCTGTTTCAAGTGCCGCTTGTGCCAATAGCAGTGATGAATCGACACCGAGCGCACTCGCTGCTTTTTCAGCGTAAGGCTTCATTGAGGCAACAAACGATTCTGGAGAATCGAAGGAAACTGGTTGTTTGGCTACTGACACGTCTGTTGCTGACATAGCTTGCACAGATTGAACTTCGGGTGTTCTATCTTGTGAACGCCCCGAGTACTGCGGTCTTTGCAGAGAGGTATCAAAGCCTTCATTGCGAACCTTATCTTCAGTTGCATCATTTGCTTGGCCAGCGCTTAACTGAGCTACGATCATGTCCGCAAGACCGAGCGAACCTGACGCACTGAGTTCACTCGCCATTTGGTCATCTTGCATCTGACGATAAAACTGTTCATTCTGGCTGTTTAACATATCTGACTTAAAGCTCGAGTTCGCATCACGCATCGACTTAAACAACATCGAGGTAAAAATAGATTCAAACTGTTTTGCTGCAGCGGTTAGCGCTTCTTTTTCACTGCCTTCTTCACCGCTTACCGCTTGTTGACGAAGACGGTCTAGGCTACCAATATCGTGAATAAAGCCGATGTCACTGTTATTTTTAATCATGCTTTATCCCTTAAATAATGATCAACTGACCTTCAATTGCACCCGCTTGTTTCAGTGCTTGAAGGATTGCCATTAAATCAGAAGGTGCGGCGCCGACTTCATTGACAGCGCGTACCAAATCATCGAGCGTTAAACCGGGTTCGAACTTGAACATTTTACCATCGGCTTCGGTTACTTCGATGTCCGAATCAGGAACGACTACCGTTTGACCACCAGAGAATGCGTTAGGTTGACTTACGTTTAGATTTTCTTTGATTGCGACTGTCATGCCGCCGTGGGTTACTGCTGCTGCTTTTAAGCGCACATGCTTACCAACAACAATAGTACCGGTACGAGAGTTAACAATGATTTTTGCAGAGCCCTCTGCAGGGTCAAATTCGATGTTTTCGATGGCAGACAAGAAAGCCACACGTTGGCTGATTTCACGTGGAGCACGAACTTTTACAGAAGTCGCATCTACCGCAGACGCCATTTGAGGGCCTAGAAAATTATTAACCGCATCAGCTAAACGCTGAGCCGTAGTAAAATCAGATTGGATTAAGTTGAAAGTGATGTAGTCACCACGACCAAATGGGGTTGGGATTTCTTGCTCTACCGTCGCACCGCTAGAGATGATACCGACGTTTGGGTTGTTACCAACGAGCTTAGAACCATCGTTGCCTTGAGCACTAAAACCACTCACAACCAAATTACCTTGTGCCACAGCGTACACTTGACCGTCCAGACCTTTAAGAAAAGTCTGCAGCAAAGTACCACCACGAAGGCTTTTTGCTGAACCAATAGACGACACCGTTACGTCTACTTCCTGACCTTGCTTGGAGAATGCCGGAAGTTCAGCGGTAACGATTACCGCCGCAACGTTTTTGGTTTTTGGCTTGGTGCCAGGCGGCAATTGAATGCCAAAATTTTGCAGCATTGCGTTAAACGTTTGATCGGTAAAGGGAGTTGTCTCACCGGTGCCCGGCAAACCCGTCACCAAACCATAACCGACAAGTTGGTTACTACGAACACCCGCTACTTTTGCCACGTCTTTTATACGCGCGGCATGAGCACTGGAGGCAAGAAATAGCATGCCGAAGAGTACGAGTGTTAGTTTTTTCATTGAGTAACCTGTCTGTATTGCTTTAATTTATAATGAGTTAGCTTGAAATTAGATAATTCTGAAAGTGTCAGTATGTCGACACAGTCTCAAGCTCTACAAAGATACATTAAAGAATCGTGCCAAGAACCCAGGTTCTTGCATATCTTTCTGCACACCCGTACCTGAGTACTGAATTCGTGCATTCGAAACACGGTTCGAAGCAATGGTATTCTCAAAGTCGATATCATCAGGGCGGATGGTGCCACTTAAGCGAATGTACTCATCACCCGTATTCAACGTCATCCACTTTTCACCACGAACCACTAGGTTGCCATTAGCTAATACTTCAATAACTTCAACCGTAATGTAACCGCTGATGCTGTTACTTTGGTTAGCTGATGCATCTCCAGCAAAGGTGTTGGTGTTACTCAGATCGTAAGAAAAGTTGTATTTACCAAGTTCTAGGTTTTCACCGCCTACAGCTAACGGTTCCATCGATGCATCGTTCGATTTAGACATATCTGCATTAGCTTTTTTAGTCGCTCGCGTATTCTCATCTAACGCAACTGTAATAATGTCACCAATACCGCGAGGTTTTGAGTCGTCATACATGCTACCAATGTGGTTAGCATTGAACAGTGAGCCTGTTGCTGCCGCATAATGCTCTTGTTTTTTCTTCGGGTTAATTGGCGCCCATGCAGGATCACCAGCAATAGGGTCCGTTCTATCTCGAAGTGTGTCGATAATACCAGAGCTTTCCTGGGCCGACTTGTCGCCTTCTACGGCATCAACCACTGTGGTTGCGTTCTCTTGCGCCGGAGTTTCAATTGGAGCCAATGGGGCGCAGCCAGTCATAGACAAAAATAGGGCTAAACAAACAATACGTTTCATGGCGACATACTCTCAGCGGGCAATGGTAAACAGAACGATCAAAAGAAATAAGTAAACAGCGAATTAACTAGCTACAGTTGTTGGTTAACGAAGCTCATCATCTTATCTACCGCCGAGATAACTTTTGAGTTCATTTCGTATACACGTTGAGCTTCAATCATGTTAACCAACTCTTCAGTTACGTTTACATTGGATGCTTCAAGCATAGACTGACGAACATTACCTAAGCCATTCAACCCCGGAACACCCTCTTGCGGGTCACCACTTGCACCTGTAGGCAAGTAAAGGTTTTGGCCAATGGGCTCTAAACCACCTGGGTTTACGAAATCAGTAATAGTGATTTGACCAACCACGACGTTGTCTTGCTGACCACGTAGACGAACCGACACCTCACCATCGTTCCCAACCGTTACCGAGATCGCGTCTTCAGGAATAACGATTTCGGGTTGTAGGGCATAACCTTGACCCGATGTTACGATCGCGCCGTCACCGTTCAATGTGAACTGACCATTACGGCTGTAACCTGTTTCACCGTCTGGCATCTCAACTTGGAAGAAACCGTCGCCTTCAATCATCATATCTAGGCTATTCGACGTTGTTTGTGCGTTACCGTGAGTGTGCACCTTTTGGGTTGCAACTACCTTAGAACCAGCACCCAACATCAAACCACTTGGCAACTCAGTATTCTGAGACGATTGGCCACCTGGTTGGTTAATATTCTGATAGAACAGATCTTCAAACACCGCGCGGCTCTTTTTAAAACCAATGGTTGAGGCGTTGGCAAGGTTGTTTGAAATTGTTGAAATATTGGTTTGTTGGGCGTCTAAACCGGTTTTACTTACCCATAATGCTGGATGCATAGTAATTTCCTTAAAATTCTATTAGCTCATACGAAGCAGTGAATCAGACGACTTGTCCATTTCCTCTGCTGTGCTCATCATCTTGACCTGCATTTCAAACTGACGTTGTAAGTCAATTAAGCTGGTCATTTCACCTACGGCATTTACGTTACTGCCTTCGATAGCACCTTTAAGCAACGTTACCGCTGCATCTGCTTCGTATGCCTGATCTGGGTTTTTCGAACGGAAGAGGCCATTCGTATCTTTAAACAAGCTTTGGTTATCTGGACGCACAAGCTTAATACGATCAACTACGGCTAATTCTTCAGCTGGAGCGCCTTGAGGAATCACCGAAATCGTACCATCAGTACCAATTTCTACTTTACTGATTGGGATTGGGAGCGTGATTGGTGCGTCGTTTTCCCCAAGCACTAAATGGCCACTTGCGTTGGTAAGTAGACCGTTTTGGTCAACCCTTAGGTTACCGTTACGAGTTAAACCTTCACGACCAGTGTTGTCCATAACTGAAATCCAACCATCACCTTGAATGGTGACGTCTAGATCTCGGCCTGTAGTAACCACACTACCCTGAGCGAAATTATGACCCGGACGCTCTGTCATGCTGAAAACACGAGTAGGCATACCTTCGCCATACGCTTGCATTGAACGTGCCTGTGCTAAATCAGCACGGAAACCCGTTGTACTTACATTGGCAAGGTTGTTCGAACGCAGCTGCAAAGCCTGCATATTTTGCTTAGCGCCGCTCATGGCAAGAAACAGTGCGCGATCCATAATTTTGCTCCAAAAATCATTTTCTGGAACTAATAAAGCAAACACTATGCCAATATTTTTAACTGTTATTTATCAAAAACTTAAACGGAGAAACAACAAAAAAAACTGACCATAAAGGATCATTGAGGAAGAATTGTTGCCAGAGGCATTACCGGGCGGCAATAGGGGCGGCAAATAGAAAAACAAACAGCCATACGTAATTCATCAACAATACCCAATTCAATAACATTGAATTGGGTATTCGCAGATGATTCAAACGCTCGAAACGATTAACGAATCTGAAGAATATTCTGTTGTAGTTGGTTGTGTACTTCTAGAGAACGAGAGTTCGCTTGGAAGTTACGTTGAGCAGAAATCAAATCAACCAATTCTTGAGTCATATCGATATTCGACTGCTCTAGTGAGCCATTGTTGATACTACCAAATGAACCTTTATTTGATTCACCCCAGATTTTATCACCTGAAGCGTTAGTAGAATCCCATTGAGTGCCGCCTTTCTTATCTAGACCATGCTCATTAGGTACACGAACTAAACCTACGCGGCCTAGTATCACATTTTCACCGTTTGAGTAACTGCCTAGAACACTGCCGTACTCATCGAAATCGATTTTCGTTAAGAAACCAGTTGTCGCGCCATCTTCATCAAACCTAGACAGTTCGAATGGAGCGGCAAACTGAGTTGAAGAATCCAGACCAAAGTTAAGTACCTGTGTCGGATCTGCACCGTTCAAATCAATTGCGTTCTCACCAGCGCCGATAGGATCAGATAGAATTGGCTGACCACTGTTAAGGCTTGCTAAGGTACCGTCATTGTTGAATTTCATGGTGTGACCAACATGACCTGCTGAATTCGTCGCGTCGCCACCAGTAATATTTACCGGCTTCTCGCCCGTTTCATCTGACATGGTGTAGTACGTTTGCCAAGTATTCGGTTGAGTCTGATCTTTTAGGTAGTAAGTCGTTAACTTGTAAGACTGTCCCATAGAATCGTAGACCGTCGAAGACGTTGCACGGTTATAGGTATCTGGATCTTTGAAGTCAAATGTTGCCGGGTCTTTAAGATCACCGTTCGCAGGAAGGTTAACCCCTACTTCAATGTTTTCTGTCTGTTTAGGCTTACCAAACTCAGCTGGAATGTCGAGAGGCTTTGGTGCATAAGAAAGAACTTCACCCGAGTTTGGATCGACATCATAACCTAAAAGAAACTCATCATTGGCCGTAACCATGTAGTTGTCTTTGTTTAGGTGAAATGCACCATTACGCGTTAGTTCATTGATCTCTGGCACCATACGGTCTTTCGATACTGCAAAGAAACCAGTACCACTTACACGCAAGTCCATTGGGTTATTCGTATAGATACTTGAACCTTCATGGAACTGTTGTGCCACTTGGCTAGCTTGCGCACCACCTCCTGGCGTCGTTTTTGCGTTAGTGAACAACGAGCTTGAGTAAACATCCCCGAACTCCGCACGAGACTCTTTAAAGCCAAATGTGTTTGCGTTCGCAATGTTGTTACTGGTTGTATTCAGGTCTAACTGTGCAGCGGATAGACCGCTTAAAGATACATATGACATTCCAATATTCTCCTAATCTAGCTAGCATAATCACTCTAAAAAGAGCTACGCTTTACCAACTTCTAGTACTTCAGCAAGTCGTACTGGCGATGTAAAACCAGCCAGATTGAGTAGTACGTTGCCATCACCTTTACCAAGAAGCACACTGTTCACGTTCGCATAACTCGACACTTGGAACTCTGTGTTCTCACCTTCCAATAAACCCGACGCTTTCACGTTGTATTTACCGGCCGGCAATGGATTACCGTCTTCGTCTTTTCCGTCCCACTCAACACGCGTGTCACCAGATGGTTTTGAGCCGATATCAAAAGTGCGAACCAATTGGCCAACTTCATTCTCAACACGGACCATTACATTGTCCATTGCCTGAGGAAGCTTAACCATTGACGCCATACCGCCATCACCTTGTTTCACACCTGCCGCTCCAGGAACCAATACATCGCGGCCAACCAAAGAAGATGCCTGCAGTGCTTGGTTAGAGGTCATTGATGAATTCAAGCTTTCAAACTGTGTATTCATTTTGCCAATGCCATCTACGGTCGCAAATGAAGCCATTTGCGCAATCATCTGGTCATTGCTAACCGGCTTAAAAGGGTCTTGTTGTGCAAGTTGCTTAGTCAACAACGATAAGAAGTCATCTTGTTTAAGATCTTGCTTACCTGTCGTTTCATCGGGCTTCTTAGCACCATCTTGAAGACTCTTCAGCTGGTCAACATAGGACAAGCCGCTTTGACCAACATTGTTGATTCCAGCCATTTGCTACCTCCTTATCCTTATTGACCCATCTGCAGCGTACGCAGCAGCATTTGTTTACTCGAGTCAGCAACCTGTACGTTTGTTTGATACGCACGTGATGCTGAAATCATGTTTGCCATTTCTTCCATAACGTTAACGTTAGGCTTATAGATGTAGCCTTCGTTGTTCGCTAACGGGTGATCTGGGTTGTACTCCGCATTCAGCGGTTTATCGCTTTCTACGATACCTAATACTTTTACTGGCACAGTGTGACCACTATTACGTGCCTGATTTAACTCAGCGCCAAACACTGCGTGACGAGCCTTGTAAGTGTCTTTAGCAGAGCTACTTACACTGTCTGCGTTAGCAAGGTTACTTGAGGTAGTATTTAGACGAACAGATTCAGCACTCATCGCAGAACCAGTCACATTGAATACATTAAATAAGCTCATCTAGTTATTCCCCTTTTATCGCTTTAGTTAAATTCTTGAACTTACTTCCTAAGAAGTCGAGAGAGGCTTGATGCCTAATTTGGTTTTGCATGAAAAGATTTCGTTCCAAATCCAAATCAACCGTATTGCCATCTCCAGTATCAGGTTGCGTAGGAATTCGATACTTCGTTTCCCCATTCACCGTTGTTGAGGCAGAAATATGCCGACCGTCTGTTCGG
The DNA here is from genome assembly GCF_000272405.2 of Vibrio tasmaniensis 1F-187. Classification (GTDB taxonomy): domain Bacteria; phylum Pseudomonadota; class Gammaproteobacteria; order Enterobacterales; family Vibrionaceae; genus Vibrio; species Vibrio tasmaniensis_A. Next base: position 47,589 of record NZ_AJZM02000372.1, read on the forward strand.
CTAAGACCAATGCTTGCCCCAGAACTTGCCGCCTGCAGTGATTTATTAAAGTCTAATCCCTTTGCTTTATACCCAGGCGTGTTAGCTTGCGCGATATTGGTGGAAAGCACCTCAGCGTTACGCTCACGTACACCAACTGTGTGCTGGTGAATGCCTAAAGCATTGTCAAAAGAAATAGCCATGTAAACCTCAACTCAAGAACTGACTGTTATGAAATAACCCAAGCAATATATATACCAACTTTAAAAATAAAGTGGCCGACCATTACTTTTACAGGTTACTCGTGGGTAAACTTGCAATATACAAGCCAACAAATAGAGTAAATTGGAATGTCACTCTGACTTAAAGATATAGATTAAATGAGAAAAAGAAAACCCAGCACTTGGCTGGGTTTTAAATCTGGACAGTAATATTGCACCTTAAAGTGGTGACACTAATTACTTTAATTTGTAGATGATGCCTGGATTACAGCGAACCATTTCAAAACGATCTGTTAAGCCGGTTAACGATTCAGACGCACCCAATAACAGGTAACCACCAGGATTCAGGCTATTTGCCATCTGGTTAAGTACTTTTGACTTCATATCCGGAGAGAAATAAATCAACACGTTACGACAAAAGATAATGTCGAATTTGCCTAACAGTGCATAGCTCTCCATCAAGTTCTGAGGACGGAAGTTTACCATTCGCTTAACGTTGTCTTTCACTTTCATACGACCATCGCCAGCATCTTCAAAGAAAGTGCGACGGCGCTCAGGAGAAAGTCCTCGGCCCAAGGCAAGGTTGTCATAAGCGCCAGTGCGGCACATATCTAACATACTTGCTGAAATATCAGTAGCGGTAATCGATACATTTGGCAACATACCCGGCTTACGTGCTTGGGTCTCAAGTATCGTCATAGCCATTGAGTATGGTTCTTGACCTGAAGAGCTTGCCGCAGACCAAATCTTGATAGGACGTTTATTTGCCGCTATTTCCGGTAGAAGTTTATCCGCTAGTACAGCAAACGGATAAGTATCTCGGAACCAAAGTGTCTCGTTAGTCGTCATAGCATCCACTGCCGCCACTCTCAACTCACGGTTTCGACCTGTCACTACATCTCTTAGCAAATCAGACAATGAAGCAACATTAAACTTCGTTACTAATGGGCTTAAACGACTGCGCACTAAATACTGCTTACTGTCACCTAATACAATGCCACATTGAGATTCTAAGAAACGGCTGAAATCGCGATACTCTTGATCACTTATTGTTATAGCAGTCATTAATGTCTCTTTTAGTTAGTTAACGCAGCTTTAACCGCGCCACCAAGCTCATCAGGATTGAATTTCGCGATGAAGGAGTTAGCCCCTACACGCTCAACCATGGCTTGGTTAAATACACCACTCAATGATGAGTGCAAAATTACGTATAAATCTTTTAGTTCTGCGTGACGACGAATCTCAGCAGTCAGCGTGTATCCATCCATTTCAGGCATTTCAATATCTGAAATCACCAATGAAATTTGATCGTAAATACTGCCTTCCGATGCCATTTTCATCAGAGTCTCATAGGCTTCTTTACCATCTTTGACAGCAATGACCTCAAAACCAATAGATTCTATAGCACGTTGAACCTGCTTACGAGCAACCGTCGAGTCATCAGCAATCAAGATTCGGCGAACCAATTCTTTCTCTTGTTCAACTTCTGCAATTTCCTCTGCGATTCTGCTATCCATGGTTTCATCAACAGGTGAGATCTCAGCAAGAATCTTTTCAACATCCAGAATTTCAACCAATTCATTATCGATGTTGGTTACCGCTGTTAGGTAATTATCTTTACCTGAACCATCTGGTGGTGGAAGAATAGCTTCCCAGTGCATATTAACAATTCTATCTACAGAGCTTACGAGGAATGCTTGGATAGTACGGTTAAATTCAGCAATCACCACAAAGCACTTATCGATATCAGATGTAGGACGTCCGCCTACCGCTAGGCTCAAATCAATGACAGAAACTGTCTGACCACGAATATGAGCCACACCTTTTACGAGATGATGTAAATTTGGCATTAAAGTCAGACGAGGGCATTGTAAAACCTCTTTCACTTTAAATACATTAATACCGTAACGCTGACGCCCCATTAGGCGAAAGGTTAGTAATTCTAATCGGTTTTGACCGACGAGTTGCGTACGCTGATTCACTGAATCAAGAATACCCGTCATGAGCTCATCTCCATATCAAACTTTTTGGATAGAAAGTGTTAGTCTACTGCAGGCTACGAACCACTAGAGAAATAAAATGACATATCATAAAGCAAACATATATCTTTTTTCCATAGCTATGTGTAGAACTATTTTTAAAACTGTCGCTAAGTTTATCGGCATTCTAACAATATTGTTTAGTTTTTTTACACACGCGGCAACGCCGGAACAAATTGACATGATCCAATCAGCGGCTGAGCAACACATCCTTGACTCGGTGGAGCAACCGCGAGGCGGTGAACTTTTTGTTAATTCCGCTAATGTAGACTCTAGAATCAAAGCAACAAATTGTCCTATCCCCCTTGAGACAAGTGCCTCTACAACAACCAACACTCGCAGCAGCATTACTGTTTTAGTTCGTTGTGTTCCTGATGAATGGCGTGTTTACGTGCCAGTGCGCCTTTCAATGTCAGTACCACTTGTCACAACGACTCGCTCACTGGCGAGAGGCGAAATTGTCGGTCAATACGACGTCACGACTACGATGATTTCTCTCAACAAATTTCGTCGCCAAGGCTTTACCACCCCACAACAAGTCATCGGTGCTAAGGTAAAAAAGAACCTAAGACCCGGTGATGTTGTCGAAAGAGGCGATATTTGTGTCGTATGCCGAAATGAGAAGGTTATCATACAGGCAGTAAAAGGTGGCATGACCATTACCACCAAAGGTACTGCACTTACCGATGGCTCAATGGGTGATCAAGTTAGGGTGAAAAATGACAAATCACAGCGTATAATCGAAGGTATTGTTACCAGCATGTCTGAAGTCACGGTTTACTTTTAACACTTCACTTTAAAGTGTCGGTATCGTTAGCGCTTTTATTCTCAACTCTAACATCCAATTATAACGGTTGAGGTGTTTGGTTCGTTTTCGACTATTGAGCTAAAAATTGCTAAAGTATTCTCACCCATGGTCGATATTGACTGTACAGGTTCCCATTTTGAAGAAAAAGGCTTAACTATGGCAGGTATTGATAATATTCGTTCAGGGCAAACCCTAGCGAGCACTAACCGCTCAGCAGTGCGCTCTGATTCTAAGTCTGAGGCATCAAGATCTGATGTATCATCTAAATCACCAGCAAGCAAAGATGCGGTTTCACTCAGCCAACAAGGCAAGGCGATTGGTCAACTCCATCAAGAGATGGCAGCACAACCAAGTTTCGATTCAGTGAAAGTCGCGGCAATAAAAGAAGCGATCGCAAATGGTTCATACACTGTTGATCCAGAAAAGTTGGCCGACAACATGATGAAATTTGAAAACGAATTAAAAGGTCTTTAAGCAAACATTAGCTTTTAAATAAAGTTATTACTTTAAAATACAAGAGGTTATAGTAGGTTACATTATGGCGGCACTAGCAGATTTAGTTAATTTCCAACTTCAAAATGCCAAAGCCTTATCTGAATTATTGAGTTCAGAGAAAATCGCTATTACAAGCCGACAATCAAGCGATATTGAGCGAATAGCCAAAGAGAAAGTGGTTCTTGTTGAACAACTAAGATCAACCGATCAACGAATCGCTGCCCATACTAATATATCTGAACTGACCGAGAGCCCTGAACTTGCTCAGTTAGTCACAACCATCAAATCCATAGTGCACGACTGCCATCAAGCGAACTTGGTAAATGGCGAAGCCTTGAATCGAGCACACCTTAGCTTCAAAAAACTCAGCAATATGATGCAGCAAAGTCACGGCAAAATTGGCATGACCTACAATGCCGGAGGCCAAACGCATACAATTTCTACGCTAGGAACCAACGTTAAAGCCTAGTTAGGTAAACCACCTCCCTCTCATATCTGTATCTGTATCTGTATCTCAGCCTACCCTTCTCGTTACACTAGTCAAATCTCCCACTAAACCTGTGAATGTACTCCCCAAGCCGATAAACAAAAAAGCGGCAAGTACTTTAATACTTGCCGCTTTCTTATTCATATCCGTTACTGGTTGCCGTTACGCCATCTGGAAAGCGAATAGCAGCCAATATAACAGGAGAAACCTATAACTAGACGACCCTTAAACTAGAACAACGTTTGTTGTCTCTTCTCAGGCACTGGCTGAACTTCGCCATAATTACGCAGTTGTTCCATTTTTTGGATGTCTAACCGCAGTTCAGTCACATAGCTGTCGCCAACAGGGTAACTGCGCACCACTTCAGCACCACGGATAACACCATCAACCGCGCCTGAAGTTCTCTCAGTACCAAGACGCTGATCTTCAAGCTCAGCTCGACCACTCACGCGCATACCATACACTTGCTCGGCAAGTTCACGATACGCATCAATTTTAGAGGCTCTCATTGCTCGAATACGTTTCTCTTCGTCATTACGACCTTTCTGCTCGCTGACACTCGCGTAGCCAACCGCAACCAAAAAGTCATTAGGTCTCATGCTTTGTAATGGTTGGCAGCCGACAAGCAATAAAGCGGCAACAACAAATATTAACTTCTTCATCACGAACTCCTAAGGGCGAAGAATAACAGTATGAGGCTGACTGATCGTTGGATCAGAACGAATAATAACCCCATCTTGAGTTCGAATACTGTTCAGAGTATCTAAGTCACGACCAATACGGTCTGCAGGTAAAAAGCCTTGTGCGGAAGCAACAACGATGCGAGTTTGCATTCCGACCACACGAGCATTCACTAGAACACCGCCTTCTTGACGAAGCATAGTTCCAGTCAAAACATACTGGACGTCTTGCTCTTGGGCTAAGTCTTTCCAATCGCGGCTAATAGCAAAATCCCCCTGGTGGGTCACTTGGATAGAGCCTGTGGTTTTAAAATCAACCACTTTAAAACCTCGACGCTGAAACTGATGAATGAAACCTTCTGATACCGAGTTTCCTAACCAACTGGTTGTGTCCATGTGTTGCAGATCGACAAACGAGGTAATGGCAATGGGTGTTCTGGCTGAAATACTCGTATTCGACAAGATCAAATCTTCGGTCATGCTTTCCACGAAAAAATCCATGGTATGACGCGGGCTGTCCATCAACATAAACGGACTGCCTGAATACTCAGATTTACCGTTATAGATTGGCGAATAAGCGCATGATGTCATTAACATGACACTCATTACTACGAGCCATTTTTTCATTCTCTTATCTCCAGATATATTTAGTGCTTGCTGTTCCAATATGTTCTCGCCATGACTCTTTTCAATGGATTACAATGTTGGAACAATCTTTGCTTTTCATTAATGGTTCAGATTATGAAAAACGCACTTGAGTCAGCTTTAAGCTTATAGATATTTGTTAAGCAATATTTATACCCAACTGGTAACGAATAGATGAAAAAAATAATTTATTACTTATTTTCAATAAGTTTACTGACAACCATCAGCTTCAGTACTCATGCCTCTTGGTATGAAGTTACCGGTACTGCAACCATCGTATCGTCAGAGGATGCGGCAAGGGTTCATGCCCTAGAGGATGCCGTTTACAAAGCCATACAGTTCTCTGGTGCTGACATCGGCAGTATTGCAAACCTCACCCCCTACTTAGATGCAAAAAAGAAAGAATTTCAATTTACCAATCATGAAGTGCGCTACATCTTAGTAGAAAAAGAGAAGAAACGCGGTGGCAATATAATGGTCACTGCAAGGATAGACATCTACCCTTCGGCAAGTGCTTGCCATGAAAGCCAATATAAGAAGACGTTTTTGGTCGGTAATATTGATGTAAGCTCTCCACAACAAGCTGTGATGGGCCGAATCTATAACATTGGTGATGATTTTGGCCATGTTGTTAACCGACAACTGGCGCAAGAATCTCGCAGTTTTGTCTCTGTTGGCACAACAAATTACGACATTGACAAGCGTCGACCGGAAGTGATCAAAATGATCGCACAAGATACGGGGGCACAGTACATCATAGGTGGTGACATCACCGACTTAACCGCAACCATTGAATCGAAGCTTTTGAAAGACGACATTATCAATCGCCAATTTGCGTTAGAAATGCAGGTATTCGATGGTAAAACAGGTCATCAGGTTTACAACCGAAGCTATCGTGAAGTAGCAAAATGGCCATTTGCGAAGACCAGTGAAATCGACACCCGCAGTGCTCGTTTCTGGGCATCAACCTATGGCAGTATGATGCTTCGTGTCAGTCGTAATATTATGTTGGATTTAGAATCGGAAGTATCTTGTAAAATCACGCTTCCTGAAGTTGCTGCTGTGTTTGGGAATATGGTGACCATTGATTTAGGACGAATACACGGTGTAGAACAAGGCGACAAACTTCAGCTTTGGCACACAGGTTCATTTATCGACCAAAGAGGCTTGCCACGCAATAAGGTCTCTCAAAGCGATATCACCCTGACGGTTTCTCGCGTTTATGAAAACGAAGCTGAACTCACCATTGATCAACCAAGCCTTGCGGGAAGCATTCAAATTGGTGATGTAATGCAGAAAATCATGTAGTTAGCAGCACCATCAACTCATGTTTTCTAATAAAGCCTTAGCAAAAGTACTAAGGCTTTATTTTTTTCATGAGGATTAGTTTCGGTTTCGCGGTATTTGTCGTAATCTTATTAATAACATAATCATCATTTAGCGAACTATGAGCCAGAATAATCTAATTGGTGCTACCGGTTACCGCTTTATCTCGAAAGGTAAGACCGCTTTTAAGATCCACATTCATACACCCGACGATACGGTATTACATCGTTCAGTTGGCTTTGTTCGTATGGGGGAAGACAAAGCACTCAAGAAAACCATCAAATTAAGAGATGAGCTAGGTAGACAGCTTTGGGGCAAGTTTTGGCCAAAGGTCCTCAAAGAACCCTATCTCATGACACGTCTGCCTCATAGTTTAGAGCCTAAAATTGTATTTAAGCCTAATCCAACGCAGAGTGACCCTGAACATCGCGACGAGTGCTACATAGCGAAATGGCGTGTTTTCTCTGAGAATGGTGATTACAAATATAGAACAAAAGTATGCTCTATACGAAAACACGGTCGACTCGCAGCCTACAGCCAAACCAAACGAGCACTGCTTGAAGCTCACAAAGATGTGATTGAGCTGCTTATCTTTATGGGACGATTGAACAGCATTGATCTGAAGTAGTATCAACCTCGATAACTTCGTTAGAAACTTTGGATTCTGACGTACTGGAGTTGGTACTCGAGCTGAGAGGCTGATTATCAGATACAAAAACAGCCGCGCATTGCGGCTGTTTTGATTTATGGCTAACCATAGTGACCATTTAGCATGCTATTACATACTAAATAGACCATCTAGCTTCGGCATATCTCTGCCAGCGTCTTCAATCGACGTTTTGACTCGTTTACATATGGGTTGCTTTGATCCCATGCGTAGCCCGCCAAAATCGAACATACCATTTGCTTTATCTTCGGGTTTGGTTCTTGATAGAAAATCACATCCTGAAGAGCCCCCGAGTACCACCCTTCAACATACGTTCTGAAAGTATTTACCCCAATCATCAATGGTTCAGCGTATTCACGATCCCAGTCGACTTTCTCACCATTGAGTTGTTTTTCCACACACTCAACCACAAACTGAGCCGACTTCATCGCAATAGTCACTCCCGATGAAAATACAGGGTCAAGAAATTCCCCTGCATTACCCAGTAATGCATACTTATCGGTTGCAAGATGTTTAACGTTGACAGAATAGCCACCAATTTCGCCTGCGGGATTTGGATACTCCGCATTTGCCAAAATCTCGGCCAAGCCCGACTCTTCTGTTGCCAGCTGCTTAATCGCCGAAATCTTGTCTTCTGGGTATGATTCAAAGAATTTAGGTTCCCCTACCACACCGAATGAAGAGACTCCGTTACTGAAGGGAATCAACCAATACCAAACATCAGGATTGGTTGGATGTACCGAGACCAAAATTTTACTGCGATCGTATTCAAGATCAGTATCCGTTGCTGAGATATGATCATTAATATGTGTGAAGATAGCTTTGCGCGGAGGAAGTCGTGATGGCTCTTCTAAATCGAGCATCTTGGGTAACACTCGACCAAAACCACTACCATCAAGGACGTATTGAGCCTCTAGCTGATAACGCTCTCCACCCTGTATTTGTACATCTAGTACAGTACGGTCTTCAGCGAAGTTAATGCCTATCAGTTCATGTTGGTAATCAATGGTAACACCCTGCGCTTCAGCACAGTCTGCCATTACCTTATCAAAAGTACCTCGTTGAACCTGAAACGTCGTTCCCGGCCCAGAAGAGAACTTATCTTCAAAATTAAACGCCGTATAAACACCATTTTTACGAAAAGCCGCGCCATCTTTAAATTGGAAGTTAGCATTAGCCACAGCTTCGCTCATGCCCGCTTGTTCGATCACTTCCATGCACGCAGGTAACAGGCTTTCACCAATAGAAAAACGGGGGAAAAGGCTCTTTTCAATCACTCGAACATCGATGCCTTTTTTATGAAGCAAAGACGCAGCAATAGACCCAGATGGGCCAGCTCCGATGATCACTACTTGAGTTGACAGTTTTTTCATTAATTTAAGCCATGTTTACCATGATTATTTCGCGCTAGCTTTCAGCTCCAGAAGCGTATGCCCAAGACCGATATCGTCGGTACGAGTCACCACATCAAAGCCAGCCTCTTCCACTATCTCTAGGAAATCTTCACTGCGGTAAAAGCGGCTGTTGCCGTTGGCCAAGCAAGTGAAGTAGAGAGACGTCGCATTTAAGCTATAAGAAGCCGCATCGTATTTCTGTGCATCCCAAAACAGTTCAAGGATATAAACAGTCGCGTCTTCTGACATATGAGAGCGAACACGCTTTAATATGCTAAGAATTTCCATTGGCGAGAAACAATCAAGGAACTGACTCATCCACCACACATCCGTACCTGTCGGCAGCGCTTGCTGTTTATCAAGCATGTTAGCGGGGAATGGAGTCACTCGGTCTTGATGACCGTGCTGTGTTGCGTTTGCCATTGCCATTTCTAATTGCTGCGGCAAATCGACAATCGTCACCTCGACATCAGAGTCGTAGTTACAACATTGCATTGCCCACTTACCTGTATTACCGCCAATATCCACCAGCGATTTAGGCTTCTTACTGAAAACTTTCTCAAGCAACACGGGGAAAGAACGATCTGAGTAGAAATGATCAAACTTAAACCAGCTCTCTTTTGCTTTTTCTGGTAATTGAGACAAACCTTGATAAATCGTTTCCCAATCACCCAGCTCTTTCAGGCCTGCAGGTGTACCTTCTTCTATTGCTTCGGTTAAATGCATCATCGCGGCATAACAAACATCAGCCGTGAAATCCATATTTGCGTTGGTCATGCCATCGTGCAATAGATAGAAGCCTAGGTTAGCCATTTTATAATGGGGCTTATCCCAAGTAACGATATGAGCACTCAACGCCATATCAAGCAGAACTTTGACACCGTATTCGGATACACCCGTTGCTTGAGAAATAGTTTCAGCGGGTAAACCATCATTGCCCGCGTCATCTAACGCTTTCAAAATACCTAAATCACGAAGTGTACGAGCTGTATGAAAAACAATAGGAGCAAAAGACAATTTTTGCGCTTCTGTTTTTGCTTCTAATGCGTTAAATGGATCTAATTTATATTCCGACACGAAAAACCTAACTTTAAAATAATAGAGAGCTACATAGCAGCCATTTGTGCAAGCTTGCGTTTAATATCAACGTTCAAGTTATTAACCCAACGGTTGTAATTACGGTGTATTTCACCATCGTCGTACTTCAAATTCTCTGATTCGACGTAAAGAATAGAGTAAAACTTATCATTATATGGAATATCAACCACAGCATGATGTGAACGGACATACAGTTCAGCACGGATTAGGCCTGGCTTAATTTCTGAAACCAACCAACCTCGGTTCTCAGCAGACTCATAAATCGCTGATTTCACCTGTTTACTTTGAAGATTCAAAACAACTGGAGTATCCTCAACATTCATTACAGGTTGGACACGTCCACAGCCTGCAAGAACGAGTATAAATAACATTGAAACGGCTATTTTTAGTAATTTCATTTAAACTCCTTACCCGTGTTTATTTATAAGCATGCATAGTATTAGTTAGACCCAAAGTAAATCAATACTCTATGTCAAATCAATCCCAATTAATGTCGTTTAATATTGAAAAATGGTCAGCAAATTCGCCAGGCCTCTATTCCGTTGCCGAGTGGCAAACGTGGAGCACTCATTTAGATTGGCCACAAAATGGCTCAACCGAATTTAAAGCCATCCCTCCTATGATGCGCCGCCGAATGAGCCTGCAAAGCAAACTGGCCGTCCAAACCGCATTAACTCTATTAAAAGATACCTCGATTGATTATCTGGTTTTTGCCAGTCGGCATGGTGAGCTCCACCGAACAGCCACTTTAATTCAATCAATATTAGAAGGTGACGATGCCTCTCCAATGGCGTTTTCCCAATCGGTACACAACACCGCTGCAGGTCTAACAACGATTGCTGCAAAAGCACCGATTCCACTGACCTCTATCGCTGCTGGGCAAGATACCTTTCACAACGCCCTGATTGAAGCTTATCTTTACCTACATCAGTATCCGTCACATCGTGTACTCGTCATTGACTTCGACCAACCTCTGCCTGATGTATATCGAGAATACGAAAATCAGCACTATGCTGACTACGCTCTAGGTTTAGTAGTCACTGCAGGCAGTGACTACTCAGTTTCGAGAGCAGTAACAAGTAAACCAATCGCTAGCCCCCCCAAAGTTAGAGACAGCTCAGCCGCTGATTTACCACAAGGCCTACAAACGCTACAACATATCCTATTGGGAACACAGCATTGGACTATTGCTGGTAAGCACCAAAACTGGTCCTGGGTCAATAACGCCCAAGCAGGTGCACAGAAATGAGCAAAGTAGGCCAATGTTGGCGAGTATTCGCGACGGGGCTCTGCTTTACCATCTTTGGTTTGGGAGGCTTAGTCTTAAGCTTCTTAATCTTACCTTCGATCGCCCTAACGACTCGCAACGTCATAGAAAGAGAGCTCAAAGCACAACGATTAATCCGTTTCTCATTCAATGCATTCTGCCAAATAATGAAGTTCACAGGCGCGATTGATTACCAAATTGATGGCGCCGAACTGCTCCGCGAAGATCGCAACTGCATCATTGTCGCCAATCACCCTAGCTTGATTGACTATGTACTAATCGCCTCTCAACTTCCTCAATGTGATTGTCTTGTTAAAGCGGCAATATGGGAAAACCCGTTTATGAAGAGGATTGTCAAAGCAGCGGGATACATACCCAACCAAACCCCTGACGATCTTTTAGAACGCTGTGAAGAACGCTTTTCGCGTGGAAATGTATTGTTAGTTTTCCCTGAAGGAACTCGCACAACGCCAGGAATTGAACCATCCTTACAACGTGGTGCGGCACAAATTGCCACTCGAACACAAACCGATTTACGCGTGATTCATATTACAGTTTCTCCGACATTCTTAACAAAAGAGAAAAAATGGTATCAAGTTCCTGCCACTAAACCCTTTTTTCATATCGCAGTGAAAGGTAAAATAGACGTCGCACCCTTTATTGAGAATTCAAACAACTTAACTTCGGCAGCAAGGCGCCTCAATCAACACCTTGCACAGACTATTTTTCCTTCCGAAGAGAATATTTAGCTCATCAATAAAACAACTGGTGATATCAGCGTTTCGAAAATACATCACATAATGTAGAATCGCCCCCCTTGAAGTAGCATTTAGATAAAGTACTAAGTAGGCCTAAGTGGAAACATTACACAACGAACTAAAACAACTGATTATCGACGCACTGAATCTTGAAGATATGAGCATTGATGAAATTGAAACGGAAGCACCACTGTTTGGTGATGGACTTGGATTAGATTCTATCGATGCCCTTGAGCTCGGCCTTGCTATCAAGAAAAAGTACAACATTGTTATCGATGCCGACGATTCAAACACTCGCCAGCATTTTGCATCGGTTGAAAACCTAGCTAACTACATTTCATCTAAAACAAACAACTAGACAGATCTTTATGACACAAGCTAACCAACAAGAAGTATTCAACCAGGTTAAAGATGCGCTTATCGAGCTGTTTGAGCTTGATGCTGAAGATATCACTCCAGAAGCACACCTTTATCTCGACCTCGATCTCGACAGCATTGATGCCGTTGATTTGGTCGTTCACTTACAGAACGTTACAGGTAAGAAGATCAAGCCTGAAGAGTTCAAAGCAGTACGCACCGTTAATGACGTTGTCGAGTCTGTGGTTGAACTATTGAAGGACGCATAATGCGTCCTCTGCTGACTTTACTGTCGGCAATCATACTTTTCACTTATCCAATAGCGGTTTACTTTGGACTCAACAAGTTTGGCCTACAAACCGTTGGTATAGTCTTAGCCGCTATTTTTGCTGTCCGCATTTTCACCGGTGGTCAGGCTAAAATCAAAGAGCTAAAACACCTAGCTTGGATTAGCGGAAGTGCCGGAATTGTTCTGCTGGCATTAGGGTTAACCTTCAAACAGCACGGCTGGCTAACTTATTACCCCGTCATCGTTAATGTTTGTATGCTGGTTGTGTTCGCCTCGAGCCTATGGCAACCGCAAACGATTATCGAGCGGCTTGCTCGCCTCCAAGAGCCAGAACTTCCACAAAGTGGCGTTGATTACACACGAACAGTCACCAAAGTTTGGTGTCTGTTCTTTGTTATCAATGGCTCTATCGCCCTTTACACCTGCTTCCAACCTCTTGAAATATGGACCCTATACAATGGCTTACTCAGCTATGTATTTGCGGGGTTGCTCTTTGCAGGAGAGTGGGTAGTAAGACAGCGCATTCGTCAGAGTTAAATTGTTATGACACAAACCATCTCTTACACTTCCTTGTCTGAACTTCTTAGTCAGAACAGATCGCCTGATTCTATTGTCTGCTTTGACGACAATAGCGAGATTTCGTGGCAAACATTTAACGACGACTTATCTCAACTCGTACAGCTTTTATCTTCATCCCCTTTTCAACGAGTTGCGATTTGCACCCAAGACAGCTACCTATTTTCAGTGGCCTTTTTAGCGTGCGCAGCCAGCAACAAACACATCATCTTGCCAGGTAACTATCAACCGTGTGCGCTTGCCGAGCTGAGTGAGCATTTTGACTGTCTGTTGGTCGATGATGCGATTGGTGCAGTGGAAATAAATGAAGTTCGCAATATCCAAACCTTATTAGACACCGAAATACGAGAACCTCTAACCGATAATCTTCCCGCCATTGAGTTAGCAGCAATCCAATTGACCCTGTTTACTTCAGGTTCAAGCGGTACGCCGAAGGCAATCAATAAAACACTAGAACACCTAGATATTGAAATCGCTCAGCTAGATAAAAACTGGGGCGCCTTGCTTAAAGACAACCAAATCCACAGCACCGTATCACACCAACATATCTATGGTCTGTTGTTTCGAATCTTATGGCCACTTTGTTCTGGAGTTCCATTTTCTCGAAACAATCTCGAATACCCGGAACAGATCCTGTCTCACGCTAACAAGCAGAGCGTGTTGATCAGCAGCCCTGCGCTACTCAAACGATTAAAACACGAGACAAAGTCTACGCATCTAGCGGGGGTGTTCTCTTCTGGTGGCCCTTTACCTACCGAGTCGGCTCATCAATCACGAGATCTGCTTGGGCATTTACCTATCGAGGTGTTTGGCAGCACAGAAACCGGCGGCATCGCGTTTCGTCAGCAACAGAGCGTTCAAACACCTTGGCAGCTTTTTGACTGTATTAAGGCTAGTCTTAATAGTGAGAATTGCATTAAGTTATTGTCGCCGTACATCGACAAAAACAACTGGTATCAAACCGCAGATGAGTGCGAAATGGTCTCAGAGAATCAATTTATATTGAAAGGCCGAACCGACCGAGTGATCAAGATAGAAGAAAAACGAGTATCACTGGTTGAAGTTGAAAAGCGACTGGAGCAACTACCTTGGATAAGCGAGTGTGTGGTCATTCCCTTTGAAGAGCCTGAACGCTTAATTTTAGCATCGGTTTTGGTATTATCAGAGGAAGGCCAAGTGACTCTCGCAACCATGAGTAAAGGTAAATTCTGGTTAATGTTACGTTCAGAACTCAGAAAATGGTTAGAGCCAATCGCTATTCCAAGAAAGTATCGTGTTGTTGATGAGATCCCCCTCAACAGCCAAGGCAAGCGACTAACCTCTCACATAGAGCAGCTCGTCAAATCATAAAAATCACTGGTCGCATTTTATACTGAGATTATCTTTTATATTTTTGTCAGAAGACCCATTTTAGCCCAAGGATTCTAAGCACACGCTATGGATAAGAGAAAACCAAACGTCATTGCTGTTGACACTGTAGAGAAAGAATCGACCCTGACACTCCATGTTACCGGAGACATCACCGATTTTAAGGGGCACTTTAAGAGCTTCCCTATTCTTCCCGGTGTGACACAAATTGACTGGGCACTTCACTATGCTGTCCAAAAGTTAAATGTCCCTGGTTACTTTAAAGGTATGGAGGTCATCAAATTCCAAGAGCCTATCCTTCCTGACGCCACAATCCAGCTATCACTCAAATGGGATGCTGACAAAGACAAGCTGAGCTTCAGCTACACCTCAAACAACGGTGAACAGACCCACTCTTCAGGAAAAATGAAGCTGGGAGAGAAAAGTGAATAGCGCTCCTGCTGAGGCTGCTTCTCAACACGTAACAAAAGAAAGCAACTACAAAGCTTGCTTCCTAATCCCGTGCTTTAACCACGGTGAAACCATGCCTGCAGTGGTGTCGTCACTCCATCATTTTGAGTTGCCGATTATCATCGTTGACGATGGCAGTGAACTCACCACGAAACAGTTTCTGGCTCCCCTAGTAGAGAATTCAAACGTAACCTTGGTGACGCTAGAGCAGAACCAAGGTAAAGGCGGTGCCGTAAAGGCTGGCATCAAACGAGCACAGGATCTCGGCTTTAGTCATGCCATTCAGATTGACGCTGACGGTCAACATGACCTAGACGCCCTACCCGCATTAATCGAAGCGTCACAAGCTAAGCCCCAGCGCCTGATCTCAGGTCAGCCTGTCTATGACGATAGCGTACCGAAGGCAAGGCTCTACGGGCGCTACGCGACACATATTTGGGTGTGGATAGAAACTCTATCTCTCTCGATTAAAGACAGCATGTGTGGCTTTAGAGTGTATCCAATCGATAAGACACAAACAGTACTGAATAAATACGATGTCGGTTCGAGAATGGACTTCGATATCGAGATTCTGGTTCGCTTATACTGGGAAGGTTGCGACATTGACTTCATTGAGACGCGAGTCATCTACCCTGAAAATGGTGTCTCTCATTTCGATGCGCTGCGGGACAACGTAAAAATCAGTTGGATGCATACTCGACTGTTCTTCGGCATGCTGCCAAGAGCCCCTAAGCTGATTGCTCGTCACTTCAAATCAAATTCTGAAGATCACCTAACAAGTTCGACACAATTTTCAGAAAGCAATCAGGCGCAGCAGACACCAAATAGCACTGAACAGCCTCATTGGTCCAGAACTCAAGAGCGCGGCACAGTTCTCGGTATCAAACTGTTGTTAGCTGTGTACTCACTATTAGGCCGAGGTGTATTCAACCTAATTTTGCGCGGTGTGATGCGTTACTACCATTTGACAGGCAAGCGCGCGCGAAACGCTTCTGAGCAATACCTATTCCAGCTTAAGACATACGCAGAGCAACAGAATATTGAGTTACCCGCTGAATTAACCAGTTATAACCACCTGCTTTCGTTTGGCCATACCATGCTAGACAAATTAGCCGCATGGAAAGGTGATTTTTCAGTCGATAACCTGACCATTCATGGTCAAGAGCAATTCGAAAGTATGGTGGAAAACCAGCAAGGTGTGCTAATCCTGGGTTCTCACCTTGGTAATATCGAGTTGTGCCGTGCTTTGGGACGTCGACACTCACACATCAAAATCAATGCGCTGGTCTTCACGGAACACGCCGAACGCTTTAATTCGGTGATGAAAGCAGTAAACCCACAATCTGATTTAAACCTGATTCAGGTGACATCGATGGGCCCTGATACCGCCATCTTGTTGCAACAAAAATTGGAGCAAGGTGAATGGATTGTGATCGTTGGCGATAGAACCTCCACCAGCAAAGAGAGTCGCTCAGTATGGGCAGAGTTCTTGGGTAAAGAAGCTCCCTTCCCTCAAGGGCCATTTATGTTAGCCTCTGTTCTCAAAGCGCCAGTATTCTTATTGTTTGGCCTACGAGATGACTCACAAACCAAACCGCATTTTAATGTCTATTTTGAGCATTTCAGCGACAAGATAGAGCTACCAAGGAAGACTCGCGAACAATCTTTACAGCAAGTCGTGCAGAAATACGCAGACCGACTTCAGCACTACACACTGAAAGCACCGCTTCAGTGGTACAACTTTTTTAACTTTTGGACATTGAGCAAGCACCATGACGAAAACAAATCCAAATAGCATCACCTTTGGTGCCGAACGCCTCACGATTGAGGATGTTGTCGCTATTTCACAAGGCGCAAAAGCCTCGATGAACTCAAGCAATGAGTTCACATCAAAGATCGACCGCGGTGTCGCTTTTTTAGAACGCCTATTGAAAGAAGAAGGCGTGATCTATGGTGTGACAACGGGCTACGGTGACTCATGTACCGTTGCAATTCCGCCAAACCTTGTTGATGAATTACCACTGCATCTAACGCGCTTTCATGGCTGTGGTTTAGGCGAAATACTGTCTCACGAACAATCTCGTGCAGTATTAGCGACACGTCTTTGTTCATTGTCACAAGGTGTCTCTGGTGTGACTCACGATTTGCTCAACCAGATCGTCACTCTGATCAACCAAGATATCTCGCCGCGCATTCCTCAAGAAGGATCGGTTGGTGCCAGTGGTGATTTAACGCCGCTGTCTTATCTGGCAGCTGCACTGATTGGTGAGCGCGATGTCATCTACAAAGGTGAAGTTCGCCCTACTAGTGACGTTTACAAAGAGCTAGGGATTAACCCTATCAAGCTTAAGCCAAAAGAAGGCTTGGCATTGATGAATGGCACGTCAGTAATGACGGCTTTGGCTTGTATCGCCTACAAACGTGCAGAATACCTAGCTCAGCTATCGACTAAGATCACCGCAATGGTGTCTGTAGGTATGCAAGGCAACGATTTCCATTTCGATGAAGCGCTGTTTGCAGTTAAGCCTCATCCGGGTCAACAGCAAGTTGCTGCATGGCTACGTGATGACTTACAAGCGGATCGTCCGCCACGCAACAGTGATCGCCTACAAGATCGTTACTCACTGCGTTGTGCTCCACATGTGATTGGTGTGGTTCAAGACTCTCTGCCTTGGCTACGCCAAATGATTGAGAACGAGCTCAACAGCGCTAACGATAACCCAATTATCGATGGCGACAATGAGCGCGTACTGCACGGTGGACACTTCTACGGTGGCCACATCGCAATGGCAATGGATACGCTAAAAACAGCAGTAGCCAACCTTGCAGATCTACTTGATCGCCAAATGGCGCAGTTGATGGATTACAAGTTCAACAACGGCTTACCATTTAACCTAACGGGTGCTGAAGGCGAACGTAAACCAATCAACCACGGTTTCAAAGCGGTACAGATTGGCGTTTCAGCTTGGACAGCAGAAGCATTGAAACACACCATGCCAGCAAGCGTGTTCTCTCGTTCAACCGAGTGTCACAACCAAGACAAAGTCAGCATGGGCACCATTGCGGCTCGTGACTGCTTACGCGTTCTTGAACTGACTGAACAAGTAGCGGCAGCATCACTTCTGGCGGGGACACAAGCGCTTGAGCTTCGTAAACGCCATAATGAGCTTGATGAGCACCACATGAGTGAAAACCTAAAGCACATTCGCGACGAAGTGCTTAAAGAGTTTGAATTTATCGTAGAAGATCGACCACTTGAAGGCGATCTACGCCACTTCATTGCTCGTATTCAAAGTCAACACTGGTCACTTTACTCCTAGAGTAGCTAACCCTTTACGCAATATTGTTGAGAGCGATTTATGTCTGAAATCCTTCATCCATTAAAATCAGAGGTTACTTTAGTAACCTCATTCCAAGATGCCGACCCAATGGGCGTGATCTACCATGGCAACTACTTCCGATTTTTTGAAGAAGTTAGGCGCATCATGATGGATAAGATTGAGTACAACTACCATGAGATGAAGGATTCGGGCTACATGTGGCCGATCATCGACACGCGCGTAAAGTACATCAAAGCAATACCGTTTAATCATCAGATCACGGTATCCGCTAAGTTAACTGAATGGGAAAACCGCTTGCGTGTTGACTACGAAATTCACGATGCCAACACCGGTGCTCGTATGACACGCGCTCACACCATGCAGGTTGCAGTAACCATTGAAGAGCAAGAGATGTGTTTTGCTTCGCCGAAAGTGTTTACCGATAAAATCGAACACTGGCATCAATTTGGCTGCTTACCCCAATCAACTGAGCAGCAATCAAACGATCACCAATCAGAGCAACCGCAAGTACCTAACACACAGCAGCAGGTGAAACATGAGTCTGTTTAAACACGGGCGTAAGCAAATCAGTATCGCACTGCTAGGGCTTGCTTCAATGATGGCGAGCCACTTTGCTGGCGCTAGCGAGAACACGAATGCTGTCGGCTCTATTACAGAACTACAAACCGTGTTAAGCGAAAATAGTATCGTTCGTGGTGAGTTTACTCAAACACGTAACATGGAAATGTTCGCCCAACCTCTAACATCACAAGGTACTTTCCTGTTAGACAAGTCGAATGGTTTGCTTTGGACACAAGCGACCCCCTTTCCTGTGAGCTTGGTGCTAACCGATAACAAACTGAGCCAAAGATTTGCCGATCAACCCGCTAAGATCATTACCGATAAAGAAAACCCAATGGCATTTTATTTCAGCCATATATTCCTGTCGGTGTTTCACGGGGACACGCAAAAACTTCAAGAGCAATTCTCACTGTCATTTGAACCAGCGACTGAGAAAAATTCTGATGAAAGTGCAAACTCAAGTTCAGAAGACACACGATGGACACTCACTCTAAAGCCAAAGAATGCGCCAATGAACGCGGTGTTTGAAGCCATCACACTGCAAGGAAAAGGTGACATTGAACGTATCGAACTTAGAGAAGTTCGTGGGGACAGCACTGTGATCGAATTTAGCCAGTTAAGCCATCTACCGGAAGTATTATCAGATGCTGAAGCGCAACAATTCCAATTCTAGCCTAGCCCTTGCTTGGCTTGTTGTCGTAATACTGTTTAGCGGATTGTTAATAAAACAATTCGCTTTTTCTTCGTCGGTACCGATTGAAAGCAACATTCTAAAGTTACTACCAGAAAACCAGCAAGACCCAATGGTAGAGCAAGCCTTCCAGCAGATATCCAGCTCGATGAGCGAGCAAGTAGTGTTTATCATAAGCGCCTCCGACGTCGAACAAGCCATGACAGCGACTGATGCTTTTGAAAAAGCCCTCAACCAAAGATCTTTCTCAAATCAGCCAACTCTGTTTAAGCAAGTTCAAGGCAAGATCAACGCCAGCACGCAAAGCCAATGGAGCGATTTCTATTTTCGTCACCGAGCTCAACTTCTAACTCAACAACAAAAAGAGACGCTGACACACTCGCCGGATTCGCGAGCTCAATATGTCATTCAGTCTTTGTACAATCCGTTCTCAGGCGTCACCGCAGCAGAGCTATCTCTCGACCCATTCTTGTTATTTCGCGACTACATCAGTGCTGTTGGCGTTCAATCAAGTAACTTTGTTCTGAAAGAGGGATACCTCACCGCTCAATCTAATGAGCAAACTCATATTTTGGTGACGGCGACTCTGGCAGGCTCACCTTATAGCTTGGCGATTCAAGAACAACTTCCTGATCTTGATTCAATTGAGCGCGAGATCGAAAAGCAGTTTGGTGTCAAAGTGCAGCATACCGGTGTGGTGTTCTACGCCAATTACGGTACCGAAAGCGCGAAATCAGAAATCAGTACCATTGGTTTGGGCTCATTGGCCGGTGTAATTTTATTGGTGTGGCTGACATTTCGTAGCGCCCTCCCACTTGCCTTGTCTTTGCTTTCAATCAGTACCGGATTATTGGTTGCGCTGGCAAGCACCGTCGCTATCTTCGGCAAGATTCACCTGTTTAGTTTGGTATTCGGTGCCAGCTTAATTGGCGTATCCATCGACTACTCTTTCCATTACCTAACCGATCGTTTGGCGGCTGGTAATCAATGGCAAAGTGAAAAAGGCTTGAAACATATTATCGTTGCGATCACCTTGGGTCTGATCACCAGCTTGATTGGCTACCTAGGTCTGTTGGTGGCACCTTTCCCGGGATTGCAGCAACTTGCTCTGTTTTCGTCGATTGGACTGATCGCAGCTTACGCCAGTGTGGTGTGTTGGTATCCGGTTTTAGCGGCAAAACCAAGCCAAGAACGCCCTCTTCCCTTGTCGAAGCTTTGGCATACTTGGTTAAGCCTCTGGAGCAACCAAAAATTTAGAATTGGCTTACCATTAATAGTGACTGTCGTTAGTTTGATATCACTCAGCCAAATTCGCTACGACGACGATATTCGTCAACTTCAAGCGATGCCTGATCAACTAAAACAGCAAGAACAAGCCATTACTGAGATATCAGGATTAGGCAGTGGTCAAAATATGCTGCTGGTGACCGCCAACAGCGATCAAAAACTGCTAAAAAAACTGGCTGAGATCACTACGAGCTTAGATTCTTTGGTCGATAGCCAAGGTATCTCCGGATATCGCAGCATCAATCAACAGTTGCTAAGCAAGCAACAACAACATGATAACTATCAGTTAGTTGAGCAACTCTATGGCCAACAAAGCCATATCTTACAGAACACTCTTGGTTGGCCTAGCTTTCCAGAGTTACCAAAGTTCGAGGCAATCACGGTATCTGGATTTTTAGAATCACCAGTGTCAGAACCTGTTCGACCACTTTGGTTAAAGCCGATAGACGGACAAGCAGCGTCAGTCATTTTGATCAAAGACGTCACAAATTCAGAACTGTTCTCTCAATGGCTTGATTCAAGCTTTGCTCAGCAGCAAGGTGTTAAATACCTCAATAAAGCCGATGAAATCTCTGCTCTCTTTGCGGAATATAGAGTCAAGATCACCGAGCTATTATTGATAGCTTTGGCCGCTATTGGGATGGTGTTAGGTTGGCGCTACGGTGTGAAGCAAAGCCTATTAATGCTGTTGCCTTCATTAATTGCCGGAGTCGCTGGTTTAGCGGTCACGGGCATTTTAGGCTCGACACTGAATCTGTTTAACCTGCTTGGACTGATTCTAATTTTAGGGATTGGTATCGACTATACCCTGTTCTTTGCTGAGCAGAAGAAATCACTAAGCACCTTATTGGCGATTACTTTGTCAGGCCTCACGACGTTACTCTCGTTTGGCTTATTATCGTTGAGTCAAACTCATGCCATTCATAGTTTCGGTGTTACCGTCCTAACTGGTATTTTCGTCGCGTGGTTGCTTTCGCCACTTGCAATCAACAACCAACAAGCAGCGGAAAAATCAAACTCTCGAGAGGCTTTTAGATGAACAAAACAATCAAGATAGCGCTCGCCGTTGGATTGGGCTTACTACTCAGCGCTTGTTCGATGGTGTCTCAACAGCCTACAGGCGCAAGTGTCGCAATCGACAAAGACACAGAGCTCACCTTGCCGCTACCTGCTGAACTGGGATACTCATTTACGGCAAGCCAGCTGATCAGCGCAACATGGCAAGATGATACGCAACAACTTCCTGTTCAAGTCGAAGTCACATCAGACAAAGTCGTGTTGGCGGGTTTCTCCTCTTGGGGTACTCGCATTCTATCGCTGCAATACCAAAACCAAACGATTGATACTCAAGTTCTATCTGGTCTTGGCGCTACCCTGCCGCTACCCGAGCAAGTACTATTTAATTTGATGCTGACTCTATGGCCAGTTGAAGCATGGGCTCAACCTTTACAAGACATCGGTTGGTATTTGGTCGATACCGAAAACAGCCGCACCGTCTTTGATGAAAACCAACAGCCAATCATTGAAATTGATTACCAAGCAGAGCCCGGAGCACATAAAACGGCAGGCAATATTGTTTTCAAACATTTGATTCAAGGCTACACCATCACCATTCAAACGTTGAACTCAACGATTGTCGACAACCCAAGTAAGAGCTAAACATCATGCCTATTTATATCCAAGACTGTGGTTTCCACTCCGCATTAGGCTCAAGCATTGCTGACATTCATAGCTGCCTCAGCAATGAATGCGACTCCAATATGGTTGAAGTGAGCGACATGCTAAACGACGGTAAGCCGACGGTCGTTGGTAAGGTCGCAGGTGATTTACCGGAAATTCCATCAGTTCAAGCGGAATACGCCACTCGCAACAATCAACTGGCGTTATCGGCTGTTAATCAAATCAAAGACTCTATCGAGCAAGCAAAATCACAATTTGGTGCCGATAGAATTGCTGTAGTTATCGGCACAAGCACCTCGGGAATTTCTGATGGTGAAACGGCATTTAAACACAAACTCGAACATGGCTCTTTCCCCGAAGATTTCCACTATTCCAAACAAGAGCTAGGGAACACCTCTGAGTTTGTTAGTCAATATTGCTCATTAACCGGGCCAAGTTATGCGATCTCGACCGCTTGCTCATCAAGTGGCCGTGTATTTATTACTGCCCAACGTTTGTTAGATTCAGGAATGGCTGATGCTGTGTTGGTTGGAGGTGTCGATACACTATGTAAACTGACACTCAATGGCTTTCATGGTCTTGAAGCGCTATCAACCACACATTGTAAGCCCTTTAGCGCCTCTCGTGATGGCATCAACATCGGAGAAGCTGCGGCATTTATGTTGCTTAGCAAGACAAAACCAACCGCTACCAATACAACTCAAAGCACTTCGAATATAGCCCTATTAGGCTATGGCGACAGCTCCGACGCACACCATATTTCCGCGCCCCATCCAGAAGGGAACGGTGCAGAACAAGCAATGAGAAAGGCGTTAGATTCTGCACAGTTACGAGCAAAAGACATCGGTTATATTAATGCCCATGGCACCGCAACTCCACTCAATGATTCAATGGAAAGCAAAGCCATCCATCGTATTTTTGCAAACAAGGTTCCCGTCAGTTCAACCAAGCCTCTAACAGGACATACTCTTGGAGCGGCAAGTGCGATAGAGGCTGCAATTGCGTGGCATATTCTAAAATATGACTTACCACTCCCCTTACAAAAATGTCAGTATAAAGCTGAAGATATTGAGATTGATTTGGTAAACTGTTCCCAGAAACTTAAAGTAAAGAACATCTTAAGCAACTCGTTCGCTTTTGGTGGCAACAACATTAGCCTGATTTTTGGTGTAGTAAATGACTGATATCCCTTCTGTAGACCAACTTCTCCCACACGATGATCCGATGATATTAATCGATCGAGCTATCAACGTTGAGGCATTGTCGATTCACTGCCAGGTCGATATTGGCGCGCACAACCTATTCTTTGACGTCGAATCTCAAACGGTCCCAGCTTATGTTGGCATCGAGTTTATGGCGCAGTCTGTTGCAGCTTGGTCTGGATACCATGCGCTGAAAAACGGCACTACTCCTCCAATCGGCTTCTTACTCGGTTCTCGTCGCTACAAGTCACTGTGTGATGAATTTACTCAAGGTCAAACCCTTGATATCTATGCTGAACAACTCATGGAAGACAGTGGCATGGCTGTGTTTATCGCCAGAGTCGAATACCAAGGCGAGTTAGTGGCTCAATGCCAACTCAACGTCTACGTTCCGACCGAACAAAAATTACAAGAAATGAAAACTAGGAGCCCATCATGAGCCGTCAGGTTTTAGTCACTGGTGCCAGTAAAGGCATTGGTAAAGCGATCGCTATTCAACTCGCGAAAGACGGTTTTGAAATCGCCGTTCATTACATGGGTGACAAGCAAGGTGCTGAAGACACATTAAAGTCGATCACTGAGCTCGGTGCTGCAGGACGTCTGATCCAATTTGATATCAGCAATCGCAGCGAATGTCGCGAAACGCTTGAGTCAGATATTGCCGAACACGGCGCTTACTATGGTGTGGTGAATAATGCCGGTATTACTCGTGACACGGCATTCCCAGCTATGACTGAAGAAGAGTGGGATGGTGTTATCCATACCAACCTCGACAGCTTCTACAACGTACTTCACCCGTGCGTGATGCCAATGGTTCAAAAACGCAAAGGCGGTCGAATCGTTACTCTGGCTTCTGTATCCGGCATCATGGGTAACCGCGGTCAAACCAACTATGCCGCAGCAAAAGCAGGTGTGATTGGCGCAACTAAGTCTCTGGCTCTAGAGCTCGCAAAACGCAAGATAACGGTAAACTGTGTCGCTCCTGGTCTAATCGATACCGGGATGGTTGATGAGCATGTAAAAGAGCATGCGCTACCTCAAGTTCCATTACGCCGCATGGGTGAACCAGAAGAAGTAGCAGGCCTAGTCAGCTACCTAATGTCGGATATTGCCGGCTACGTAACTCGCCAAGTGATTTCAGTTAATGGAGGCTTAGTATGACCCGCCGCGTTGTTGTAACTGGCATGTCAGGCGTTACCGCTTTTGGCAACGATTGGCAGCACATCGAGCCAAAACTAAAAGCATGTGAAAATGCGACCCAGTACATGCCTAGCTTTGAGCAGTACGATGGCCTCAACACAAAGCTTGCCGCACCTATTGATGACTTCCAACTACCTAAGCACTATAAGCGCAAACAGGTTCGTGGCATGGGCCGCGTGTCTCGCCTAGCAACAGTAGCGACCGAAAATGCACTAGAGCAAGCAGGACTGATTGGCCACGACGTTTTGACTAATGGCGAAACAGGCATTGCCTATGGTTCTTCAACCGGCAGTACTGACGCTGTTGGTGCATTTGGCGTGATGCTTAACGAGAAATCGACACGAGCTATCACCGCAACGACTTACGTTCAGATGATGCCACACACCGCAGCGGTCAACGTCGGGCTATTCTTTGGCTTACGTGGACGTGTGATTCCCACCAGCAGTGCCTGTACTTCAGGTAGCCAAGCGATTGGCTACGCCTATGAAGCAATCAAACACGGTTACCAAACCGTGATGGTTGCCGGTGGTGGTGAAGAGCTATGCCCAACCGAATCTGCCGTTTTCGATACCCTTTTTGCTACCAGTTTAAAAAACGACACGCCAGAAAAATCCCCTAGCCCTTACGACAGTGAGCGCGATGGCCTGGTTATCGGTGAAGGCGCAGGTACACTTGTTCTTGAAGAGTATGAACATGCTGTGGCTCGTGGCGCAAAGATCTACGCTGAGATCATCGGTTTTGCCAGCAACTGCGATGCAGCTCATGTGACTCAACCTCAGATGGAAACCATGCAAATCTGTATGGAGAAAGCGCTGAAAGATGCACAGCTTCCTGCTGAAAAAATTGGTTATGTTTCGGCGCACGGAACGGCAACAGATAAAGGCGATATTGCAGAAAGTAATGCGACCGCGAACATTTTTGGTGAAGTGCCAATCAGCTCATTGAAAAGCTACTTTGGCCATACGCTTGGTGCATGTGGTGCGATTGAAGCTTGGTTGAGCCTAGAGATGATGCATTCTGGCTGGTTCAGCCCAACATTGAACCTTGAAAACATCGACGAACGCTGCGGTAAACTCGATTACATCACAGGTTCTGGTCGCGAATTGGATGTTGAATACCTGATGAGCAATAACTTTGCCTTTGGCGGGATCAACACCTCCATCATATTCAAAAAAATCTGAGCTTAGCTAGATAAAACTCAAGACAAATAAAAAGGGTCAGTAACCAAGTTACTGACCCTTTTTTCAATCTAGCTAATACTCAATTAAGCGTTAGCTTCACGCTCAGCGATGAACTCAAGAGCCATCTTGATGCGAGCGATTACGCGCTCTTTACCAACAAGCTCCATCACTGCATCAACAGAAGGAGACTGGCCGCCACCTGTTACTGCTACGCGAAGTGGCATACCGATTTTACCCATGCCGACCTCTAGCTCTTCACATACTGCTGCAATCACACCATCTTTGATGTTTGCAGTAGTGAAATCCTCAAGCGCTTCAACCTTAGCAAGAGCAAGCTCTAGTGGGCCTTTAGCAACACCACGTAGGTGCTTCTTCGCTGCGCCAGCTTCAAACTCAGAGAAATCTTCGTAGAAGTAACGAGACTGTTCAGCAAGTTCGATAAGCGTATTACAACGCTCGCCAACTAGCGTGATCACTTCAGTGATAGCCGGGCCATTTGTTGTATCGACCTTTTGTGCATCTAGGTGCCATTGCAGGTATTTAGCAACGTACTCAGGCTCAGAAGTCTTGATGTAGTGGTTGTTCAACCAAAGTAGCTTATCAGTGTTGAATGCAGAAGCAGACTTGCTGATAGCGTTCAGGCTGAAGAATTCAATCATCTCTTCTTGAGAGAAGATCTCTTGGTCACCGTGAGACCAACCTAAACGAACTAGGTAGTTGTTTAGTGCATTTGGTAGGTAACCTTCGTCGCGGTATTGCATTACAGAAACAGCACCGTGACGCTTAGAAAGTTTCGCACCGTCATCACCAAGAATCATTGCACAGTGAGCGAAAGTTGGAACTGGCGCGCCTAGTGCTTCATAGATGTTGATTTGACGAGGTGTGTTGTTGATGTGATCTTCACCACGTACAACGTGTGTAATACCCATGTCCCAGTCATCCACTACAACAACGAAGTTGTATGTTGGTGCACCGTCTGTACGACGAATGATTAGGTCATCAAGTTGGCTGTTAGAGATTTCGATGCGACCACGGATTTGGTCATCAAAGACTACACTGCCTTCTTTAGGGTTACGGAAACGGATAACGCACGCATCACCTTCTTTTGCTGCTTCGTTTGCTGCAACAATTTTAGGGTGGTTCGCATCGTAACGAGCCATCTCTTTGTTTTCTTCTTGCTCTGCACGAATTTCGTCAAGCAGCTCTTTAGACGCATAGCATTTGAAAGCTTTGTCTTCAGCAAGTAGCTTATCAACCATTTCGTTGTAACGGTCAAAACGCTTAGATTGGTAGTAAGGACCTTCATCCCATTCCATACCCATCCATTGCATGCCTTCTAGAATTGCATCAACCGCTTCTTGAGAGTTACGCTCAAGGTCCGTGTCTTCGATACGTAGAACGAATTCACCACCTTGGTTCTTAGCGAATAGCCAAGAGTAAAGTGCAGTACGTGCACCACCAACGTGAAGATAGCCAGTTGGGCTAGGAGCAAAACGAGTTTTAACCGTCATTTAAATACCTTGATTATGTAGGTGATTCTTTTAGTGATTACCATTACAAAGCCTGCAACAGAAAAATATCACTAAATTTTGGGCGCTATTTTATCACCACCGCTTAAATCTACAATCAGTAGTGAATGATTAATGCGCTGATCTTGTACGAAAGCTATCGTAGAAGGAGAAAACCAATAGCTCAAGCACATGTCAAATGCTCTAAAACGGCAAATTATCGCCACGCTCGCGATAAACCTCATCTATTCCGTCACTCAATATTCCAGCAAATATCAAATTCTTGAATTTATGTTTGACCTTACCCTTACGGGAAGGTTTATGTTAGGGCTAGATGAAAATTGGAGTATCGATATGAACCATTACACAGCTGTGCTCAACGGCCTAAATTGCATGGGGTGTGCTAAGAAGGTCCGCACATTGTTTGACGATCTCGAGAATACGAAGATCAACGACATATCGCTGACCTACATCGATATTTCTACTCCTTTTAGTTACGTTGAACTCAACCAACAGTTAGCGACCCTTGGTTATTCCATGGGTAATTCGCTGCATCTTTCATTATCAGGGCTCAGCTGTGGTAAGTGCGTGAGTAAATTGACTCAAGCGCTTGAGCAGACCTCGCAAATCTCAGACCTAGAAGTCAGCAAACATGAATTGTCGTTGGTTACTCTGCTTTCAGAATCCGAGCTTATTGAGCTAATCGAAAGTGTGGGTTATCACGCGACTCCTTACTCTGAAATTAATGAGCCTTTATCTAATAAAGAATCAGAAGACGATAAAAAAACAGCGTCAGTGGAACCGACACAAGATAAACCTGCTGCTAGCCAATGTACCTATCACCTTGTTCTTGAGGGAATGACGTGTGCGAGTTGTGTTTCTTCGGTAGAGAAAGCGTTGAAAAAGAATGAGTTCGTCGACCAAGCTCAGATCAATCTCGCCGAACAGACAGCCTTGGTTTTCACCTCTAAAACACGTGACGTCATCGAAAGCGCTCTCATAGAATCGGTAAAAACCGCAGGTTATGGTGCCGAGTTCGTTGACGACGCGGCGACTCAACAACAAAAACAGCAAGAACAACAACTTCGTACCCAAAAAGCTTTCCTAAAGAATTCTGTAAGCGCGCTGTTTATCGGTGCCCCGCTGATGGCGTGGGGCCTGTTCGGTGGCAGCATGACCATTGCTACATTTCACGACCAATTGGCTTGGGGGTTGGTCGGAGTCGTCTGCTTGATACTGCTTGCGACCTCAGGACGCAGCTTCTTCACGAACGCTTGGCAATCACTGATGCACAAGCGTGCCACGATGGACACGTTAGTTGCTTTGGGTACAGGCGCTGCGTGGTTCTATTCAATGTTGGTTGTGCTGATTCCATCATGGTTCCCAGAACCATCACGCCATGTCTATTTTGAAGCGAGCGCAATGATTGTTGGCCTTATTTCTTTGGGTCACTACATTGAAGCCAAAGCCAAGGCACGCACCACCAAATCTTTGCAGGCACTGATTAATTTACAACCTCAAAAAGCGGTGGTTATCGTCGATGGTAAAGAGCAAACCATCGCCGTAGAGGTTATTCAAGTCGGTATGCACGTACGAGTGAAACCGGGAGAAAAAGTCCCTGTCGATGGTGTCGTGGTATCTGGCGAATCTTATATCGATGAATCGATGCTGACTGGCGAACCGCTTCCCAACGTTAAATCAATTAATGATGGCGTTTCAGCAGGTACCATTAATGGTGATGGCAGCTTAATCATTGAAGCTACGGGGATTGGCTCAAGCACCATGTTGGCTCGAATCATTCAGATGGTTCGCCAAGCACAAAGCAGCAAGCCTGCGATTGCGAAGCTTGCCGACTCTATCTCTGCCGTTTTCGTACCTGTTGTGGTCGCGATCGCAGCCATTACCGCCCTAGTTTGGTTTTTTGTTGGACCACAACCGAGTGCAAGTTACATGCTCGTGGTATCAACCACTGTACTGATCATCGCCTGTCCATGTGCCTTGGGCTTAGCGACACCGCTCTCTATTACTGTTGGCGTTGGCAAAGCCGCTGAGTTTGGTGTTCTGATCAAGGATGCCGATGTGTTGCAATCTGCAAGCAAAATCGATGCTGTCGTATTTGATAAAACAGGCACCCTAACCCAAGGTAAGCCAACCGTTCAGCAGGCCTTTTATGGCGACTTATCAGAACAAGAACTGCTGGCTTACGCCTATTCGGTAGAGGTAGGCTCAGAACACCCATTAGCGAAAACCGTTTGCCAATATGCTGAGAGCTTACAAGTTTCAGCACTACCCCACAGCGAATTTGAAAACCAACGAGGGCTTGGGGTTCAAGCAACAATTAACGGCAAGAAAGTTCAAGTAGGCTCGTTTAAGTTCCTAACCCAATTAGGTGTCAATACAGACATTGGCGCGGATTTCATCGAGCTTTGTCGTACACAAGCATGGACACCCATCTTCGTTGTAATCGATCAAAAACTGGAAGGCATATTGGGCATTTCAGACTCGTTAAAAATAGATAGCAAACAAGCCATTGCTCAACTAAAATCCGCCGGAATTCACACCGTACTATTAACAGGCGACAATGACTCTGTGGCTCAAGCAATAGGTAAAAACGTCGGTATCGACGAGGTTATCTCGGAAGTACTACCAGAGCAGAAAGCTCAACATATTGTTCAGCTGCAACAGCAATATAAGAGTGTTGCCATGGTCGGAGACGGTATTAACGATGCACCAGCTCTTGCTCAAGCGGATATAGGAATCGCAATGGGCAGTGGTAGTGATGTGGCGATTGAAAGTGCGCAAATGACGCTGCTCAACTCGTCGCCACTGTCTGTGAGTAATGCGATCGAGCTATCCCAGGCAACCGTGAGAAATATGAAGCAAAACCTGTTTGGTGCCTTCATCTATAACTCGCTGGGCATTCCTATCGCGGCCGGTGTGCTCTACCCATTTTTTGGATTTTTACTTAGCCCTGTCGTTGCAGGCGCTGCGATGGCGATGTCATCAATCACCGTAGTCAGCAATGCCAACAGATTAAGATTGTTCAAACCCACTCATTATAATATCAACAAAAACCAAATTCATGAGGTTCACCATGATTCGTAAAGTTATGACTCTTACTGCACTCGCTGCAATTTCAGGACAAGCTCTCGCTACTAATGTACTAAACCATAAGTCTCCATATTGTGGCTGCTGCACAGAATGGACAGAACACATGCAAGACGCCGGTTTCGATGTCACAGAGAAACTCCATGATGACATGAACCCAATCAAGCAGAAGTTAGGAGTAACGCCAGAACTGGCTTCTTGCCATACGGCAGAGATCGACGGTTACGTATTTGAGGGGCACATTCCTGCAGAGGACGTGAAAGCCTTTTTAGAGAACCCACCACGCAATGCGATTGGCTTGGCGGTTCCAGGCATGCCAATGGGCTCTCCGGGCATGGAGTATGGCGATAAGAAAGACGAGTATTCTGTGTATGCGTTTAACGAGAAAGGTCAGGTGTTTGAATACCGTCATTACAACGGAAAATAGAGCGTAATTAGACCTACGAACAGCAATAAAAATAGAGCCTAGCATTAAGCAAACCCAAGACTGTGGTTTACTTACTAGGCTCTTTGCTTTTGGACAGTAAAGCAAATCTTGTCGCGGCACCAACCGGGCTGTTAGTACCGCTATGTTTTCGTCGCTAGTTAGCAAAAACTCTATTTAACAAAAAAGCTAATTAGCGAAGAAACTCACTTGGCTAATAATCTAATCGATTAAGCAGCCAAGTGAGTCAGCTTAGAAGCCGTAAGATGCACCGAATACGAATGCGTTGTTTGTTTTAGACGCGCCGTTCGCGAAATCAACTCCGTTAGCTTGGCTACGGAATTCGAAGTAAGGTTGAACACCTTGACGAGTCCATGTTGCACGAAGCTCGTGATCCATAGCTTCAGCATCAATCATGTATACGTTGTTGTAGCTAAGCGCTAGGTCTTCGTTTACAGAGTAAGCAATGCGGTTATCCATGCGGTAATCAGTGTCAGCATCTGCAGAAGTGTCATCGATATGTGCACGAGTACGGTTACTAATAGAGATACCGTTGTCGAAGTTGTAACCAATTTTAACCAGTGGACGGAACTGAATGCTCTCGCCAGCAGAGAAGACATGTTGGTAACCCGCTGCAACCCATAGGTTGTCAGTGATATTGAAAGCTTGCTCACCACCAACAGTGATGAATGCATTTGCTTGACCAGTTGTTGCGTCGCCACCAGTTTCAGCAGCAGTTAGACCTTCAAGGTCGCCAAGTTGGATGCCATCAAACTCAGTGTAAACAGTTAAACCGCCTAGAGAGTTGTCAAACGTGTGGCCAGCTTCTAGAGTCGAAGTCATATCAGAACCGTGGATACGGCCATCGTCGTGAAATTGGATATTACCTGTAACGTAAGAAGAACCAGCGAAAGCACTAGAAGCGAAAGCAAGAGAAAGTGCACTTAGAGCGATAATTTTTTTCATAGTAAACTGCCTTAGTTTAAATTTTTCAGCGACATATCTTCGGTATATCATTCACCTTCGCCGCTTGAGTAATTGGTAGCCTCCCTGGCATGAAATCTATCTTGCTCGATTTAATTTACGTTTCAAAATAAAAGGGCAAGCAGAGTGATCTCTCTCACCATCAAAAAAGGGAAAGTTATTTAACTTAAATAAATCAATAACTTAAAAACATAAAAATAGATAAAAAAAGAAACCCAATAATCAAAACGGATCAAGATCACGTTATTTCACGGCATAAAATTAGATTCAGTTGTTTCAATCACACCTGATTTATAGTTTTTTATGGCGGACTTATTTTTTGAAGAGAAGAATGAGAAGTGCGTCACTTTTGCGATGAAGCTCACCTTATGTGCATTGTTGACGTTATAAACAAAGGTTATTTCTATATGTTTCAGTTTAAGGAATGTACCGAACTTAGTTTGGACGAAAAAAAAGCTCCCACTTTTATCTGAGTAAGATAATAGTTAGGGAGCTCATCTATTAATGTTGCTTATCGATTATTTCACCGAAGTCACTCGACTTACTTTCTCGCCACTTTCAGAGATAGAGCGGATGTAAGTTTCGCCTGAAACCGAAGGACGTTGTTGCTCATCGTACGTTAACCAGTTTTCACCATCCGCTGAGTATTGAAGCTCTACGCCAGGGAATTGAACGTTCATCGCTAGCTTGCCATCAATAACTTTTGCCCCCGGAACTGGTAGTCGGTAATCAATACCCGCCTTCTCAAGCTTAGCCAGTTCACGTTGACCAACAATATTCGCGAAGCGATTAAAGTCGTTGTTTAAAGACTGCTTATTTACTAGGTCGGTATCTTGAGAGTATTCAACGCCCACTTTGTAGTCGTTTTCCCAATCAGCTCTGTGCCATGCGCGCTCTGCTGCTGCAAGTACGCGAGGGAACACCATGTATTCATACTGCTCGTCGGTACGTACTGTTTCAGACCAAAGCTGTGCAGACAAGCCGTAGAAAGGTTTTGCTTCAATCTCGCCTTTACCAGTGAAGCCATTGCCGTCACGGTCTAATGAGGTTTCCGCGTTTTGTGGCATGTTTTCTGGTGCGAAGCCAAACATCTTACGAGTATCCGTTGCACGCGTTGCCCAGTAGTAACCTCGCTCTGCTGCGTCAACTTCGTATGGCATATCCATGTATACGTAATCTGGGTTAGAGACAATCACGTCATAACCTTTCGCTGACCAGTCGTACACTGATGAAGTGCCGCCCCAGTAAAGAACGTCCCAGAAGTTAACGCGAGTAGTTTCAGTAGCGAAGCCAGATTCACCCTCTTCCACATACTTCAAGCCATCTTGCCAAGCTTGGAAGTGAGGAATGCCTTTGTCTGCAACAATTTTTGATACTTCTTTTGCAAAGTAGCCAGGCAGGTGACCAAAATCACTCACTGAACCATCAGCAATCAAAGACTGACATTGTGGAGACTGTTGGAATGGCTTGTCTTGCTTGTCTAGCTCAATGTTACCTTTCCATGCCACTTTGTCTTGAGCATCAACATCTTGAAAGCCTGCGCCTAGCTTGATGTTTTTCGCTTCATCACCACCAAAGTGCCAAGTCGTTAGCGGCATACCCGCTTCATTGTGCATTGCTGCAATTTCAGTAATCACTTTATCAACAAAGCGAGTCGATGATTCCATACATGGGTTGATGAAGCTGTGCTTATCGTAGAACTGAATAGTCGTCACGTTTGAAGTATCTTGTGGATCCATCAAGCGATATTCACTTGCTTCAGCTTCTTTGCCTTCCGCCATTAGGCGGGTGTAACGCGCTTCCATTGATACCACAGCAGAACGAGCGTGTGCTGGCATATCAATTTCTGGAATTACTTCGATGCTGCGCGCTTTTGCGTAGCTTAAGATCTCGACGTAATCCGCTTTACTAAAGAAACCAGAGCCAAAGTTGTCTGTTGTTGGACCTGAACCTAGCTGAGGCAGTAAACAGCTTTGCTCTTCCAAATCAAAACAACGATTAGACCCTACATCCGTTAGCTCTGGTAAACCTGGGATTTCTAAACGCCAACCTTCATCATCAGTTAAGTGAAGGTGAAGTTTATTCATCTTGTATGCAGCCATTTGATCTAGCGTCGCTAGGATGGCATCTTTTGAGTGAAAGTTTCGAGCAACATCCACCATCACACCACG
Source organism: Vibrio tasmaniensis 1F-187 (assembly GCF_000272405.2). Classification (GTDB taxonomy): domain Bacteria; phylum Pseudomonadota; class Gammaproteobacteria; order Enterobacterales; family Vibrionaceae; genus Vibrio; species Vibrio tasmaniensis_A. The sequence goes on from NZ_AJZM02000372.1 coordinate 81,831, forward strand.
GTAATCAAAGCGTGGTGCATCTTTGATCGACAGTTGTGGTAGTGATTCAGCGTTCTGACTGTCTATTAGGCCAAAAATAGACTGAACTGCGTAGAAAGCACCTGTTTTATCAAACGCTTTAATCGCAATCCCCTCTTCCGAGATGCTTAGTTCATAAGCGCCAGATTTTGCTAAATCACCCGTAAACTGAGTAGGAACAACGGCAACACTAACAGGTAGGTCGCCACTCACATCTACGTTTACCACATCTGCACGTTCTTCAATTGCAGCGAACTGCTCAGCATCGAATGCCTCTTTAGGTAGGGCAATACCACCAGCAATACTCACTGAACCTTCCCCCGCTTCTACCGACATTGGGGTTGGCAAAAGCGTTGTTGAAACGTCTTGCGTTGCTAGATCCGCATTCTTTTCGAAACGCGTAACCGCAGTCGCCATGACATTGTTGTCATCAGGTGTACGCTTAAGGTTGTTTCCTTCCAAACCTGTTACGAACGACGCGACATCTTCAGTATTCAATGAAGCAATCATCTTAGGTTCTGCGTTTGGCGCAGTTACGAATGCACCCGGCATAAAGTCAGTTTCAAACAGTTGCCAGTACTCACTCGTTAACGGAAGAATCACTTCTTCACCAGCGGCAAAACCATCGAACTTATCTGTAGGTTCTAGTTTGTGTAGGTCACCCGTTACACGAGTGATTTTAAATTGTTCGTTATCAACATCTAAAATAAGGCGAATACTATGGAAGTAGATAGTCCAATCTTTCGAATCAATCGCTTCACCGTCATTGGTCAGGGTCATGTTCACTTTATTACATGACGCCCACTCAGCACCTAGGTCCTGACAAGCCATGCCTTCATTCGCACCGTGATTGGTTAGAATTTCATATTGCACATCAAGGTTATCAGCCAGTGCATTAACCACCTGTTGCTCAGGTGCTTGCGTTACAGCACAACCCGTCAAACCAGCCAGTACCGCTACAGATAGTAAGTTTCTCTTCAACATCGTATTCACCCATAAATTTAAAATTGAGTCAGAAGCAAAGTGGAGCGCTTCGAAAGTTAGATAAACTATATGGGCTTATTTTTTGCCGTGAATTAAATCAGGTTAATAAAGTGATCGGCTTCAAATCTCAAAAACACTGATAAAATTAATTATATTAAAATCATAAAGTTACAACCTACGGCACTTCCGTCATTTTTATTTTGACGTAAAAACTGAGAATTGAATCACAATCTTTTTAAAGGATTTCATAAAATCGTGTTGTTGGTAGGGAGAAAGGTTTAAGAGTTTGTTCGTGTTGTTATACTTTTCGTACAAACAACGTGACATCGTTCTCAAAAAAAACCGTTAAAAAACGCCGTCAAAATCAATTTTAACGAGTTCATATCTTTTAATAGGAGCTTTCCTTGCGCACATTTTTGTACGTAACTTTATTCGTTCTCGCATTTTCAGCCAAACAAGCTGCGGCCGAGCCTCTTTATTGGCAAGCCAAAAAGGATGATCTGACGCTTACTATCTTAGGTTCTGTGCACGTTGGGGATAAAAGTATGTACCCACTTCCTTCGGCAATCACCGACGCGCTAAAAAACAGTGATGGCTTAGTTATCGAAACGGATATAAGAAAGACAGAGGGTGTCGTTTATCCGACGACCAAAGTGACCACCGCTGATGTATTAAACAAACAACAAAAACAATTATTAACCGACATATCAAAATCATTGGGTATGCCAACGCAACAACTGCTTAACTCACCGCCTTGGGCAACCTCTCTATCGATACAGATGCAGCAGTTAAAAAAACTTGGTTATGGCTCCGCCGGCGGCGTTGATGCGACGCTAGCTTACAAAGCGACTATCCAAGATGTTCCCGTTATCAGCTTAGAGCCGCTTCAATTCCAAATAGACCTGATGACAAAACAAAAGGACGACGGTAAGGAGTGGTTAGTCAGTAGCCTTGAAGAATTTGACCAAACTGATCGTGTGGTTCATTGCTTAATCGAAAGTTGGAAAGCGGGTGATTTAGCGAAGCTGGAAGCTTTCGCAGAGCTGTCTGAGATGTCACCTGAACTAGAGAAAGCATTTTTAACCGATCGCAATATAGACTGGGCAAACAAACTATCCGCCAATGATTGGAAACTTGACTCGAAAGATAGCTACTTAATTGTGGTTGGCGCCTTGCACCTAATAGGAGAAGGTAACTTATTGCAGTTGTTAGAAGAGAAAGGTTTCAATGTCACTCAACAATCACAAAGCCAACAGGCCCGGTGTCAATTTGAGACTAGTGACGACAACTAACTAAATTCGATACCATGACCTTCTCATAATATAACCATTACCTAATAACTGAATCATTACACTTAATTGCACCATAACGGTGTTATTATCTTTCGCTCTTTTTATATACGGTGTTGTTCTCATGAAACTAGTACTCTTTGCTTTACCTTTAGCCCTAGCGATCCTCACGCCTACGGTAGTGACGGCTAAAGAAACTTGTACCATCGAACAGTTTCAGGCGATAGACATTCAACCGGATACAAAAGGCGGTGTGTTAGATAAAGAAAGCGGCCAGTTTCTGATCACTGAGAAGCCACCGATGCGCTGCGCCAATATTACGTTCATTACATCGACGACACGCAACCGTATCGCGAGCCAAATGAATAGAAAATTTGAAGCGAGCTTTTACGATGGCCAAACGAGTAACTCTCACTCGGTGACGTTTAATGAAGATGAAATACAGGCGGGTTACATTCGAATTGGTCGAAATAACCCTGTTGAAGCGTATGTTTGCTTTGTTACTTCAGAGACGCCAATCAAGAACATCACGTGTGATGTGAAGTAAACAGATTTTCGGCTGGCTTATTGAGTCAATCCTTTCTCTATGCGGGATGTTTAGAACAACAAGAGATTTCCGACTCACTCCTTCGTCGCTCTAGGGAATGACACATATACCAAAATACAAAAAAGCCGTAGCCCCCTCTATTACGAGAGTGCTACGGCTTTCTTCAATGTGGCAGTGAAGATCTTATTTTGAACATCAGGCGAACC
>NZ_AJZM02000373.1:0-7251 GCF_000272405.2 Vibrio tasmaniensis 1F-187
AAATACCGCGGACGTTATTTTTGAGCTTGTCGAAGTTTTCCTTGGTTGCTTTTTACTGCAAGTAAGTAGTCTGCTCCTTGTTCCACGATGGCTTTGGCGATCTTGGTTTGGCATGCCATTGCATCAATGGTCACCAATGCTCCTGTTATATCGAGCATCTTTATCAGTTCAGGGATTGCCGTTATTTCATTACTCTTTTACTCAGTTTTTATCTGCCCCAACACGAGCTTATTTGATGAAGCATAAGCACTGATCATATGAATGGTGCTCGCTCTATCTATCTTCACGATTGTATGAGCCTCGAAGCGTTTTGCCATCTATCGCAACGACTTGACCTTTTGTAAGAGTATAAATTGACTCCATCCAGTTGATGAAAGACTCGTGAAACGGCTCGGGTTCAATCGTAGATATTATGCGAGCAATCGTATCATCAGCAGGAATACCGTTCACAAAGAGGCCATTACGCTTAAACCAATCATGGTGTCCGAGAATGTATTCACGAATATCAAACCAACCTTTTGCGCCCGCTATCACCGCACATAACGAGCCAAAAAGGACTTCAAACAGGCAATAAGTAACTTTTGCACTTTGGCGTTGGTCAGTAATCGCTTGAAAATGTTCTTTAAAGTGGTCAATGTGCATGGTGCTCTCCCGAAAAAGGGAGTATAGGATCACAGCTAAAAGTGATCGTCAAATCGATCCCTTCGTTAGCTCAAAAAACATTCACGATCTCGCGCCAGGGGATTTTGAGGCAGCTTTGCCATAGAACTTTATAAGCGACTGCTCTGAAAATACACTCAGCATTCTATTAAAGTTCTCTCGCTCTTCCGGTTCAATCATTCTAGATTTAACCTTGAGTTCGGTTTTGATAGAAAGCTCTGTGGGTGATAGAAGAGTTACTTGACGTATCAGTGAGCCTAAAGGATGACTCAATTCTAACGTTGGCGGCACGTCGGTAATCTCCCATACACCATTGGTATCATAATTGATGGTCGAAGTGATATTTACTCCTTCGAAAAGCGCAGGATATAGCTCATTAAACATCTTTAAGTCTGACAGTTCATGCTCAATCCAAGCATCAGACTCTCCATAGTTCAGTTCTTCTCCAACGGTTAGGAACGGTTCTATCGTGGCGTCAGAATGAATCACAAAACCCTCAGTCATTGCATCAATATGGTCAACACGAAACTCTGGGGTGCCTATTGACGAAACGACTTCGTGATATTCGTCGGTCAATTTGTTCAGACGGTCATCATCGTTTAACTCAAATAAATTTGACCGTACAGCAGCAGCATATTCACCAACATAACTGCGCTTCTGAGTCTCTTTTTGCCCACCAAACTCATCAAACACAATCTTTGTTTGATTATGTATCTTCCAGCGATAAGGGCTTTTTTGCACCAGCCCAAGTTGCGTCCGCGCTGTTAATGGTAATGAGACTTTCCCTTGTACCCATGCAGGCGTATGTTGCCAGTGAGTTTGAGAGTCGGTTGGATCAACGCAATAACGTTGACCATCATATTCAAAACAGACGATGACATGATTAAATGCCAACATACTTGGTATGATGATTCTTTCAGGGTCATTTCGGTTTGTAGCTACCAATACTAATTCTGGATCTAAGTTGAGCTTATTTAGCAAACTCAAAAGTAAAGTCGATTTATCTTTGCAGTCACCAAATCGGTTTTCTATCGTCTCTGCAATATCATGAGGCGTCATAGCATGGCCGAATTCAGAGAGCGAAACATATCGAACATCTCGAGATACAAACGCCAAAATACGTTCTATCTTTTCATCCGTGCTTTTCGCCCAGACTGTTAACTTTAAAAAGAGGTCATCCAAACCAGTTTGATCTGTCGAAGCTGCCGCCATCGTTGTTGACGCTAAATCGGCTACATCTTGCCAAGAATTCAACGAGCCCAACGAAACACGATTAATGCCATCACGCCACAAAACTTGATAGTCTCCCTCAAAGGCAGGAATATCCAATCCCTGACAGTCGAGAGTGTTATTAAACTGTTCACACTCAACAGCTTCACTGTCTTTGGACCAGAACATCGAAGATTCATTGCTCCAACTTACATTGAGTTTATATGCCGCAATTGGGTAGTTTTTTTGAGTAAATAACTCTTCAGCCCAATCATGTTCCATCATCGAACGCTTGGTAACAACCTGATATTTTAGTACCGCAACACTTCCTTTCTCAAGGCCTGGAATAGCCAACGCGAGTTCTTTTTGACTGGAAAATGTATTGTAGCTACCAGTGTTCAGCAACTGGACTTGCGAGGGTGTAATCTGTTTTACAACCCCAGAAGGAGAAACAGAAGCCGCGGCCTGAATAAACACTTGTTGATAATTCGGGTCGAAGTACAAACCCATCGTACCATATGCCTCGGTATCGACAAATCGAGGGAAATAATTGACTACGGTTCTTTGTTCGATAACTTGCTCTTTCTGAACATCAAACTCTATATCTCTAAGCAGCTGTACCATCTCGGAATACTTGTTGTCCTTAGGGATCAACAACAAAGTATCTTTGAGCCCCTCTTGAGAAAGGTCCCATTCAACGTTAGACAATTCATCAGCGTGAATGATTGATATATTTAACAAAGTTACCAAGGTTAATGCTAATAGCTGATTCAGTTTCATTGCAGTGTAAACTCCCTGATCATCGCTTCAAATTGATGCTTTCTACGATTAAACGATAACTCAGGTTGAGCCAAAATACCGAGCAATTCATAGGCCTTATCTTGTGAGTGGATTAGCGCAATGAAGCCTGCAGCGTTCGCGTTGATGGCATTCTCAGTACAGGTCATTTCAACCTTTACGACAAACTCGTCACCTATAAAACGACGATTCTCTGTACAGAGAGAATTTCCGATTTGCTCGTCGAGCCACTGGCGACGCCAATGAACGTGATCATTCACATCAGTAGCCTTATAGTCCGAATTTTCAAAAATCATAAAGTAGGCATCAAAATCTTCGCTTTCAAACTCAGCTAAGGCAGTGCCATCAGAATAAGTACCGACTTCCACTTGCTGCCAAACTTCCCCATGGAAGGTCAACTTATAGTTATGATTTTCTTGTACAAATACACTCCCATCAGAGAAACTGTCCAACTTATCTACCATCAATGGAGAGAGAATGGAAAAGGCAAATATACCCAAAACTGTCGGCGTCATTAGCAAAAAAATCACCCATTCTAATGGGTTAAAACCGCGTTTTTTTCCTGTGAACTCAATCTCTTCAACCTGCTTTTTATAGGCGTTAACACGATACGCAATAGCACCAAACGAAATAGTAGTAAGTATATATACAACAAAATCTAGCCATATTGGGGTTGCCCATTTAGAGGTCCCAGAGAAGTACAGCGTTGTTAGTAGGAAGCCGTAAGAACCACATTTATAAATGGTTTGAGCCTTCGGTTTAGTACTATCACCCTCTAAATCACTCAGCGCCTTACCTAAGTTTCGAAAAGCGAAAAACTGTACGATGGCAAAGTAAGGAACGAAAACCCATAACCAGGGTTTAAAATCACCCTGAGATATAAGCTTGATTTCTTTGACGCGACGATAGAGCCAGAAACTGGTGTAAAGGCCAAAGGTGCAGAAAAACAAGATCGCATCTAAGAATGGTTTTCTCGGATAAGAAGCCTTTGTTTTTTTTGGCTGTTTTTCACTAGGTGGAGAGGCATTTTGTGTTTCGTCGCAAGGCATACTGGTGGTTTCTTGCATTTGTAAAAATCCATATTTTGTTTTCAAGCCAAAGCATCATAATCAACGATGATTCACACTTCACTATACTACTTCACCTATGCCTTAATAAAGGTGCACTAATTGTCCCATAAAAACACCGGCAACGAAAATAACCCCAAAGAGACGATATTTACCTTCTGTTTTCCGCACAATAAATTTCGTCTTAGGCTCAACTAAAAATTGCTTTGCGTTCAAAGTGTAGAGGGTATAGTCGAGAGGATTCATAAATTATCCTTTTAGTAATGGTTATTGGATAAGTATGAGGATAAATATGGCGATTAAGAACGATCTATTTATTTATTGCAGTTCATCTTTTTCTACCATGATGGGCTTTGTTGCAATACTCAACCTAGGTGGTCTTTTGATACGGTTAAGCGACTCGGTAGCTCTTGGGCACCCCGAGGTGAGTGAAACGATTTAAAATGGAACAACCGATTAACATTTCCTGACGCTGATTGGTCAACTTTCTACTGTGTAATTGGTTTCCGATGATCTTCTTATAACGTTGTATGGCCGTTTCTGAAATATTCCTTTTTCCATATTGTCGTACCCTCTGCCAATCGATAATCCCAAGGGCAGAGCACCCTATCAGGTTGCTCATCCTCTTGGGATGATGGTCGTCATCCGCAAACGTATTGTCTTTCGGCGGTATGACAATATAAGCATTCGGAAAATGATCTTCTAATGTCTGGTACACAGCATTGGTATCATACATTTTGTCGGCACTTACGTGCCTAACATCCGTAATGATAGACTGACATAATGACCCGACAACCTGATCATCCATCGTGTTTTTGTCCGTTAATACGGCACTCTGGATCAGGTGATGACTATCAACCGAAAAATGCGTTTTTCTCCAGCTACGTTTGGCATTAACCTTATGTTTCTCCTGGTGCCACTCATCCTTATCAAACCGTTTCAGCCCTGTAGAATCAATGGCGATAACGACAAGGTTGGGATCGGGTTTATCACTTTTTTTAAATCGTGGCGTTGAAAAATTAAGCTGACTAAGTAGCTTTAACTGTAAGGTATAATCTGGGCATTGAGGTCGCCTAGCGACCTTTTCTGCATCAAATCATCTTTACCAAAATTCTGGTTGAGACATGCGAGTAGGGAATACTCTTAAAATCTCAATGCAGTTATTTTTGACTCGATAAGGTATTAGGTAGGGAAACTTATTTAGGGCAAGCTCTCTTGTTCCAAAGACTCGACCTGGACGACCCATAGCAGGATTGGTTTTTAGAAGACTTGTTAAGTCATAGACTTCTTGAACAAACTCACGTGATGATTGTGGGTTATGTTCGTGTAAATACTCTGCAGACTGCTCTAAATTGACTAAGGCTTTTTTAAGCCACTTAATCTGCATTTACGCCCCACTTAGTAAATGTGTCTTGTACATCGTCCTTATTAGCAAACTGTCCTGAGTCAGCTTCATGCAGTGCATCTTTGATTTCATTTATCTGCCAAAGCTCACGAACTAAGTAATCTTGAATTGCTTGGTTGGTAATCCATGACTTTGTTCGCCCGGTGGACTCTGCAAGTAGTGTTAGTTTTTGTTCGATATCTTCGGGGATTCTGACTGACATAGATGGCATGGTAAGCCTCCTTGTATTACGTTGATTACATTGTAATACAAAAAGTTCATTTACCATAACAGAAATAATAAACACCTGTTTTATGCGTGTGATATTATATCTGATGTTTATCATTTAATTTGTAATGTCAGCTTGGGGTTGTTTGTACAATCCCTAAGCATGCTTCTTTTCGCTGTCCAAGATCCACCTTGCTGACTCATGGTTAAATACAGTGCGAGAAGCGCATTCGTCACGATCTCATCAAGGGCTTGATAGTGCTTAAGGTTTCGACTCATGAATTTATTCTTTCTCTTTAATTGAAGCTTCCTAGCTGTTTTTCACGATCTTAAATTGAGTGCGTAAGCAGCGTGTCGTATGAGGACCGACATAGGTTCTCATACGACACGCATCACTTAGTGTTAAGGCTTAAATAATACAAAAGGCATTCAAAAAGTAACGGGAAACGCGAACATATACCGGTTCAAACTTTAATGGCACCGCTCGTCGCAATCCCGTAGCTGGCGAAGCCAGTCGAAGGGTGAGCAAGCGGTATTTCGAACCTCTTAAACCCCCATGATTAAGCCTCTGTTCAGACACAGACTCAATAGAAGGCAAGAGATCTTAAATATTTTTTTAATTGATTGATACTGTTAACTTTTCTTATTCGTTTTTCCAGTGAGGCTATCGAATCATCAATCACCTCAATATACTTTTCCATTTTGGCTTGCGTCTTCTTCTTGCTTGGTGCTGAGAATTGTCTCCAGACTTGAGACTTAACTCCTTGTTGGCTAAAGATGTCACGGTGGGCCCGATTTAAATCCAGGAGCTTCATTTCGAGCAAATGCTCCATTCTCACTAAAGTTGTTTCATCAAGAAGGTGCTCAGAATCGGGGACATATTCTGTCAGCATTCGGACCAAAGTCATCACATCATTCTCTCGCTTGGCTACGGCCAGCGTTTGCATTAAACGATGCTTCTCTTCCTTCTTTAACGGATCTGGCTCTTTATCCGGATGGATAACACTTGCAATGCGTTTGTACATTTTGTTGAGTTGAGTACCTCGGAACATTTCTTTGATGTTGAGTGCCTCGTCTTCCTCACTTTCAAAATAATCGAATTCAAAATCGTCCCACTCGTCCTCAGCTTGGTCCCGTGGTGAAAACGTGTCGTTATTGTGTTCAACAAAAGAGGCCCCTAAGGTATTGATCAAAGCTTCGATGGCGAATGGATCACCAGAAGCCAGGATTTCACGGATCTCTTTGTGGGGTAAATCGATATCAGCGCCGAACATCTCTTTCATGCCGCTTTCAAATTCGCGACAAGCTGCATTGAGCGCTTGCTGTTTTTCTTTCTTAAACACTTTATCATGATAGGCCTCATACTCTTCGCATAACGCCTCAACTTCGTCTTCATTGTGGGGGAAAGGGCGATCAAGTAAGTCCATTAACTCCTGTTCAATCGCTTGCATCAAGCGATTTCGGATGTTGGTCTTGAGTTTTTTTAAGGTCAAAAATGACATCAAGTGCTTGACCCAGACACAGCGCAGATGGCCGAGCTTTTTATCATAGGGAGCCAGTTTATTTTCGTATTCAGAAAAAAGCTGATCAACCTTTAGCTCAGCCTTTTGATTACGACGTTCATTTTTTTCTATCTTCCTCCATAGCTCAGATAAATCATCCGCCTGAGAATGGGGAACGTTGTTTGAGTGAAAAATAGGGAGTGTTATATCCATCCTTTTCTCTTCTTTTAACCCGATTTTTTCTAGGCTAACAGCGTAAGAAGAGAAACACCTCGAAGTAATACTAATTTATGCTCCCTGAGTTTGAATTACCCTCTGACGCTGATAAATCGAAACGCTAATCTTAGTATTCAAGGGGCCATTCATTTTGTAAAGCAGCAAGCTTAAGCGGCTGAATAAGAAC
>NZ_AJZM02000373.1:7261-7342 GCF_000272405.2 Vibrio tasmaniensis 1F-187
CATTCAAGGGCCATTTATTTTGTAAAGCCGTAAGCTTAAGCGGCTGAATAAGAACCGTGACCATTTAATGAAATTAAGAAG
>NZ_AJZM02000374.1 GCF_000272405.2 Vibrio tasmaniensis 1F-187
AAACACATTTCAGGACGGGACATAAAGACAACAAAAGCCAGTAAGTTCGTTACTGGCTTTTCGATGTGTTGCTGATGGTTAGGCTTTACTGCCCTTTCAAGGTCTTCTTAAGGTTTTGCATGAAGTCTCTGAAGTGAGGCATAAAATTAACAAACAAAGGATGCTTTCTATCTTGCATCATCAATGGGCCGAGTAAGCGGATACTCACACCCAGTCGTGCTGCTGATTGCTCATCTAAGCCGCTGTCTTGTTTGATCTTCTCAACAATCGCGAACATGTTTTCTCTGTCTTCAATTTCAAACTGCATGGTTTGAAGTTCGCGGTCTTCTTTAACGCTCACTTCTTCAATAGTGATGCGGTAGTTATTGTGTTTGCCTGTAAATGCTTTCATGTGGATCTCCTACAATGCTGTGAAATGTTTTGGCTAGCTCTTCATGAATCGTTCTAGCTTAGGTTTAACCGTCATCGACATTACGACCATGATCGTAAGGCCAATAGGAAGCGCGGCAATAAATCCATTAAACCATCCACTGGTAAACGCCGATGTATCCGAAAATCCAATATTATTTGCCGCTGTTACAAATGCCATCATGGACTCCATTATGAATGCCATGATCAGTCCTATGATCAGGTTGCGAACTTTCTCGCTATAAGTTGTGAACACTCTAGCAACGGCTTTGGTGACTAAAGCCATCATCACCGCGCCCATTGGCATCATGATCACGACAACAAGGGCTAACGAAGAAAGCCAGTTGCCAATAAATGCCTCGCCGAATCCGACATTCATGTAGGTCATCA
>NZ_AJZM02000375.1 GCF_000272405.2 Vibrio tasmaniensis 1F-187
GCATCATCAACCGCTGTTACGCTTACGTCGATGTTCGCTGACACTGTATCGGTACCGTCAGATACATCGAAACCGAAGCTTACATCACCATTGAAGTTCTCGTTCGGTGCGAAGGTGTACGTACCATTGCCGTTGTCAGTAAGGATACCGTCGCCGCCATCGTAGGTCACACCTTCAACCGTAAGGTTATCGCCTTCAATGTCCGTTGCACCTGTTAACAAGTCTGCATCGGTGAAGATTAACGTGCCATCTTCTTCAACGCTGAATTGTTGATTTTGAGGGACTGGCAAGTCATTGATTGGGTTAACGGTTAAATCGGCAGAAGCTTGAACCGTGTTAGTGCCATCTGAGATATCAAAG
>NZ_AJZM02000376.1 GCF_000272405.2 Vibrio tasmaniensis 1F-187
CCCGTGGGTTCATGGGGCGGATACACCGAACATTTTGAGGCTTAGAGATAAAATATTGGCTGAAAGAAAAAACAGTTACAACTCATTAACATTCGGAGAGATTCTGTAATTAACTTTCAAGTGGGAATTGGTGAGTATCGAGAGGGAAGTTGGGTGATTTCTGCCATTCCGTAGCGATTAGAGAATGGAGCCTGCAAAAACCACCCTAATTTGGCCTATTTAACATATTCTACAAAGGATGATCCGAAAAACGAAATATTGCAAAGAGGCTTATGGCTACGTGTTCACAAAGGTTTGAACTCTATCATATCGCTCTCCAACGTGCTTTTTATAGGCTTGTAGCGACTCTTCGCTGTTACCAAAGATGTGTATATAAGCACCTCTAGCTGTTTCTGTGTTCAGTTTTACTACTGTTTCTATGTCTACTTTAGAAATCCCATCAGGAAACTGATTCGAACTACAATATACATAAGCAACGGTTGGAGAAATAGGATAGTACAAGTCAAATTGTTCTTCTGCCGGTGGCTGAAAGGATTCTTGCTTTAATTCAGGGTGAACATTGACAGAAGGACAGTCAGAAGTAATAAACGGCATATCGGTTTCATTGACTAGTAGGCAATTTTTATAATTATCCCTAGTGCTATACATTGAAAAACCCAGATTCCCACCAAGCATATGACTAAGAAACCACCAACTTTCATCAGAGTTCTTATATATCCATTGAGATTCCTTTGAGTCACCTTTAGACATAGCAAGTAAAGCGAGGTCTTTGAATGCTTTTGTTCTGGCAAACTGTTGACCTAAATAATTGAAGAAACCTACTGAATACTCAGTACTATCGAAGAAAGATAAGTCTTTGTTGGCAATGCGTTTTAAGGCATAGGCTGCACTATGTTCATACGCAGTATGTAGATTCTCTAGAGAGTTATGTTTATGCGCTTCAAACGCCTCTTCTGCTTCGTGATTTTTAATATTGCTGTTTTTGTATAGAATTTCCATATTTTGAACATGAATAAAATGCTTAAGTAGATTCATATGTTCTTCTCTAATATCACTTTTTTCAGACATTAGTTTGATTAGCTTTCTATTGTCTTCTGTAATCGGCTTTATATGGTAAAAGTGACGCTCTTTAGCAATCATCTTGACACTGTCTTCTACTAGCTTACCTCTTACGCTTCGGAACCAGACTTTGTTTTTTGTTCCTGACCAGTTTCTTAAATAGTTAGCCCAAACATAACGGTGTTTTTCAAGGTAGTTGTCATCATTTGCTTACTTATTAAGCAGCTTCTCTTTCTGGATTTAGGTGAACGTCACCAACAGGTTCACAGTTTCTGATATCACCAGGCCAGCGTTCAGGGTTTAGCTCTTTTGCAGCGAGTAGTACCTCCGCTCGGCGCTTCAAGATCTCTTTATCTTTTCCATTGTGACGCTCTGAAGGCGTGACATAATTCAGCTTACTGTGCTTGTGCTCCGTGTTGTACCAGCGTACGAAGGCTTCAACCCAACTTCGACTACTGTCGATTGTTTCAAAGCCCTTTGTTGGCCAGCTTGGCATGTACTTTACCGTGCGGAACAATGACTCAACATACGGGTTATCATCACTGACT
>NZ_AJZM02000377.1 GCF_000272405.2 Vibrio tasmaniensis 1F-187
TAGTATGCCCTGGAAAATGATACTAGATATTACCTTTCTTATAAATCGGGTAATCTTGAGTTTATTTCCTTTATTTACATAAACTTAAATGACATGAAAATAAAATCAAGCCATCCTTATAGAAACAGTCCAACTACAGAAGTAAAAATAAGTGCAACACAAATTAACATAGAAAATAAAACTATATTCTCAAAATTAACAATAAATAAACCATATCGAGATAATCATAAAAAACCGGGCGATCTGACATATAAATAATTTAATCATATAAAACCAAAAGCCAAATTAGCTTTCCAAAGAGGGAATGACAAAAATTACAGAACAAGACAAAAAGTAAAAATCCAGCCCCTAGAAATGGATAAATGCCAAAATAAATGGATAAATGCCAAAATAAATGGATAAATCCACTTTACCCCTTGTAAATCATCAACTTTTATTTATAAATTCAAGTTTTGGGTGAACATCTCTATAACCTGTTATTGACCCCAAAATTCTGCGATTAGTATCAACATCTTGAG
>NZ_AJZM02000378.1 GCF_000272405.2 Vibrio tasmaniensis 1F-187
CCGCGAAAGGTCAACACGCCCTAAACAAGTGTTCCTTATTGCTGACCTCTTCGTAATGTCAGTTTTAAGTAAAGACGCTTGCGATCACACTCCGTAGGCCCAATAGTAATAATATTCACCATAACTGGAATGCTCTTATGTTTAACTCACTTACCTCGTTATTTAAACAATTAGTTGACGGCTCTGATTTAGGCAAAACGCCCACTGCCTCACCTAACTTAGCCATCGCCAGCTTGTTATGCGAAGTCGCTGGTGCGGACCACGCGATCAACGAATCAGAGCAACAAGCCAAACTGCACTTACTTCAGCGTTTACTGAACATAACCGAAGAAGAATCAAAAGCTTTATTAACACAAGCTGAGCCTCAAGTTGAACAATCTGTTTCTCTGTACGATTTCACTTCTCAACTGCGAGAGCTTTCGCAGCCGGTTCGCATAGAATTAATCAAAGCTATGTGGGAAGTCGCGCATGCGGATGGAGAGATTGACCCACTTGAAGATTCAGTGATCCGTAAAACCGCAGAACTGCTCTACGTTGACCACAGTGACTTTATCAAAACTAAGCTGAACGTCATCGGTAAAAGCTAACCAAAGGCTCGATACTCACGTTAAGTGACTGGATCAACGTAAACGGTCGCCATGCATGATGCCTTTGAGCTCTAACGGCGTGCCCTTCTTAGTGACATAAAGGCCGCGCTGATTTGATACCAACACACTGCGCTTGCCTTGTGTTTGTTGAATGTATAAGTGCTTGATATTGAATGTCTGCTTATCTTGGGCCTGATCTTGATCCAATTGATAAAAGTAGTAATGATTCCCCCAGCGCAAGAACACGCCAAACATTTGCTTAGTTTGAGCGATATTCCCATCGATATCGTAACCAATGTACTGCATTTTGACTCGACCATTTTCCAATCGAAGTGATATTTTTTCCCAGCCTACCATCGGGTATTCTGCGGAAAATTTATAAGTACTTTTGGTTGCGAGCCCAGAAATTAAGCCTACATTTAGAATCACAAAAAACGTGAGTAAGATAGGCATCCAAAACTTACGATTCATATCACTCACCCTCGCTCATCGTCATTATCGTCATCGCAAGACAAAGATTTAAACTGGTGACTCATCTCTTTCCAGCGCCCGTTTATCAATGCGACGGCTTGGATATTCTGGCACCCAACTCCGATGCGATGCAGATAAAGCGAATCAACACCGAGTTCTGAGACGGTATTGAGTTCGGTTAATAATTCTTGATCAAAATTCAAACTGTCGTGATAAACATCCATGCCACGATAGCTCGTTTTATCCATAAAAAAAACGAACTGATAAAACAGCACGAGAAGAAGCGCGCTGACGACCATCCCTACGATACGAGATTGGTGACGAGTGAGAAAACTCTTAACCCTTCGCTGTTTATGAAGTTCCCGTTGTTGGGGTAATACAGACTCGCTTTTACTGTCATCACTGCGATCACTGCGATCACTGTCAGTATTAAAAACCTCTAGCTCAACGGTTTCATTAGGAACATTAACTTGAGCTACTTGAGTTTGAATAGCAGAAATGGGTGTTGATAGATAACCACCAAGCTGTTGAGGCCTGCTAAAACTGTACCCTTGCTTCTGAACCGTTAAAATTTTGCACTCACAGTTCAGTTCATTCAACGCTGTACGAATGTTCTTTATCGCTACGTTTAGCGAGCTTCCTGTCACCACCCGCCCAGGCCAGCAATGTTCAAGAAGGAAGTCTCGGCCAATCGCTTTCGGGCTATTCATCACCAAATGTTCAAGGATCAAACTTTCGGATGAAGACAAGGTGACCTGCTTGTTAGAGCTCGAATTAATGAGAGTATTGTTATTCAATTCGATACCCGAAGCGTCTAAGGTGATCTTATCAGGGCTATTGGCGTTCATTTCGGCGAGGCGTTCATAAATAAAAGGTCATCAAAAAGGTGTTTATTTGGTCGAGCTAATACCAAACCATACATGGAAAAGAAGAGTAATAAGTTTAGTCAATAATTAAGCCAAATATAAGCTCAGCAAGTAACAAGATAAAATAACAACAAGGTGAGCCAGTCACGAAAACTCACTCACCTATGAACATAGCCAAGTTTAACTCTAAACTTGTCATGGTCCTATATTAAGACCTCGTCGTTACGCAATCTGAAAACGAGGTCACAATTTTGTTCTAGCGAAATTATAGTTCCAGTTTGAATCCAAGTTCACTAATCATAACTTCAGCGAAGCCTAACTTTACTGCATTCAACTGACTGGCAACTCCGCGAGCTTGTTCTTCGTTTTTAGCCAATATTGCCATTGAGTAAATGGGTCTGATCATCGCTTTTTGGTTTGGCTTCTCTTGAGCTATTTCTTGATGTTTTAAGTAAGCAGAAGTAATCACGCCTTGAGCGCTCCAATCGACAACCATTTGTAAATCTTGGCTGATAATCTCATCGACAATGAATTGATTCTCAGGCTCTGTCCAAGCGAGTTCGACTGCGTAGTTTTTGAAAGCGACGTCAGTGTTTAACCACTTATTACCGATGTCTCTGATTTCAGTCACCTCGACAAGCTCTTTAAATTGGAATGGTAGGTTACCAATCAACTCTCGAACGTGCTGTTCACTGTCCGCTTCAATCACAAACTTAATCATCGGAAACTTTTTATCCCCAATAAAGCTTTGTGATACGAACATATCGTGTACCAAGCCCGCATCAATCAGGTTGGCAAATGCTTTTTTCTGATGAGGCATTGCCTCAAATACGGCTTGGGCGTCATCGGTTTTCCAAGCCACTGACACGCCGTATGCCGCTGCGTGGGCATGGGTTGAAAAAAGAATGGCTGAAAATAGAAAGCTAAAAATAGCTAAAAAGGTTCCTAGAGTTGTTTTCATTGTGGTGGCTTCCTAATTAGTCGCGAATAATTTCATACAAGTTAGGGTCAGCAGAAACCCCTTCAATTTTTAAAGGTGGTAATTCTTTTCTCATCGCCTGTATCGCATCATGGAAATGCTTTTTGCTTTCCCACTCTGCAACATTAATAAAACGGTATGTCGCATCCGAGCTTAAAGAGCGGTGCAATTTGGTAGAGATATATCCAGGTTGCTTCACCAATACGTCTCGCGCATTTTCCCAATACGTTAATGTAGCGGCCTCATGGGCCGGCTCGACTGAAAAGGTATTTATCAATACAACGGGTTGTGCCGAAACCAACGCACTTACGCTTAGCGCCCCCAGTGCCAATCCATACTTAATAATGTTCTTCATCCTATTCTCCTTGTTTTGGGTGAGCTAACGCTACCACCTAGCCCTACCCAATCAAGGTCGAGACCTGCGATTTAATATTAATTAAAAAGCTAAATTTCAAACCAATATTATTCACTCGTAAAATAAGCGATGTAGCCATTCACTATTGATAAACCACTTGTTGAAATTAGGTTTCTTGGGATAGTCATTGCCCTTAACGTGAATAGTCATTGCCCTCAATTTGGATCGTCATTACCCTCAAATAACAGGCACAAAAAAACCACCTAATAAGTAGGTGGCTCTTCATTTTAATAACTCACAAGATTCAGGCTAACTTTAAGTGTTTAACCTTTAAGTATTTAACCAAGCGCCTCTCTGAAATACAAACGATTACAACATAGTCAGCGCAAGCTTTGCCAAGTTATAAGCGTCAACATAACCAGAGTGCTGACGACCTTCCCACTCAATGTTTTTCGCTTCTTGAGCAGCACGGTGACCAATACGTTTTTCTTTCAATCGATTCTGAACTCGATAAAGCGTGGCGATATTCAAGAACTCGCTAAACGGAGGTTCGATGCCTTTCTCAATACACTCTTTGTGTAAGATAAGGTCGTCACGTCCCCACGCTGCATAGATTTTTTTTGGTCCACCGAAGTTCTTAATCATCGACTTGATGACAGATTCTAATGGACGACCTTGCTTTTCGATTTTACGAGGTGTTATGCCCGTTAGCTCGGCGCAGAACAGAGAGACTTCATCTTTCTCTGGCTTAACGTAGTATTGTGCTCGCTTGACGATAGTGCCAGATGCTAGATCAATTTCAGCAAGACCAACTTCAATGATCTCGCCTGTTGTTCCCACACCGTCTTCGCTCCAACAGCACATTTCCAAATCGAAACATACCACTCGATTGTGATTCATACGTCGCCTAATTCTCTCGTCAAAAATTTTGTCAAATTGTACATGAGCCCAATACAGAACTCGACCCTAGTTGCATCAAGTGCTCATTTAGCCTGCAATTGTAACGCGATTTCGGCCATTTGACTTACTTAAGTAAAGCATACTATCGGTTTTTTGAAGGAGTTCTTCGATGTCTTCTTTACTGCGGATGGTAGCACCGATACTTAGAGTACAACTCAATAGTTGACCTTTATGCTCACAGTGAGACTCGCTCACCGTATCTAAAATGCATTCTAAATAACGAGCCAGTGCGTCGTGTTCAATGACGCTCGAAATGATACCAAACTCATCTCCTCCCATACGGAAGACATGATCGCCCTCTTTCAAACTGCCTGAAATCAACTGAATTACATGAACCAGTAAGGCATCACCAGCCGGGTGGCCAAATTGATCATTAATCCCTTTAAATTTATCGACATCAAATCCAATCAAGCTAAACGGCTTGTCACCTTGTATCGCTTTATCGAGCACCTTATTAAAGGCTCGTCGATTATAAATCTCTGTGAGGCTGTCATGATTGGCAAGAAAACGGAGTTCTTCCGTTCTTTCATCAATCATTTTATACAGGCGTACTTTTTCTTGGACTTGCAGTTTAACGATATAAGAAAGCAACAGTGAAATAGTCGTGCCCACGAGGGCAATCCCGGCCAACACCAGGTAACCATTAAACGAAATGCATGAGTCTATCTTGAAGTCGACAACCCATTCACGGTTAGTGAGTGTGATTTTCTTGGTGATATGTTGTCCAGTCACACCCTCATAACCTTTCGTTTCGAACAAGACAGGTGCATCTTCGGCTTCAAAACCGACATCACTAACGCGGACATAAACATTCATATCCCCAACCGTCGAAGCCAGCAAGTTCTCAAAATAGTATGTGGTGCGAACCACACCAATTACAACGCCGAGTAAGTTGTCACTCTCTCCCTCAAAGACAGGGTGATACACCAACATGCCACTCTTTTTTGTGTCTTTATCTAGCCCATCTTGTATCAAGCGAACTTTGTCTGAAATATTCGCCTTACGTGTCTGTTTGATATTATCTAGAACGAGATCAAATCGCTCTCTAGAAGAGTAAAAACCAAGAACTTTGTTGTTTGGTTCTGTATTGGGGAAAATATCGCTAGCAACGAAAGCTGGCTGACCATCCAAAATGTAGCCATAGGTTTTTGCTTGGTTCTTAGGAATGGTATACAGCTTAAAGAATGGGTACTTTTCTTTCATTTTCGCCGTGTGCTCAGCTATCTCGTCTGCGGGCACTTTTTGCATCCACTGCAAGGCAATTAAACTCTTTGAATCATCTATGGTTTGCTTAGCAAAGCGATCAAACTTATCCCAATTTTCAGGGTCATTTGCGTAGAAAAAATTAGCACCAGACCCAATATATGCAACATCATTATCTATAAAGGCTTCCAAGCTCAATGTCTGGTGAGTAGCAAAACTATCCAAATTCATATTCAGCGCACGCTTTTGATTAAGCATGACTAATACAAAGCACAAAACAGTAATCAAAAAACTGACCGAAAATACGACCAACGGGAGAGTTTGTCTCTTCAACCCTGTTAGTGGGTCAGTAGTTTGGGGCATGCGGGTTCCAAATAGGCTCTATTGAATGAAAAGTATATAACGGACGGAAATAATGCTCCATTCATGTTTAGTCCTAAATGTCACATTAAACGGGCATTTTGTAAATTTTACTGACCCCCATGACCAATAACCAGACAAATCTCGACTAAATTTCAAGCTAACACACTAAAAAGCCACTTGTTTGAAAACATTAAATACACCTCTTAAGCCTTGAATATGCTAGTATCCACCCATATTTATAGCTTGAAAGCGACCGTTTCAGTCTCGTGCTACCGAGTTTCTTTCCAATCTGTATATTCCTTTAAACCGACGAATATACCGTTAAATCAATTTTAAAGAGAAATCACTATGATCGTTGATTTGAACCTAATCCCACAAACGTTTGATATGCTTCACGCAGGCCTAACTGCATCAAGCGTTTTACTACTGCTTATTGCCGTTTCTCGTAAAACCCAAGTGGTTGAGAAAGTCGTAGAAAAACCAGTAGAAAAGATCGTTGAAGTTGAAAAGCCAGTTGAGAAAATTGTCGAAGTAGAGAAAGTTGTTGAAGTTGAACGTGTAATCGAAAAAATCGTAGAAGTTGAATCTAAGCTGGCAACAGCACCAACAGATTCTGCAATGCAGCTACTGTCTATCATGCAGCAAGAAGCTCGTTTAATTGACTTCCTAAAAGAAGACCTAACTTCATTCTCTGACGAAGAAGTTGGCGCAGCAGCACGTGTAATTCACACTGGCGGTAAAAAAGTGTTAGCCGATTACGTGACGCTTTCTCACATCCGTACTGAAGATGAAGAAACGCGCATCACGGTTGTTGAAGGTTTCAACCCTCAAGAAATTCGCCTAACAGGCAACGTAACGGGCAATGCACCGTTCAATGGCACATTGGTTCACAAAGGTTGGAAAGCAACTGACATGAACCTGCCTAAGCTTGCTGAGAACTACGATGCATCTGTGATTGCACCGGCAGAGGTGGAGCTATAATGGAACACCAAACTCAGCCATCATCACACGAGTCATCTGCACAGACGCATTCACAAGAGCTATCTTCTCAAGAGCAACAGCAAGCGCCTAAGTTCAGTGTCGGTATCGATTTAGGTACTACACACTGTGTTTTGTCTTTCATCGACACAACAAATGAAGACGCTCGCGTTGAGGTAATGCCAATCCCTCAATTGACGGCTCCAGGTACCGTAGAAACTCGCAGCCAACTTGGCTCGTTCCTATACCAGCCGCACGAACATGAAATGAATGCGGGATCTCGCGTTCTGCCTTGGTCTTCTGAACCGAAAGCGCTAGTCGGTGCGATTGCTCGTAACCTAGGTTCGAAAACCCCTATCCGTTTGGTCGCAAGTGCAAAATCTTGGCTATGCCACGGTGGTGTTAACCGTCGTGATGCGTTCCTTCCAGCAGGCAGCCCTGAAGAAGTTGAAAAGGTATCTCCGCTTAAGACAACTGAGTTGTACCTTGAGCACCTTAAAGATGCTTGGAACCACGCTAACCCAGAACACAAACTGGCAGACCAAGATGTAACGATCACCGTTCCAGCTTCGTTTGATCCTGCGGCTCGAGACCTAACGGCTGAAGCTGCGCGTAATGTTGGTTTTACTCACCTAACGCTTCTTGAAGAGCCACAAGCAGCTCTTTACAGCTGGATTGATAACAGCAACGATACTTGGCGCGATGAAGTGAACGTTGGTGACATCGTTCTAGTTGTCGATATCGGTGGTGGTACGACTGACCTTTCGTTAGTTGAAGTAACACAAGACGAAGGCAACCTAAGTCTGAACCGCATCGCGGTAGGTGAGCATATCCTACTTGGCGGCGACAATATGGACTTAGCGTTAGCTTACCGTCTGAAAATGAAGTTAGCTCAAGAAGGTAAAGAACTGGCTCCTTGGCAGGTTCAAGCGATGACTCATGCGTGTCGTGATGCGAAAGAAGCATTGCTAAATGATGCTGAACTTCAATCTGTGCCCATCGTTGTTCCAAGCCGCGGCTCTAAGCTACTTGGCGCAACACTGAAAACAGAACTGACTCAGCAAGAAGTACAACAAACATTGGTTGATGGCTTCTTCCCACAAGTCGCTGTAACGGATCACCCGGTACAGAAAACTCGTGGTGCACTGACTCAAATGGGTCTCCCTTACGCTCAAGATGCGGGTATTACTCGTCATATTGCCGCATTCCTTTCTAAGCAAGCCAATGCGCTTTCTGGAAATAGCGAAGCCGCTCAACAAGATTTCAACCCGTTTGCAAACATGCCCGGTATGCCCGGTACAGAAGCGCCAGCGGCAGACTTCATCAAACCAACAGCGGTACTGTTCAATGGTGGTGTTCTAAAATCTAACCTGCTTGCTGATCGTCTTTCAGACACGATCAATGAATGGCTAATTAATGCAGACGCTGAATTCGCTAAACAGCTTTCAGGCTTAGACTTAGACCTAGCGGTTGCAAGTGGCGCTTCTTACTACGGCGCAGTACGTCGTGGTCAAGGCGTTCGTATCCGCGGTGGTATCGCTTCTTCTTACTACGTAGGAATTGAAAGCGCGATGCCAGCTATCCCAGGTATGGCTCCTCCAATGGAAGCACTGTGTGTTGCACCATTTGGTATGGAAGAAGGCTCAAGCGTTCAAGTTCCTAGCCAAGAGTTCGGTCTAGTGATTGGTCAGCCAGTACACTTCCAATTCTTCGGTTCAACAACACGTCGTGAAGACCAAGCAGGTACGCACCTTGATCACTGGGCTCCAGAAGATCTTGATGAGCTTCCTGAAATCCAAGTGACACTGCCTGTTTCTGAAGGTCGTCGCGAAGGTGAAGTGGTTCCGGTGACTTTGGCGTCTCGTGTTACTGAATTAGGCACGTTATACCTAGAAGCGATTGCCACTGACAATGATCAGAAATGGCATGTTGAGTTCGACGTTCGTGAAGACTCGAATAACGACTCAAACGTAGAAGCATAATGAATCAACGGCACCTTAACGGGTGCCGTTACTTTATCAATGCGATTCCCTAGCCCTGTATTAAAAGCATTCCAAAGACAATAATAAGACCAAGATTATCCATTAACTGGTCATCACTTTGGCAGAATAAGGTTTTGTATGGCATCTCCTCGTTTTTTAGTCGGCATTGACTTAGGCACAACCAATACTGTTGTCGCTTACTGTGAAATCAACGACGACCTACAACATGCTCCCGTTTCTCTTTTCGATATTGACCAACTCATCGGCCCCGGTGAAGTGGTTCGCAAGCCTCTACTTCCATCATTTCGTTATCATCCCGCACAAGGTCAGATCTCCCCTTCCGATCTCACCATGCCTTGGGAACCGAGCTTAGTTGAAGGCGATATTCAAAATGTCATCGTTGGTGAATGGGCTCGCGAACTGGGCGCAAAAGTCGAAGGCCGCCAAGTATCCAGTGCTAAGAGCTGGTTATCTCACCAAGCGGTTGATCGTAACTCCGACATTCTCCCTTGGGCAGGCGCAACTGACGTCGATAAGGTGTCTCCTGTTGTCGCAAGCGCAAGCTACCTTAACCACATCCGTCAAGCATGGAACTACCGTAACCCAAGCAATAAGCTTGAAGACCAAGACGTTGTAGTCACCGTTCCTGCTTCATTCGATGAGACAGCACGTAAGCTGACACTCGAAGCGGCAGCACTTGCTGGTTTAGGTAAGATTCTATTGCTCGAAGAGCCGCAAGCCGTTTGTTATGACTGGTATGCCCGTCACCAACAAACCGCTACAGACGAACTTCAACAGATCCCGCTGATTCTAGTGTGTGATGTTGGTGGCGGTACTACCGATTTAAGTTTGATCGAAGCGAGCTTCAAATCGGATAACGGTGGCAATCAAGAGCTCGCACTCGACCGTATCGGCGTTGGCGAACACTTGATGCTTGGGGGTGATAACCTCGATTTAGCTCTTGCCCACCTTGCAGAGCAGCGCTTCAATCAAAACAAAAAATTGAATGCTTCGAGCCTAACCAAGCTTATTCAGCAGACTCGCGCCGCAAAAGAGAGCCTGCTTTCTGCTAATGCGCCAGACGATGTGAAGATCACCATGCTGGGCAGCGGTTCAAAACTGCTTGGCGGAACGAAGAGTATTGGTTTAACCAAACAAGAAGTTCATCAGATTGCACTAGAAGGTTTCTTCCCGCTTTCAGAGTTTACGGAAGTACCCGACAAACGACGTAGCGCGGTGGTTGAGTTCGGCCTACCCTACGCAGCAGATCCTGCTGTAAGTAAGCACGTTGCCGAATTCCTAGCGACCCACCAGCAAGTATCTAAAGCCGCATTGGAAAAGTCAGACTCTGTTGAGTTTGACGATACCAAACCTGCAATTCCTGTTGGTGTACTACTCAACGGTGGTGTGTTCAACAGCGAGCTTGTCACCGAACGTATTACTCAGTTACTTGGCAATTGGAATGGTGCACCAATCACCGTCTTAGATAACCCTCACCCTGACTGGTCTGTAGCCCTTGGTGCTGTAGCTTTTGGTAAAGCACGCCGTGGTGCACAACTGAAAATCGGTGGTGGTGCCGCTCGTTCTTACTTCTTGCATTTACAAGAGAAGAACAAGATGGGTAAAGCTCTTTGTCTGCTTGCTAAAGGGACTGAAGAAGGCCAAGAGATACGCTTAAACAGCCGTCGTTTCTCGCTGACTTTAGGTGAGCCAGTACGATTTAATCTACTGACTTCAACCCACGATCAAATTGCTCATGACACCGCTATTCAAAATGGTGTGATGGTCAATGTCGACGCTGACTTGTTCTCCCCTCTTCCACCGTATATTTCAACACTGGAAGGTTCAGGTACTGCAGAGCTCCAAGCCAACCAAAAAGAACGCGTCGAAGTATTGCTCGCGTGTCAATTAACAGAAGTCGGCACACTGAAAATGGAGTGTGTGAGTACAGAAGACGACTCTAAACGTTGGTTGCTCGAGTTTGAAGTCAGAAACAAGCAAGGCGATGAGTCTGATACCGCTAAACTTCACCCAAGGCTGGATGAATGTAAGGAATTGATTTCTCGTCTGTACAGCGGCAACAAGAAGAGTGCTGAATCGAAAGAGATCAAAACACTATCGAAAGATCTTGAGAAACGACTCGGTAAGCGTGATGAATGGGACTTCACGACCCTTCGCCATCTGTTTGATACCTTTTCATTAGGTCGTAAACGCCGTCGTCGTTCAGAAGCACACGAGAAGAACTGGCTGCGTTTGGCGGGTTACTCGCTGCGTCCAGGCTTTGGCGATCCGACTGACTCATGGCGTATCGAACAAATTTGGGGCCTTTACCAACAAAACATTCAGTTCCAGAACCACCAAGGTTGGACGGACTGGTGGGTATTCTGGCGTCGTGTTGCGGGTGGCCTGAATCAAGAACAGCAAGAAACCATCTTGGCTGATATCGCGAAGTACCTTCACCCAGGTGCAATGAAGAACCCTAAGACAGCGAAAGATGCGCAAGACAATGGCTATGAAGCCATGGTGAGATTGGCAGCGTCCCTTGAGCAACTCGAGGTGGAAGATAAGGTTCTATTAGCGACTTGGTTCTTAAGCAAAGCGATTAACCATAATCAGTTCGAACAGGCTCACTGGTGGGCTCTGGGTCGCTTAGCGTCTCGTACACCTTTATACGGAAGCCAACACAGCGTCATTCCAAGAGAGCAAGCAGAACAGTGGTTACCAAAGCTGCTTGACCAGAATTGGCAGAAAGAGCAAATGATTGCTTTCGCGGCAGTGATGATTTGCCGCAAGACAGGTGACCGACAGTTCGATATCTCTGATGACTACCGTGCTCAAATTCTTGATAAATTAAAGCAAAGCAAGGTACCTGATTCATGGCTAACGCTAGTGAGTGAAGTCACTGAACTTTCTGAGAGCGAGTCTAAACGCGTATTTGGTGATGCATTACCAAGCGGGTTAAGCCTGATTAATAACTAGGTTTAAAAACGATTAGCTTTAGTTGTTAATGAGTAAAGAAGCTAACGAGAAAAGAAAAAGCCACTTTCGATTCGTTGAAAGTGGCTTTTTTATTGGTGGCTTAAGGCTGGTATGTTTAGTCGACTTATCGCATCTTGGTTAAGAGCCTTAGCCGTATTGCAGTTCATCATTGTTAATGTTTCGTACCTGTTGGGTTGATAGGAAAATCCGTATTTTCATAAATATCAGATAACTTTTTCGGTTTCTTCTCTTTAGCTCCTTGGTTCAATTGATTATGAGTTTCGCTTAAAAGCCATTCCTCATGCATTTTTGCTGAATCCAAAAACTCTGGATCTTCCATTGCTTCCTTGCGAAGTTTATTTACACGTTCGAGAGTATCCCAAATCATAATACTTCACCTCCACTAAGGCAGTAATATTAAGATAGCTCAAACACACAAAACTTCAACTAACCCAATGAGATAGCGATCTCAATTTCGTAATTTGCCCACTTTAAAAAAGTGGAAGCGCTCATTTTCAATTGAGCTCAGACAGTGGGTATACCCCATGATCTTCAAAGATCATCAGGTATAAAAAAAGCGAGCTCAATGCTCGCTTTTTGTCTGTCTATCTGTTGATTGGATCGTCAACACTCGCTCGATCAAATCACACCGAACTTAAGCACGGTTGCCAATTTTAACGGTACCATTTGTAGCAAACCAAAGTGCTTCTGAACGGCGGCGACCTAGTAGAATCGGGCCATCATCGTAGAACAAAAAGTTTTTCCAATGCTTCTTGAAAACCGACCACTTGGTTTCAAGTACATTGTATTTTTCATAGCAAAAATAAACAGTTACGTCATCTTGCCAATCAATGAAGTTAAGGATTTCTTCTGGCATTTCAGGTTCATCGGCTTCCCAATTTGCCATCCAGCTGATCTCTTCATTCCAGTTCGACGCTTTGCTTGGCCAATCTTGCGAACTTAGTCTTTCTGCATCCGGGCTTTGAGGGCTCACGTTCTCTTTCCAAAACTGAGATGCTCTCGCCTGTGTCATTGGTTTTATCTTTTCCAAATCTTCAGCGGGTAGTGGCATTGACTGGTGAGTGAAAATCCATTTTCTTTGGTATTCTTCCAAAGTTGTATATGACATCAAAATTCCTCAAATATCTACTCAGGCTTATGGGCTTACCATGCCTATATGTTCTTTCGATACAGCGATGACTTCATTTTATTTATGTTCTCCGCTGTATCTAAATTCAATGTTTTACACTCACACGGAGCGTTTATCTTGCCAGTTTGGGTTTACCAGTGCCGTCAACACGTGATCTTCCCATTTACCGTTAATCTGTAGGTAATCTTTGGCAAAACCTTCTCGAACAAAACCAAGATGCTCTAATACACCCGCACTTCGTTCGTTGTGAGGCATATAGCCCGCCATTAAGCGGTGCATGTTCTGCACATCAAACATGTAGTCTTTAGCCATGCTCAAGCCTCTGCGCATGTAACCGTGGCCCTGTGCACTTTGCGCCAATGAGTAACCGACATTACAAGCGTAGAACGGGAAACGAGACAAATTACTGAACGATATGGTACCTAACATTTCATTTGAATCGGCATTAATCAACAAGCAATAATAGCCTAGCCCCAATTTATGGAGTTCGTTTAACTTAATCAGCCGTTGAGCCCAATCAGCTCTGTCAAAGAACGCATCCTCTCGGGTCGGTTCCCAAGGCTTAAGGTACTCTCTGTTCACCTGAAAGTACTCACTGATCATGCTCGCATCATAGATCTCAGCCGTTCGTAAAATTAGGTTGCCATCACGTTTATCAATACGTTGCTGCGTACTCGAATCTTCCATAGTCTTGTTCTTATTTTTGTCTCTTTTTACGTTACCGCCTCACTCTTACCGAATTTAGCAGTCTAATATCATCAACTCTTTCTGATACCGTAATCACGAAGCTTATTCGCTATTGAGGTGTGAGAAACATTCAGACGTTTAGCAAGCTTACGGCTTGATGGGAAAGACTGATAAAGCTTCTCTAAAATCTGAGATTCATAGTCTTTCATGATCTCGTCAAGCGAGCCGTCTAAGCTTAAGTTCGCCATTCCAGCAGTCATAGTGTCAAGCTGTGGCAGGTGGAATTGCTCAACCGTTAACGTATCTGAATCCAACTCTGTTAGTGCACGTAGAACCATGTTGTCTAACTGACGAATATTGCCCGGCCATTGGTAGTTGCCTAATTGAACGATTAGTTCTTGAGTCAACTTTGGTTTCAACATACCTAACTGCTGTGCGTACTTTGCAACGAATAGCTCCAGTAATGGCGCAACATCGTTTGAACGTTCACGCAAAGCAGGAATCGACAAAGTCAGTACGTTCAAGCGGTAGAACAGATCTTCACGAAACGAGCCCGAGTCGGCTAATTCAGAAAGGCGATGGCGCGTTGATGCGATAATACGAACATCCGCGTGCATCTCTTCTTCTTCACCAACACGACGGAATGAACCATCTTGTAGGAAACGCAGCAGTTTGATTTGTAGATGCGGGCTCATTTCGCCGATTTCATCTAAGAATACCGTACCGCCATTCGCTTGTTCAAAGATGCCTTTATGACCTTGCTCATGGTTGAATGAGCCCGGTGCATGTCCAAACAATTCCGTTTCTGCTACGTCATCAGGCATTGATGCACAGCTTAGAATCAAAAATGGAAAAGAAGATCGATTTGAACGGTTATGACACGATTTCGCCAGCATCTCTTTACCCGTACCTGTATCCCCTTCAATAAGCAGAGGTTGATCTAGCATAGCCAGTTTCTTAGCTTGACTGATCAAGGCTTTATGGCGATTAGAGACACCAACAAAGTGTTCAAAACCTAGGTTATTCTGTTCAGGGATGGCGTCTGGCGCGTTCATTTCTTGGTTACAAGAACGAATCGTCATTACTGCACTCGCCAGTACCGCCTCGTTGACATCACCACCTAGATAAATAGGCAGAATTTCAATAGAAAAATCTAGGCCATCTAGCACCACGACTTCACGATGACGCGTTACATCGCCTTCAATCCAACGAGCGAAGTTGAAGCTAGGAACGAACGTCGCTAGTGGCTCACCGATCACTTCTTCTTCTTGTTTGTTGAAGAGGTTCAATGCAGCGTGGTTTGCCATGTCGACTGAGCCTTTAAGGTCAATCGCAATCACAGGATCAGGTAGGTTTGCCAGCAGGGCAATCAGTTCTGTGTTATGCCTTTCGCTTGGCATAAACTGGATTTTACGTACATCCTTCACACCTGAAATTCGGCGAATTTCAGCCATAAGTTCACTAAAAGCATCAAAATTAATATCCGGGCAATTTAGGTAAATAATACCTTTAACATCAATTTCGATTCCTCTTAAATCAATGCTTTTTGAGGCCAAGATATCGAGCAACTCACGTGTTAAGCCGAGTCTGTCTTCACACAATACTTCAAGACGCACAAATAGTCCTATTATAGGTGTCAGGATAAGTTGACAGTAGTGTGAATTAAGCTCTAAGTTCAGTCAAGAAGAAGAGTAAACATATGTTTACTCTTCGCTCGCAAATCACTCAACTTCCTTGTGTATATAGACTTTATAGGAAGGTAATTCGCTTTATTTCCTACATTTCAATTTTAAGCACTTCGCTTTACTTTAAGGTAATGCGCTTTATTTCATAAAGGACGGCTTTGCGAAGGTCGGATAGTTTTACTTTTCGCTCACTATGCCAAGGCATAGGACGCAGCAATGTCATGGCTTTTAAGCCCAGTCTCGCAGTGAGGATGCCGACACCGAGCCCCTGCCCAGCTCGAGCTGAGACTTTGCCTGCAAGATCCATCGAGACGAGATCCATACTCGCATCAATCGCGAGTTCACTGGCTCCTGCAGCGGCCATGTTGATTAACACCAGTTTAAATAGCTTTATACGAGACCAGTAGCCAAGCTCAATGCCATACACATCAGCAAGCTTGTCTATCATGGTGAAATTACGCCACGCCACCAGCAACATATCAGCAGCAGCCAATGGACTCACTGCAACCAAAGCCGCCGATTCGGTCGAGAACTTAGTGACGATTTGAGTCGCCACTTTATCTTGCTGAGCAACAACCAACGCATCGTACATATCCAACACTTCTGCATCACTGTGTGCTGGGTTAATGCTGTTTCGCCACTTATCGTACGAAGGTGACTCAGCAATAATACCGCCCTGCTTGGCAATGTTTTCACAGAATGCTTTGCCTTTACCAACACTCTGGCTTTGTAACAGCTCTTCACTCTGCTCTTGTACACTGAAATGATCTTTCAGCGAACGCAGCTTCCACAACTCTTTGCCTATTGCGCCGAAACCTAATGAAGCAATGGCAGCGATGAAACCTGCCCAACCTAAAGCTAGCCAGTCAGCGGTTTGAATAGCTGTAATGACAGAGTCAATCGCCTGCCATCCGACTAGGCCAGAGAAAGCGACAAGTAAGCCCGTTCCAAACCACTTCTTCTTTTTGCTCGGTCGAATCACTTGTTCCAATTGCAGCTCAGCGTCTCCATCAAGGTCGGTTTCCACTTGTGGTGCAACGGGCACAAACTTCTCTTGTTCCGTGAATAACTTTTGAGCACCCAAATCTGGGGTAACTTCATTCTTATCCGGCTCATCGAACGAGGTCTTTAAAGGTTCATCAAAGACCTGTTTCGTTTTTAATTCACTCATTTTGATTACCTCAATTACTTCAACTTGTCGCCAATGAGATACTCTAAAACCTTGTCGACTCTCAGATGCTGACAAGGCTCGTCAGAGTGCTGCTCCATCGGCCTAAAGCTCGTAAAATCAAACTGGTTGGTTTCCCAATACTGTTTGTTTGGCAGTTTACGCGGCACCTCTCCCGGATACATGGTTTGAGGGACATTATCCAAAGTCACACCTTGCAACGCCGGAACATTGTCTGAGCCTGACGAGATATAACCCGCGCTGGTCGCTTGAATAGACGCAATGCTCATGCAACTCATGTCGATGTGTTCAAATGCCGCCTGTTGCCAAGCAGGGTGTACCATCTGCTGTAACAGCGATACCAAGTTCGGATGTTGATCCGGTGTCACATGGTCAGCCTTAGTGGCAGCAAACAAGATCTTGTCAATCTTCGGCGCAAACAAGCGTCTTAGCATATTGCTTCGCCCGTACTTAAAGCTCTTCAATAACTGTTCTAACGCACCACGCATGTCCATGAAAGAGTCATAGCCTGCGTTAAGTGGTTGTAAGCAATCCACCAGCACGATTTGTCTGTCGAACGTGGCAAAGTGATTCTT
Source organism: Vibrio tasmaniensis 1F-187 (assembly GCF_000272405.2). GTDB lineage: Bacteria > Pseudomonadota > Gammaproteobacteria > Enterobacterales > Vibrionaceae > Vibrio > Vibrio tasmaniensis_A. The sequence goes on from NZ_AJZM02000378.1 coordinate 17,010, forward strand.
ATAGAACGCCTTTACGACTTTCTGTTGATACTCTTCATACCGCGCTTTTAAAACCGCATAGTTGCTGGTTTTTGAGAACTTACCCTCGGGAGCAGCGCACGGAAAAAATTGCAGCACAGGCGCGCCTTCAAGCTCACCCGGCAATACGAATCGACCCGGTTGTACCCAGTGCAATCCGTTATCCTTACAAGTATGAAGGTACTGAGTATAGCTATCGGCAATCGCGACCAGTTTCTTTTCTTCTGCTTCGGCTAGCAAGTCAATGTCGCCACGTATTGTGTTCCACTGTTGCGAATAGGTTTCTCTATCGCCGTTCAACGCGGCAAATTGAGATTGACTCCAAGTATCAAAGTCCATGTCCAACAAAGGTAAATCAAGCAGCCATTCGCCCGGATAATCAACAATATCGAGATAAAGGGTGCTGTTTTTACTCAGTAGCTTCTTTGCGCCTTTAGCTGGCTTATATTTGATGGCTAGACGAATCTCACTAACATCTCGCGTCGGCACTGGCCATTCTGGTGGTTGTGCATTCAACGACTCCATCGCTTCATCATAAGAGAAACGTGGGATCATCATGTTTTGTTGCGGGATGCGCTTTGCGCCAATAATTCTGCCATCTCTCGCCGATGCAAGTAGAGGCAGATTTTTGTGGGTAGACGTATGAAGAAGCTGATTAACCAGCGAAGTAATGAATGCTGTCTTACCCGCACGAGAAAGCCCCGTGACCGCTACTCGAATGTGAGAATCCGTTCCTCTGCTTATAAAGTCACTCATTTCTTGAGTTAGGTGTTTCATTTGAACGACTCCGTGATAATTAGGCCAGTCGGTTATGATAATAGATAGGCTAGCCTATGTTCTTTCCCTATTAGGGTTGTTTGTATGCTTTTGCTTTTGCTTTTGCTTGTTCTTTTACTAATAGTGGTGAGTATGCAATACCCATTCTTAATGCTAGATGAATAAAAGCCCCTGACTACATTCATAATCAGGGGCTTTAGAATTTTTCTGCGATATCCGACTCTTAATCGTCTTCAATCAACTTGTAGATAACAAACAGTGCAATCTCTGCAATTAGCCAAAGCGCACAAGTAATCGTCACGTATTTATTATCAAAGATACTGATCCCTTTCAAGATCAGGTCGTAACCAACAAAAGCACCAATCACCACTGCCAAGATAATCTGTAGGATCTGAATAAAACGAGGCATTCCTCTCTCCTATGTTCTTATATCAAACTATGTGTTTATCACTATATCATTGATAATAAGACAAAAGTGCAAATAATGCTGCACTTTTGTCTTCAACTTTCTGTCAAGATTTGCAATTCAAACGCTGAAGTTAGTGTCTATTACGATTTTTTGACTTCGGAAAATTATGCTTTTTCAGCTTCAGCAATTTTCACTTTCCACGTGTCAGGGCCGATCTGATGCGCGTTGACGCCGTTAGAGTCAACCGCAACCGTTACAGGCATATCTTCAACTTCAAACTCGTAGATCGCTTCCATACCGAGATCTTCAAACGCAACCACACGTGCTTTTTTAATGGCTTTCGCGACTAAATAAGCTGCACCACCAACCGCCATCAGGTAAACCGATTTATGTTGTTTGATTGACTCAACCGTTGCTGGGCCACGTTCTGCTTTACCAATCATACCCATAATGCCGGTTTCTTCTAGCATCATGTCGGTGAACTTATCCATACGAGTAGATGTTGTCGGGCCAGCAGGACCTACCGCTTCATCGCCTACTGCATCAACTGGGCCTACGTAGTAAATGAACTTACCTTTCAGGTCGACACCTTCTGGTAAACCTTCACCACTTTCAAGCATGCCTTGAATACGCTTATGCGCTGCATCACGACCGGTTAAGATCTTGCCTGATAGAAGAACCGTTTCGCCGGTCTTCCACTCTTGAACGTCTTCTTTAGTAATTTCATCAAGGTTAACACGGCGTGTATTCGCGCCTGCTTCCCAAGTAATATCTGGCCATTCTTCTAGCTTAGGTGGCGTTAACTCTGCGGGGCCGCTGCCATCTAATGTGAAGTGTACGTGACGCGTTGCCGCACAGTTCGGGATCAAGCAAACAGGCTTAGAGGCTGCGTGCGTTGGCGCTGTTTTGATTTTCACGTCAACCACAGTCGTTAGACCGCCAAGACCTTGTGCGCCAATGCCCAGTTTGTTTACACGGTTGAAGATATCTAAACGAAGCTCTTCTTCTGCGTTCTCTGGGCCTTTGTCGATAAGCTCTTGAATATCGATGTGTTCCATCAGAGATTCTTTAGCGAGTACTGCGGCTTTCTCTGCCGTGCCGCCAATACCTATGCCTAGCATGCCCGGTGGACACCAGCCCGCACCCATTGTTGGTAGCGTCTTCTCTACCCATTCTGCAATATCATCAGAAGGGTTAAGCATAACCATCTTGGTTTTGTTCTCAGAACCGCCGCCTTTTGCTGCGATTTGAATTTCAACTTTGTTGCCAGGAACCATATTAATGTGAACAACCGCTGGTGTGTTGTCTTTCGTATTAATACGCTTACCTGCAGGGTCCATTAGGACAGATGCACGCAATGGGTTATCTGGATTGTTGTAAGCTTGACGAACGCCTTCATCAACCATCTGTTGTACTGTTTGATCCGTTTCCCACCTAACATCCATACCGATGTTCACGAAACAAGTAACAATACCCGTATCCTGACAAATTGGACGATGGCCTTCCGCAGACATACGTGAGTTGATAAGAATCTGAGCAATAGCATCTTTAGCTGCTTGGCTCTCTTCTTTCTCGTACGCTTTTTCTAGGGCTTGGACAAAGTCTAAAGGGTGATAATAAGAAATGTACTGAAGTGCGTCAGCGACACTGCTGATCACATCTTGCTTACGAATAACCGTCATTGCATGCCTCTTTATTGTTCTGGTTCCATGTGGGGTCTTGGTTTGACTGTTTTTGTCTAACCGGATTAGTTGGCTTAGCTTTTTATTATGTTGAGCTGTATTTAGTTGCTTTAGCAATCGCTTGCATAGCTGTAAACTAAACCATGTAGTTTGCACCGTTCTAATCAAGAACCCATTTTATTTTCAATTTATGATACTCTTGCTTCCTCTCACACGCCATGCAGTGATCGAACTCTTTGTCACAAATTAAACAAATGAATAACAACGAATTTCGCTCTATCCAAATCAAGCCGCTTGAATATCAATCAACTTTAGCTAAACAGCTGTTTTCTCATATTGAAAGCGTGCCGTGGGCAATGCTATTACGCTCTGCCTCAGAAAGCCACGTCGATAGTCGATACGACATTTTAGTTGCTCAACCCATCGCCACCTTCGAGACAATCGGTGCAAAAACGACCGTCAATGTTAATGAGACGTGCGAGGTTTCAGAGTCAGACCCTTTCGAACTACTCGACCAATATCAGCAGCAATTACTACCCGCAATCAGTGAGCACCCTGAACTGCCTTTCGTTGGTGGTGCTTTAGGGTATTTTAGTTACGATTTAGGGCGACGAGTAGAAGCTCTTCCCTCTCTTGCTAAGCGTGATATTTCTGCACCAGACATGGCGGTTGGATTGTATGAATGGGCTGTGATTGTTGATCATAAGCTTAAAGCCGCGTTCCTTGTTGGGCAAAACATTGATACCCATTGGGATTGGTTAACTCAACAACAATCGCCAAGCCAACAAGCAGAACAAGAAGAACAAGCAGAACGAACTCATCAGAAGTTTGGATTAACCACCCCATGGCAATCCAATATGACTGAACAAAGTTATGCCAATAAATTCGATAGCGTTCAAGAGTACTTGTTGTCGGGTGACTGTTATCAGATAAACCTTGCTCAGCGCTTTAATGCCCAATACCAAGGCAGTGAATGGCTCGCTTATGAAAAGTTAGAGAAGTACAACTCAGCTCCATTCTCTGGTTTTATCCGTTTAGCAGGCTGCACCATTCTCAGTGTCTCACCTGAGCGTTTTTTAGAGCTCAATAGTGGCACCATTGAAACCAAGCCAATCAAAGGGACACGTCCTCGTTCTGAAAATTCCATGATTGATGACGCCAATGCACAAGACCTGTTGAATGCTGAGAAAGATCAGGCAGAAAACCTGATGATCGTCGACCTGCTTCGTAATGATATTGGCCGAGTCGCAAAGCCGGGATCGGTTCATGTACCAAAGCTATTCGATATAGAGAGTTTCCCTGCTGTGCACCACTTGGTGAGCACGATAAGGGCAGAGCTTGATGTCCAATATTCAGCACATGACCTATTAAGGGCTTGCTTTCCCGGGGGGTCGATTACCGGCGCTCCAAAAGTTCGCGCGATGCAGATCATTGAGGAGCTAGAGCCTCATCGTCGCTCGGCGTATTGCGGTAGCATTGGTTATATCAGCCGTAATGGCAGAATGGACACCAGCATTACGATTCGTACGTTAGTGGCAGAAAACAATACGCTTTATGCTTGGGCTGGAGGAGGTGTAGTATTTGATAGTGATTGTGCTTCTGAGTACCAAGAGACTCTTGATAAGCTGAGTAGAATATTGCCTGTACTGGCTGATAGATAAATTTAATCTAGATTTATTAAAACGGGTTATTAAAAACAGCTAAAAAGCCAATCTGGAAAGTACTTTAATATTAAAAAAGCTAAGTGGGCAATCACCTACTTAGCTTTTCAATAACACTAGTCTAGAAGGTGTATGTTGTAGCCAAATAGAATGAGCCTAGTGTGTGAACGTTAGATAACTCTTTGTTCTTTTCATCTTTCACTTTGATATCAGCTGCTTCCCAATCAATACCTGCACGTAATGCTAGAGCTGGTGCAGCAGGAATTGCATACTCTACGCCCACCCCCATTTTTATACCAGATACGGTTGATGACTTAGTCGCAAAGTATTTATTATTACCACTGTTTTCAATTTCTGAATTTAAAAAGCTATAACCTAAAAGTGCATAAGGTCGAAGACCAATATCGAACGTATAACCAACATTCGCAGCAACGCTAATTGAACTAAAATCTGTTGTGAATGCTTTTGAACTGCCTACTTTTGTTGTAGACGTTCCATATTTAGTATATTGGCCTTCGATACCAATAATACGGTTGATCTGATAACCGGCAATGAGTTTATAAGAAGGTGATTCAGTTTCAGTTGTTGTGGTTTTGCGAGTTATGGCCTTACCAAAACCACCATCATCAAGTTCAGTTGAACCAGCTCCTACTCCGATATAGAAACCATTTGGGTCTTTTTGTGCAGCCACTGCAGATAAAGGTGCAATTAGAGCAAGCGTCACTATCATTTTTTTCATATCGAATCCATTTTTATAGTTTTTCAAACCTCCTTAATATAATTAATAAAAGCGACCAATAAAGTAAGTGAACGTATAGCATTGTCAGCTCACTTGTTACATTGACAATATACTCAAGACATTAGAGACAAATCAATAACGTTACATATTCACTCACTACAAAGGCAATGATATTTATTAGCCCCACTTATTCAGCATTATCACTAAGTCGTTAGCGGTATAGGGTTTACTCAATATATCGTCCATACCAGATTCAATACACAACTCTCGCTCTTCTTTTGTCGTACCAGCGGTTAATGCAATAATTGGTTGGCTATATCCTGAACTTCGCAGTTTCTTCGTCGCTTCAAAACCATCCATGACTGGCATCCGGCAATCCATAAACACAATGTCATACTCATTATTCGACGCTAATTCCAACCCTTCTATACCATTACCGGCAATCGCTGGCTCTATTTCGTATTTGCGTAGCATTTGTTGGATGATGATCTGGTTCATCTTAATATCATCAACCACCAGCACTTTAAGCAATGTCAATTCAACCTCAGACTCAAAACCTTTGGCGACACTATCGCGCTCAGCCAGTGTATCGACAACTTGAAGAGGGAGTGAAATGGTAAATGTCGTACCCGAACCAACAATACTGCTCACCTCAATGTCTCCCCTCATTAACGCAGCTAGCTTGCGACAAATCGCTAAACCAAGCCCTGTCCCTTCGTAATTTCGGCTACTTGAGTTATCGGCCTGTGTAAAAGGTTCAAACAGTGTCTTAATAGCAGATTGAGCAATACCAACGCCACTATCCTCAACAGAAAAAATAAATTGGTCGTTAAGCCATTTTATCTCTACGCTCACATGGCCTTGATCGGTGAATTTAATTGCATTGCCGATTAAGTTCACGAACAATTGAGTAATACGCTCTAAGTCACCGTAGAAGTGACTGGGTACCCCATCGGTTACATTGACATCAAACTGGATCTGCTTTTCAATCGCTCGATTGGTAAAAATACTATCAATGGTATTTTTCAAATCTTGGAGTGCAAATGTTTTGGGAATTAATTCCAGCATACCCGCATTGATTTTACTGTAATCGAGAAGGTCATTAATGATGGTTCTAAGAAACTCACCGGATTGGCTCAAGTTATTCACGATCTCACGTTGAGAACTGCTCAGTTCGGTGTCGCTTATCAACTCCGCACTACCAAGAAGACCATTGAGTGGGGTTCTCAATTCATGGTTAATCATGGCGACAAAGTCACGCGTTGCCCTTTCGGACTCTTCCGCTCGTTTACGTGATTCTATATTTCGGTTAATCGCAAGTTGATGAGTTAACGCACTGCAGATAAGGTCCGTCACTAACAACAGTTGGCTTTGGATGAATTCGTAGTCTTGATCTAACAACCTGACCTGAACGATTAACGCGCCCACAATCACTTTTTCGACCTCTAATGGCACGGTAAGCAAGCAACCTTGCCAATGAGGTTCTTGAATGTCTTTCTCTATTACCTCGACTGTTTCATCACCATAGTCATGGGTTTGTAACTGAGGGATTAGATTGGGGGGTAACACCAAGCGACTGGCTTCAATTAGATAACTGTTAGTTACACTCGCCGTCAATTGGGACAACATCACGTCATCGAGATCACTCCTCAGAAACGCGCGTCCGAAATCAATCAACAGGTTGTCGATTTGTTCTTGGAATTCGATCCGTCGAATATTCGCATTTGAACGCTTTTCTAATTGGCGCAACGCAAGTTCAAGCTGTTGATTGGCCTCAAACAGTTCGAGACTCTTTTGCTCCAACAAGGCTTCAGCCGCTTTCCGTGCTGCTATTTGACGTTTCAGTTTTTTCTCTTGGGCAGATGCCAGATCCATATCACTTTTCTACTTTGAGATTAAACCTAACCACACTTTGGTCATCATTCTGAGGTGTCATTTCTACCACGATGGTTTCACCATGATAGTCAGCACACCCCTCGATTAATCCCAAACAAACGTGAGACATACATCGTGCGCTTTTATAGTCAAAAACAAGTTGCGCTTCGGTCGTGGTGATAAAGCTAAATTGTGGAGGCTCAGCATCTGGGTAGAGCTTCTTCACTTCTACGTGAATGTAACGCTCTACGTGCTGAATAAATTGAAAAGTGGTGTTGCTATGGGCGAGGCTCGCTTTATTCGGTAATGAGGCCAGTAAGTTCTTAAAAACCGATTGTCCAAAAACACGTTGCAGGCTCGCTGCATCAATATCGGTTTTCTTACTCAAGTTTATAATCAATCGAACAAGATCTTTGTGGTCGTAACTTCCGACTGATGTGTAGATCCCTTCATCTTCTGACATCTCTAGAACTTCTTCCAAAAGCTCTAACCCAAACTTGTCTTCAACAAGCTCTAAAAATTCGGTGAATATGATTCCTTTCATTTCATACCTTTTCTTCTATTTCTTTTTAGAATGGTCCACTAAGTCATTGTTATCAAATTCTTAAACAGAAAATGTACGTTTCATCACCCAATTTATGACATGGATAACGCTTACTAGTAGAAGTACACATATTCAAATATAGCAAAATCCGTCACTCTTAGAAGATTGGGAACATTTACCTTGAAAAACGCCGCTACCCAGCAACTTCTATTTCCAGTTATTGCCGGTACTAACGGAGGAAAGTGAAGGCAAATTCGAAATTGGTAATCAACACACGGTTATGACTATACTTAAAATCATAATAATCAATGTATTGGCTTTATATGAACAAAGATAACTTCCTTCAACAATTCCAGCTCAACTCTACCGTTGGCTATCACCCAGAATCCGTTGAGCGCGTTTCACACATCAATGACGATCAATTGCGTAAAGCAGCAGTGGTAGTCGGCTTAGTGGAACGAGAGGATGGTTTACATGTTATTTTTACGAAAAGAACCGCTCATTTAAAACATCACCCTGGTCAAATCAGCTTTCCTGGAGGGAAACACGAACTCTCCGATCCTTCTATGCAATTCACCGCACTTAGAGAACTTCACGAAGAGGTCGGAATTCGATCGGATCAGGTTAAAATTGTTGGGCAATTACCTACTTTGAGTACCATTAGTAAATTTTTAGTTACACCGATTGTTGTAGTGGTCGATTCGGACTATAAACCCATCATCGATGAGAACGAAGTTGCTTCGATTTTTGAGGTGCCCGCCACCTATGTTTTAGACCAAGCCAAGTTACACAGCCACACTGTTAACTTAAAAAAAATCAAGCATCGTGTTTTTGCCATGCCCTTCCAAGAGCACCTAATTTGGGGCGTTACGGCTCAAATCATCCAATCACTGCAGCAACACGTAGTGCAACAAATTACATAGAAACTACGTTTTGTTTAATCCTTGTTAACAAACACAGCCTTTTCCATGGAACAGATTTATTAATCCAATTTTACGCAAACGTTTCCCTGGTATAATTCTGTACAACCCCGCCTTTCGCATAAGATAAACTAATAGCAAGCATGAGCATAAATCACCTGTGGCACGCTATTTTCGTGATCAAAAATCCGTTTTTCGCATATCATGTGACACGCCGTTTCATTACATGATTTAGATCTATTTTTTGTAGAAGAAAATTCTGCAGAATTAGCCCCGACTTATTTCCTGTTCCCAAAAAATGAGTAATTTAACATGAACACAACAACTTCTTCGGCAAATGCCGTTACAGATACAAGCAAGTTTAACTATAAAGATTTTACCTGGTGTCTATCACTATTCGGTACAGCAGTTGGCGCTGGTGTACTATTCCTTCCAATCAAAGCTGGTGCGGGTGGTTTTTGGCCACTAGTTATCCTAGCTTTAATCGCGGCACCAATGACTTGGTTCGCACACAAATCTCTAGCTCGTTTCGTACTGTCTTCTAAGAACCCTGAAGCAGATATTACAGACACAGTTGAAGAACACTTCGGTAAGACTGGCGCGAACCTTATTACTTTCGCTTACTTTTTCGCTATCTACCCAATCGTTCTTATCTACGGTGTTGGTATTACAAACACAGTTGACTCTTTCCTAGTAAACCAAATGGGCATGGAATCTATTCCTCGTCCTCTTCTTTCTGGTGCACTTATCCTTGCTATGACAGCAGGTGTTGTATTCGGTAAAGAGCTGATGCTTAAAGCAACTTCAGCAATGGTTTACCCACTAGTATTCATCCTACTAGCATTGTCTTTCTACCTAGTTCCTGATTGGAACACTTCAATGATGGAAACAAGCCCAGAATGGTCAGCAATGCCTTCTATTATCTGGCTTGCGATTCCAATCATCGTGTTCTCTTTCAACCACAGCCCAATCATTTCACAGTTCTCTAAAGAGCAACGTCGTGTATACGGTGAAGACGCGGTTAAGAAAACTGACGCGATCACTGGTGGCGCAGCAATGATGCTGATGGGTTTTGTAATGTTCTTCGTTTTCTCTGTAGTACTTTCTCTATCTCCAGAGCAACTAGCAACAGCGCAATCTCAAAACATCTCTGTACTTTCTTACCTAGCTAACGTTCACGAGTCTCCACTTATCTCTTACATGGGTCCTCTAGTAGCGTTCGCAGCAATCACTTCTAGCTACTTCGGTCACTTCCTAGGTGCTCATGAAGGTCTTGTTGGTCTAATCAAGTCTCGCTCTGGTTCTTCAATCAGCACGATTGAGAAAGCTTCTCTAGCGTTCATCGTTGTTACAACTTGGATTGTTGCGGTAGTTAACCCAAGCATCCTAGGTATGATTGAAACAATGGGTGCTCCAATGATTGCAGCTATCCTGTTCCTAATGCCTGTATTCGCAATGAACAAAGTACCAGCTATGGCTAAGTACAAAACTTCAGCACCTGTGCAAATCTTTACAGCTTTATGTGGTCTAGCGGCTATTAGTTCTGTAATCTACGGCGCTCTTTAATCTCAAGCCCTTTTTATAAGATGACATTCATCTTATATGGCGAGGTTAGACAAAAAATATAATGATAATAAATGAGCCTCCCTACTCCCCTTGGGAGGCTCTCTTTTTGAGGTAATCGCTATGATTAGTGTATTTGATATCTATAAAATCGGTGTTGGTCCATCGAGCTCACATACAGTTGGACCAATGAAAGCGGGTAAAGAATTTATTGATGACCTACGTTCAATGGGAAAATTGCGCGACATCACTAAAATCACCGTGGACGTATATGGATCACTATCACTGACAGGGAAAGGTCACCACACAGATATCGCAATCATCATGGGTCTTGCTGGCAATACTCCTGAGCGTGTTGATATTGATTCTATTGCAGGCTTCATTGCTCGAGTAGAAGAAACTGAACGTCTACCTGTCGGTATGCACTGTCATACTGTTTCGTTCCCTCGCGACGGCGGAATGAACTTCCACACTAGCAACCTTTCTCTACACGAGAATGGCATGAGCATTCATGCTTGGGTTGATGACGAAGTCGCATATTCAAAAACGTATTACTCAATTGGTGGTGGTTTCATCGTTGACGAAGAGAACTTCGGCAAAGAAGAAGAAAACCCAATTAAAGCACCATACGAATTCACAACAGCGGAAGAGCTGGTTAATCAGTGTAAAGAAAGTGGTCTTTCTATCAGTACACTGGTTATGAAAAACCAAGCGGCTTTCCACTCAGACGAAGAGTCTCGCACTTACTTCGCTAACATCTGGAAAACGATGCGTAAGTGTATGGATCGCGGTATGAATACTGAAGGTATCCTGCCTGGTCCACTGCGTGTACCTCGTCGTGCAGCAGCACTTCGCCAACAACTGATCACGTCAGAAAAAACAACTAACGATCCAATGACGGTTGTTGACTGGGTGAACATGTTTGCTTTCGCAGTAAACGAAGAAAACGCAGCGGGCGGTCGTGTAGTAACGGCACCAACAAACGGCGCGTGTGGCATCATCCCTGCTGTATTGGCTTACTACGATAAGTTCATCCAAACAGTGACAGAGAAAGATTACATCCGTTACTTCGCAGCGTCTGGCGCGATCGGTGGTCTTTACAAGCGTAACGCTTCTATCTCTGGTGCTGAAGTTGGCTGTCAGGGTGAAGTTGGTGTGGCATGTTCTATGGCTGCTGCTGGTCTTGCTGAGCTTATGGGTGGTAGCCCAGAGCAAGTATGTATGGCTGCAGAAATCGGCATGGAGCACAACCTAGGTCTAACGTGTGACCCAGTTGCTGGCCAAGTACAAGTTCCATGTATCGAGCGTAACGGTATTGCTGCAGTTAAAGCAATCAACTCGACTCGTATGGCACTTCGTCGCTCTTCTGCTCCGACTGTTTCTCTAGATAAAGTTATCGAAACAATGCTAGAAACCGGTAAAGACATGAACGCTAAATACCGTGAGACTTCTCAAGGTGGTTTGGCTGTTAAGGTTGTTTGTTAATTAACATTAGTTTGCTAATAGCCTCTAACACAGCTTGCTTGGTAACGAGCAAATAATAAAAAAGGAACGCCGATGCGTTCCTTTTTTTCTATCTAAATTCCGGCCACTTATATCTAAGATGCTCGATTTGCATCTTAGATAATGGGCCAAAGAACTAGATCACTTGTGAGATAAGCAGGAAGCAACCAAACAGCAGTGAGAACAACATCATTGCGCTGCCACCTTCTGCTCGGTATCTATCATCAGCAACTTTCATGAAGCGCTGCTTGTGAACCATCACCAGAGGAACAAACACCGCTAGGATCACCAAGATGATACCTGCGTAATTCAGCACTTGTAGGAACTTGTCTGCAGCAAGCAATGAACCCGCTAACGGCAAGATAAAGCTAATGCAGTACGTTACCGCTGTATTTTGGTTGAACATGTCTTTGTTCTGGTTGAACAACGCCATCGCCACACCAAAGAAAGAGGTCAACAACGCCAAGCCCGTGAAGGTAGACAGAACGTTACCCACCCAATGAGACTGAGCCTCAAAAGCCGCCATCAAATCTGATACGTTCTTAAAGCTTCTAAATTGCTCTTCGCTCAAGTTACCGACCACAGCAAACAACCAACATAAGTAACACACTAATGGGATCAGAGAACCGACGATCACCATGTTACGCAGCTGTTTGTCTGTCGCTTCGTGGTTGTAAGAAACCAAGGTTGGAATCACAACCATAAAGCCAAAGCTCGTAAACAGGATGGCACTGGTTTTGATTAGATCGACGTGGTCATGACTGGTTACCTGCACCAAGTTTTCTTGCGTGATGCTCGGCGCTAAGAACACCATGGTTGCAAACAAGCTAGCAAGCATCACGAAGAACAATGCACGGTTGAGTTTATCAATCACTCCGGTGCCACTTGCGACTACAGCACCAGCAAGTAACGTAAACACGACTTGGCTCGTGGTCGCGGTGAGTTCAACGCCAAAGTTAGACAGCAACTTGCTCAGCAAGTCGCCCGCGCCCAAAATGTAAGCCATCAATAGGCAAATCAATAGCGCGTAAAGTAGGCCGTTGGTAATCAACTGCCCTTGTTTGCCCAGAGTTTTTCGAGCAATAGAGTTCAACCCTAGACCGCCACCGGCTTTGATGGTCGCTTCTAGAAGTAATAATGCTGCGTAAGTGGTGCCGAAACAGATCAGAACCATCAGCAGTGTGCCGTAAAGCAATCCAAATTGAGCTAATACCATTGGGATCGCAAGCATACCAGCACCGAGAGCGGTACCAGCGATAATTAGGGAGCTACCCATCATTTTAATATTCATTGTTTTTAACTTATTTGTTTAGTTTTTATAGGTGTGAGTCTTCGTACATCAAGCGGATGACAAAGGAGTTCAGATAGAAATAAAGTTATAAAACGAATAACAATAGGAGCGATAAGCAGTAAAAAAGCGTGCAGAGATGTTGTCGAACAAGGTGTTCAAAGGGGAGCTTGTCTTAAAAGAGGTAAAACGAGAAGCGTGAGTTTGCGTTAAGTGATGTGGTGAACCTTCTGTAGGTTCAATAATCGGCGATGTAATCTTGAATTTCATGTATGTGTCCAATAATTAAGTCACATTCCATAGTATTTGAAGCAGCGCATCCATTGCTGCCCTACCTCTGTCATTAGAGGTATTTTCATCTTATCGAATGAGCTTTGAAACACAACGCTATAACCACATTTTTTGCTATTAAATTGAACAAAACAGCCATTTGGATACAAATCGACCACCAAACCGCGTAAAACAATAATCATTATTAATAAAAAGCGGAACTATACCCCCCCACCCCATTAACAACAAAGCTTGTATAAAGAGCACCCAAACATATATGACAGCTACAAAAAAGGCGCTCTTGTAAGCGCCTTTCGTTCGATTATAGCTTTTAAGGCTATAACCTTGAAAGCTATAGTATTGAAGACTGTTGCCTTGATAGCTGTATCTTTGATAGCTGTATCTTTGAAATCTACAGCATCGAAGACTTTAGCATCACAAACTACAGCATCGAAACCTTATTCACCGCGGTAGATACAACCCGCTGTACATGTTTCTTTAATCTCAACCTTGCTCAAAAGTGGCAAGCTTGGTTTAAGTTCATTCCAGATCCACTTAGCCAATACTTCACTTGTCGGGTTTTCTAAACCTTCAATGTCGTTTAGGTAGTAGTGGTCTAAACGGGCGTAAATTGGTTTGAATACAGCTTTAATTTCAGAAAAGTCGATTACCCAACCTGTATGCGGGTCAACTTCGCCTTCTACGTACAAACGAACAAGAAAAGAGTGACCATGCAAACGACCGCACTTATGCCCTTCTGGCACGTGTGGAAGATGGTGGGCTGCTTCAAACATAAACTCTTTGTATAACTCAGTTCTCATTGTGTTTCTCAGGCTAAAAAAATGACACGCAATATTACGTAAAACCAATACACACTACAAGTTCTATCACCACTGTACGGCCTTATTAGCTGCAAGGAGGGAGCTTGTTGCTAGCCACTCACTTAAGTCACAATAAAACACATATAAAGATGGCTTGAAAATCACCATACGCTTAACCCTCTCGCCAAATGAGAAACAAACCCGCTACATCACAGAAACATAACCACAACCGGAGTGTGGTCACACAATCGGTTATACCCCATAGGTGGTAGAGCCGCTTACACGTAAAGTATGCATGTCATTATACTTAATAAAAACAAACACCTTATGCGCTCAACAATCACCTTTAAAATCCTAGTAGCCCTCGCCATTGTGTTCACTTTCTTGCTTGCAATATCGACTTACTTTCAATATTCGCAGCAAAAGCAACTTGTAAACTCGGTGTTAAGTGAGCAGCTTCACGATAAGGCAAGCAACTATTTCGATAGCCTTAATATGATGATGCTGACTGGCACCATGGCACAAAAAGAGACCCTTCGTCAGAAAGCGTTAGCGCAAGAAGGCATTGAAAATGTTCGTGTACTGCGCGCCGATGCAGTGAGCAAATTGTACGGACCTGGCAATGACAACCAAACACCTATTGATGATATCGATAAACGAGCGCTAGCAGGCGAAACTGTTATCGAACCCTTTTCTGCCGATTGGGGTAAAGGCTTGGTTATTGCTCTGCCAATGAAGTCGAGCGAGAACTATCGCGGCACCAATTGTGTGGCATGTCATATGGCACCAGAAGGTGAAGTATTAGGCGCGATTCGCCTAGAATATAACCTCAGCCACGTTAACGCGCTGATCAACACTCAAACCATGGCTGCTATAGGCATTATGGCGGTTATCTCCTTCGCCGGGTTTGTTCTTACGATGGGATTAATTCGTAAGATTATCGTTCGCCCTCTTCAACAGACTTCGCGGTTTATGACCCAAGTAAGCAGCGATAAAAACCTGTCCACTCGTTTGCCCGAACAAAGTAAAGATGAGATTGGCACGCTGGCTAACGCCATCAACTCGTTCATGGGAACCGTTTCTAACAGCTTAGAAAAGGTACAAGATACTTCGCACAAACTGAATGCGTCAGCCAATCAACTGACTAGCGTTGCTCAAATTACCGAGCAAGCCGCCAGCGATCAACAAAACGAAACCACAGAAGTGCAAAACAATGTCGAAGGAATACAAGCACAACAGGTCAATGTAGAACAAGCCACTTTAACCGCGTCAGAACTCATCAATCACACCTCAGATGTGGCTTGTAAGAGTGCTAACCAAGCACATGATGCAAGTAGTGAGATTAAGAATCTAGTGAGCAGTATCGAAGAAGTGAAACACAAGATACAAACACTTAATGAGCAAACTGGAGAAGTCTCTTCAATATTGAGTGTGATTCGTGGCATTGCCGACCAAACCAACCTTCTAGCCTTGAATGCAGCGATTGAAGCGGCTCGAGCGGGAGAACAAGGTCGCGGCTTTGCGGTAGTGGCAGATGAAGTTCGTAATCTTGCATCACGAACGGCAGAGGCTACTGGCAGTATTGAGTCTATCATTCATCAGTTCCAACAAGGCAGTGAAGAATCGCTGAATTCTGCTGACCTCGTTTGCGAACAAGCACATCAAAGCTCGACAGATATCGACGCACTGTCCGTTGAAATGAACGGTGTCGTTGAAGAAATGAAACAAGTGTTAGCTCATGCACAAAATATTCAGCAACAGACGCAATCCACCACACAAGCAACCCAAGATGTGCAACAAAAAGTTGAAACCATCACTTCTCACGCCGACAACACATCGCAGTCTGCAGCTGAAACTCGTGGAATCAGTAATGATTTAGAAGAGCTGTCGGATCACCTTGAATCTCTTATCAACCAATTCACCTTATCGAACTCAAATACCAACGATAAAGGTCAGTCATAGGCCGTTAGAACTCCCCTAGCGACATCAACAAAAAAGCGCTCAAAGATGAGCGCTTTATCTTCATAACAATGTCTAGTTCGGGCTTTAAGATTTTAAGATTTTAAGATTTTAAGATTTTAAGAGCACCTTAAACCACGATTAGTGCGTAATGGAAACCGCGGTTAAATCTTTATGCTTGTGGTACATCGCGTGCTTGAATATCAGATTCGCACTCACGGTATCCATTCCTGCGACCTCTACATAAGCACCCTTTTTTCGGAACTTAAACACGACCTTATCAAGCGCCTCAACCGACGTGTTATCTAGGAACGATGCATCCGATATATCGATCGTCACTAAAGACGTGGCCTTGTCATAGTCAAATAGATCGACAAACGCATCTGAAGAAGCAAAAAAGACATGGCCTTTTACTCGATGGGTGGTGTGCAGTTCGTTAGTCACCACTTCATCAGATATAAAGACCATCGACTTGCTGGCATGCGCATAAAACAAAGCTGACAACACCACGCCAACTGCAACACCTATCGCGAGATTGTGCGTAAACACCACCACCGCTACGGTCGCTAGCATCGTCACATTAGTAGGGAGCGTGTGATCTTTAAGTTCAACAACAGAACGCCATGAAAACGTGCCGATTGAAACCATGATCATCACAGACACTAAAGCCGCCATCGGTATCAGCTTCAACCAATCAGAAACAAACACCACCATTAGCAACAAAACAACCCCAGCGATCATACTGGATAATCGGGTTAAGCCACCTGATTTGATGTTAATGATCGACTGACCGATCATCGCACACCCCGCCATACCACCAAATAGTGAGGCAACGATGTTCGCTACTCCCTGCCCTTTACACTCATTGTTTTTATTGCTTTCAGTATCGGTCAGATCATCGACTATGGTCGCTGTCATCAAAGATTCCAGTAAGCCAACCAGAGATAGAGCGATAGAGTATGGCAGGATGGTTGCAAGCGTATCGAACGTGAATGGGATATTAGGAATCAAGAATACCGGCAGTGAATCGGGAAGCTTGCCCATATCGCCAATCGTTCTGACATCTAAACCAAATAACAAACTAATGATTGTCAGGGCAACAATAGCGACCAATGGAGAAGGTATCGCACGACCAAACTTGGGAAAATAAGGAAGCAGATAAATGATCGCCAAACCCAAAGCGACTAACACGTAAACGCTCGAAGGGACGTTGATCAACTCAGGGAGCTGAGCCATAAAGATAAGAATAGCGAGCGCGTTAACAAACCCAGTAATCACCGATTTGGAAACGAAATTCATCAGATTACCAAGCTTAAGGTATCCAGCCGCGATTTGAATGACGCCAGCAAGAAATGACGCTGCGAGTAGATACTCTAGCCCGTGTTCTCTCACCAAGGTGACCATTAATAGCGCCATAGCGCCTGTTGCACCGGAAATCATTCCCGGACGACTGCCAACCAAAGCAGTGACGACACAAATACAGAACGAGGCATAGAGCCCTACTTTAGGGTCAACGCCTGCAATAATTGAAAATGCGATGGCTTCAGGGATCAATGCGAGTGCAACCACAATCCCAGATAATGAATCTCCTTTAACGTTTGATAACCAGCGTTTTTTTAAATAATTAAGCATGTAATTCTCTTTTACTTGTACAGCCAGTCCTGCCTTGTTGAGACATAATTTGATCGACTGTTTTTCTTGAATGAGCGAGCGCTCGAAAAGTGCGGGTGTAGAGAGAATGCAGGGGTTAAGGCGGCGTAATTAACACGTGAACATTAAACTCCTTTAGTGGGTGATTGTTTAGTAGAATGAAATCAACACCTGTGCTTTTTTTTATCGCGTTTGTCCTACACAGGTCAGAATGGCTGACAATATAGAGTGAGTGCCACTTTAATCACACGACCAATATTGCAAACAAAGGTTTCGAATATTAACGCTTCTTAATCCGGCCAAAAACCGCTAGCGGACTCGATTTCAGCCAGCTCTATGTTGTAATCAACTTCAGTTCATGTCATTTCAATCACTCTGCTCACATCGATTTACAAGGTATTGAAGAATACTTAACCATTAGCGCTAGCGCACCTCCTTAGCACTCAAACAAATACCAAACAGAAAGCCAAATCGAACAAAAAACACACCCTAAAAGGTATTTCTGCTCAGTAGACACAATATTTCTTTCACCAAGCAAGAATAAAGGTTGAAGCTGTCGGTATGACAGGTAATATGTTCAATCGATTTAAAAAGTTTATACAACTTAATGTTTCGGCTAATTATTGTGCAAATGTATGTTTATTTGCAGCAATGCCAGAGACTTTGAGTTGAATTTGTCCCTCAATGGAGAATGAAATCAACATGACTTACGCGCCTGTAACAGACGTACTTGGCGGCAAGCTAGCGGTAGACAGTGAAGTAACTGTTCGCGGCTGGATCCGTTCACGTCGTGATTCCAAAGCTGGAATCTCTTTCCTTGCCATTTATGACGGCTCTTGTTTCGACCCGATTCAGGCCGTGGTTCCTAATAATCTTAATAATTACGAAGACGAAGTATTAAAGCTAACAACTGGCTGCTCTGTTGAAGTAACAGGTAAGATTGTTGAGTCTCCGGCGAAAGGTCAAGACTTCGAACTAGCAGCAACTGACGTTAAAGTTGTAGGCTGGGTTGAAGACGCTGACACTTACCCAATGGCTAAGACACGTCACTCTATCGAATACCTTCGTGAAGTTGCTCACCTACGCCCACGTACGAACGTGATCGGCGCAGTAGCACGTGTACGTAACTGTTTATCTCAAGCGATTCACCGTTTCTACCACGAGCAAGGTTTCTTCTGGACTTCAGCTCCGCTTATCACTGCATCTGATGCAGAAGGCGCTGGTGAAATGTTCCGCGTATCTACGCTAGACATGGAAAACCTACCTCGCACTGACGAAGGCAAAGTTGACTTCAATGAAGATTTCTTCGGTAAAGAAACTTTCCTAACAGTATCTGGCCAACTTAATGCTGAAGCTTACGCTTGTGCACTAAGCAAGGTTTACACGTTCGGTCCTACGTTCCGTGCTGAAAACTCAAACACAAGCCGCCACCTAGCTGAGTTCTGGATGGTTGAGCCTGAAGTTGCATTTGCAGACCTTGACGATGTAGCGAAACTGGCTGAAGACATGCTTAAGTACGTTTTCGCTGCTGTTCTTGAAGAGCGCCGCGACGACCTTGAGTTCTTCGCTTCTCGCATCGACAAAGAAGCAATCACTCGTCTAGAGCAATTCGTAGACGCTGATTTCGCACAAGTTGACTACACTGACGCAATCCAAATCCTACTAGATTCTGGTAAGAAATTTGAATTCGACGTTGAGTGGGGCATCGACATGTCTTCTGAGCATGAGCGTTACCTAGCTGAAGAGCACTTCAAAGCACCTGTTATCGTTAAGAACTACCCGAAAGACATCAAAGCTTTCTACATGCGCTTAAACGACGACGGCAAGACAGTTGCAGCAATGGACGTACTTGCACCAGGCATCGGTGAAATCATCGGTGGTGCACAACGTGAAGAGCGTCTAGACATTCTAGACGAGCGCATGATTGGTATGGGTATCGACCCTGAGCACATGAGCTGGTACCGCGACCTACGTAAATACGGCACAGTGCCTCACGCTGGCTTCGGTCTTGGCTTTGAGCGTCTAGTGTCTTACGTAACAGGTATGGGCAACGTTCGTGACGTTATCCCGTTCCCACGTACACCACGCTCTGCTAACTTCTAATCTCAGCTTTCTTCTTTCAAAGAAGTCATATAGATAGATAATTAAATAGATAAAAACCTCCGTATATACGGAGGTTTTTTTATTCCCCGAGATTATTTCCGTTACCCACAACCTCCCTTCCCCACCCACAAATTCTCCTGCGTATTCTCGATTCAAAAGCGGTTAGACGCGAAGATAACAAATCAACAAATCAAAATCATATAGTTAAGCACTGTAATTTTATGTAATGAACACCTGACAAAGTCATACAGTATTGATGTCCTGTATAAATTATTCTTCTTACTAATTAATTTGTGAATATAAATTTTTAGGGACCCCAATGAAAACAAGCATTTTATCTGCAGCTCTACTAATCACTTTAACTGGATGTGGCGGAGGAGGCTCATCGACTCCCGCGAAAAAACCAACAGTTAAGCCAACGCAAAAGCCAGTGGTATTTATCTCTAAATGTTCGCAACCCTTACAAGGGGATACAGCCTTAACTTTCAAGATTAAGGGTACAATAGCGAGTGTCAATGGCGTTGCATGTAGTGGTAGCCCCAAAGCATTTGACGATATGATCAAAGCTCACCCGAATACAAAAACGCTGAACTTCATCGATATGGGTGGCTCTATGAATGATGATGCCAACATTCAACTAGCGTACAAAGTAAGAGCGAAAAAATTAGACACGTACATTAGCTCTATTGGACATGTCGCTTCGGGGGGAACTGACCTTTTCGCTGCGGGTGTGAAAAGAACGATTGAACCAGGTGCTCGATTAGGCGTTCACTCATGGGCACAAGGGTCTTTACAAGGGGCTTCATTGCCTGTTGGTCATAGTGAGCATAAACCCTACATTGATTATTATAAAAAGATGGGATTACCAGATCCGAGCGGCTTCTACTGGTTTACACTGAAAGCTGCTCCGGCTCAAGGAATGCATTATATGACTCCTGCTGAAGTATCTAAGTATGGTTTGGCGTCTGTAATGACGGGTGTTACAAAAGACCTACGAGCAAATTACACTCCTAAAAACAGCCTTTTGAACAACAACCTGTTAGACGTTGTTAGTGATAGCCTGAAAGCTGTAGCGGTTGAAAACCACGTGAGAAAAAGTGTATATGCACTTGATCATGTCTCTTCACTATTATTCAAGCAATTTAATGTATCAAACCGAGATGAGTTAATAACCTACTTAAAGGGTAATGGTAAACTAGATCCTGTTACCAAATCGTATGTATTCAAAGCTACATCAACTCAGCCGACGACTGTCTATAACTCAAAAACGGACACAATAAATACAGCATATAGGTCCGATGATAAGTACCGTGTCGCTCCTAAGCCCTTAATTGAAACGGGTTTGATGATCGAAAATTATGGCATTGAAACATCACACACATCTGTTCAGGTTGAATTGAACAAAAGCGCGATCCAAGTTGAGATTGCAGATGAACAATTTACCCTAGTTAAAGACCCATCAGTCAACACAATTAACTACTGTAAAAAAATCAAGTTCAAAGTCGCATCAGGGAAACTGGTCACTGTTGCTAACTGCTTAGAGAGCACTCTCAAAGGTGACCAAGTTCAACTTGTCAATTACGAAAGAACGACAAAGAGAGATATGCTAGGTAGCGTAGCTCCGACCGTAACCAAATCGGTAACCAAGACTTCGAACTTTGAATTCAATGCTAAGCAAAGTACGCTAATTACTAAGTAATTTTACAATGTGTAAAAAAAGCCCTACTTAACATAAGTAGGGCTTCCTTTTATTTATTGCGCTTAAGTTTCATTTAAGCTGTCCAGACTAAATTAGTCAGCCTTGCGTACCAAAAAGTGATCGAGCATAATTTTTTCACCTGTACTTTGAAGAGGCTTGAATTCAATGACTAACTGATCGCCTTTCTGTTCAAATGCATTCACTTTCAAAAACAGACTTTCTTTGTCCGCTTTAATGTTATGAGCGACCTGACTACCATTAACAAACACATCAAATGCAGGCGCTTTAGAATTTACAGGTATCACTGTTTCAAAAGTGTACTTTTCCCCTTCTATCGCATAAGCGGTGTTATAAATACCACCATCCGCCGTCCAGTAAGTGCCATTGAAATCCATACTATCCGCGTTCCAATAGCTGTAAAATGCATGCAGATTTTCAATATCGTTCTGAGTTGTTGACGTCCACTTTACGTCAGAGAGGTTTACTGGTTTCGTGTAACTAAAGCCATGATCTCTCATATCTTTATTTAACGAATCTAATCTTCCCAAAACATCATCGAAGGTATCTTGCCAACCAAGCTCACCATAATATTGAAGCCCTATCTCCCCAATAATATAAAACTCACCATCTCTCTCAATCGTGATACCAGAGCCTGAATCCCCATGGATAATTAACCACTGCAAGTTACTTTGAGGCATGATCACTGGGTCATGTTTGTACTCAGCTAACCATTTTTTGTCTGTGTCGTTGTACTTAACAAACTTTTTGCCGCCATTACGTCCGTTATAGTTGCCAAAGCCAACGCTATTTACTTCATAGACTTCTGAATGATCAAACATCCCTTTCTCAGGCAACTTCGCCGGCTTGATACCGGTGATAGGCGTATCTAAGCGCACCAAAGCGAAGTCGTAAATACCATCGGTAAATTCATACTCCCCCCACTCACCATCAGGGTCAGTAGTCGCACGTGACGTATGAACAACATTGTACTTGCCATTCTTATCTTTTTCATAAGAAGAACAAGTTACCGCATTTTCATATCCTTCACTTTTTGAACCTGACACATGATTTGCTGTGATAACCCAATACGGGTCGATTAAAGTGGCCGACCCTGCATTCATGTGGCAAGCAAAATCAAATTGAGTTTGTAAGGCAAACGCTTTGTGTTGAGTAACCGAGCGATCCATCTTGCCTATGCCCGCCTGCGCTGAAAAAGTAGCAACGATCGCTGATGCCAAAATAATTTTTTTCATGTTACTGAGCCTCTCTCAATTGGATAGCTTCAATAGCGTGGTAACCCTGTCTAGCTTCAAAGTCGAACTGTCTATGTTGACGTGTATAAGTGATTTCGACGATATCATCAGGAGATTGGGATTCGAAAACTATCGTATTTTTGACGCTGGTCATGTGAAAGGAAATATCATTTTTAATAGTGATACATTGCTTTTTAACACATGCGGTTACATCAGCAGAAGAGAGCCAATTGTGTGTATAAAGCTCTACAGAAAATCGCCCGCCTTTACCTGGCTGAACGTCAAAAGAGAAACCACTAGTGCCGACAAGTAAACCAGAAAAAGCTAGCTCTTGGTTGTAATCTGTAGAATCACCACCCTGCCAGTAATAACGGTTACCAATTGCGTTTTTGGTCTCTGAATTAGAAACTTGTCGTAATTCACCAATAACGTTTACGTCACCAATTAAAGCACTATTGGGTTTATCTTTTCTTTGATGCTCTCCATACAAGAAAACCCAATCTAAACCGTTCAAGTCAACGTCTCTTGCGTAACGATACTTGCCATCATTAAGTTCATAACCGATGAACTCACTAGCGATCGACAAAGTATCTGTACCAATTTCTGAAACATTACTTAATTTATTTAAATCGACCTCAACCTCACTGGCCGCTGCATTGGTTGTTAGCAATGCCAACATGCAGAGGTTCAATTTTGCACATTTTAATCTCATATTTTCGCCTCAGTATTAGTTCCAAGTAATTGTAGGCTAAAGATAAGTTGAAAATGTAAGGTGCTGTAAGGGCTTTGTTCATCACGATTCAAACCTCACCGACTGATAGTTGGCACGAATAACTATAAACCCAACCATACCAATAGTTAATGATGATAAATGGCGTTTGCCAAGCTTTTGACTAAAGGTGATTTACTTTCCAAGTAGTGACTCGACGCTCCTTACATATGCTTACAATAGGTATGGATAGTAATTGTATGTCATTAAGAATTTTTATTTCACGACGATAACAGCGATACCTATGCAAGTTCGTTTCATGTATACAACGAAAAAGCCCCACCAAATCATGGAGGGGCTCTGAAAGATCATTTTTGTGTACTCAAAAACTTAGTCGACATCTTGGTCGATAGCGTATTTTATCGCGAGACCGCAGATTGCCATCATAACGAATGGGATGGCGGCAGTCGTGTATTCTGCCCATGCCATATCAGCGAATGCTTTTGCCAGTAGTACGTGGCCGAGGATTAACAGAAGTGCACACACAATAGCAACGATAATCAACTTAACTTCGTTACCCATAGTCATTTTCAACATAACGGTATCTCCAATATTTGGTCTATCGATATTGAATCACAACTCGTTGGTCAAGAAGGCGTACAGTTGCATCGGAATCAGTCCGTACAGTTGGAATCATTGTCTTTTTTATGAGTGACTTACGGTTTTACGAGTGCGTAAGTTGATGCGCAAGTTTACCAAGTAAGAGCAGCGCTTGCTCTTTCTCTGCTGTGAGTTCATAAGAGAAGTTCAATCTGATCGCGTTATCTACTCTGCCCTGCTCACTAAACAGATCGCCTGAAGCGACGCTGATCCCCTGAGCAATTGCGAGTTGATGGAATTGTTGGCTATCGAAGTGAGGAGAGAACCGTACCCACACGAAGTAACCACCAGCAGGGTCTTCTATCTCGATGGAATGTGGGAAATATTGCTTAATGACCTCTATAAATCGCTTTTTTCTCATTAGAAGATTTTTACGCAATTTACGAAGGTGATTGTCGTAGCTTTCGTGTGTCAAGAAGTGCGCGACGCCAAGCTGCACAGGAGCACTACTCGACAGCGTAGAAAGAAGCTGAAGTTTTTGAATCGCATCATTAAAACGCGAACTCACCACCCAACCAACACGATAGCCAGGACATAAACTCTTAGAGTAAGAGCCGCATAGCAACACTGAGTCTGTTTTATCAAATGCTTTTAGCGGTTTAGGTTTATGCCCTTCGAAATATAGGTCGCCGTAAACATCATCTTCGATAATATAAGTCTTGTATTGTTCAGCAACCTCAACCACTCGGCGCTTCGCATCTTCAGACAAACTTGTCCCTGTCGGGTTTTGAAACGTCGTCATCAGCCAACACGCTTTCACATCCTGGTTTTGTAGTGCGCTTTCAAACTGCTCAATATTCAATCCATTGATTGGACAAACATCCACTTCGATAGGGTTGAGTCCTAACCTCTCGACAGCTTGCAGAGCACCATAGAAAGCGGGAGATTCAATCACAACGTAGTCACCGGGCTTGGTTACAGTTTGAAGGCTCAAGTTAAGCGCTTCCATCGCACCAGAAGTAATCACGATATCTTGATGGTTGACGGTAATACCTTGCTGCAGGTAACGTTGAGCGATTTGTCTTCTTAGGGACTCACTGCCCGGTGGCAGATTATTGATCACACTAGCACCTGTCATCTTCCTTCCCGCACTGGCGAGGTTTCGAGTCAAGGTAGGCAAAGGAAAAAGGTCAGGATCTGGGAATGCTGATCCAAAAGGAATAACCCCCTCTGCCGAACTCGATTTCAAAAAGTCGAATAAGCGATCATTAATGGCTTTCTTTTTGTGTACTAACGGCAGTTCATAATCAACGCCGTCCACACGTGGTGCAACAAAGTAGCCCGACTGAGGCTTAGCGATGATCCACCCTTCACTTTCTAACAATTGGTAGGCTTGTAAGACAGTACTATTGCTGACGCTGTAATTGCGACAACTCATGCGGACGGAAGGGATCTTTTCTCCTGAACGCCACGTGTTGTTCGCTATCTGAGTTCGAATATCCTTTGCAAGCTCTTCATAACGCGCCATCTAATTGTACTACCTAGAGAAATTCTAATAAGCCTGAGATTTTATCACTAACGTTAACAACTATTGCTGCTATCCATATGATTGAGCCTAATTTCTATAATAGTGTGAATTGGTTCACAGATAACTTTGTATGCTTTGCTAAGTTTGTAACCAAGGCGAGAGCCAAGTTCGTTCTACGCCTCTATAATTTGATGTAATCCAAAAAACATGCGAGATAAAAATGAAAAAAATAGAAGCAGACCAGTTAAGTTATAAAGGAGAGTCAAACGGTGTTCATAGTTGGACAACACCGAGTGGCCAGCCATATTACTGGCACCCAGACTGGCTCCATATCGCTGAAGATGCAACAGGCTCACATCCAAAGCAGGAGATCGACGTCGATCAAGATCAAGCACCAACTGAGAAACACGCGGTGTCTGCTATTCTGAAACACCTAAACCAATGGGCATCAGACAAACTAGCATCTCACCCAGACATTGAAACCAACTCAATTGAATCTGAAATCAATCTGAAAAAGTAATTTGATTAGAGGTAAGTAGTCGTCAATCACTCTCGACTTTACTCAAATATATCGACTGAATAGTCTCGTATTTCAACCGGGACTATTCAAGTGCCTTCATAAAAACTGCCGTAATAACACCCATCTAGCTAACAATTATCTAACACAAACCAATTTTTTGTATCATTCAACAAAAGCTATCGATAGAATCCCCGACCTTATTCACACTCGCTATACTAGCCATACATACCTACCAGCCTCGTGAATTAATACACAAAATACGTATTCGTAAACTTAGGAATAGTTGCGAGACCTTAAGATGAAAATGAACAAAGGCTTATCGATGGATACTTCAAATTACAATCAATCGCTAACGACTCAATTATACGTCATCGCTGGCGTGCTATTTGGCACCTACGGCAGTCGGGTATGCCCGATGCTCGAAAGCTTAACGACGTTAGAAATTTTCACCCAAGTCAGTAGTGTCTTTATCTTATTGTGGCTAGCGCGTCATTATTTGCTATCGCAACACACCTTAGTCAAACAAGGTCGATTTGCACAACTCGATACTATGTTGTTCTTTGCCGCGAGTATTCCTTTCGCGCTCTACTACAACCTAAGCTACGAATTCACGATAGACAGTAACTTGAAAGTTCTGTTTGGTATGAGTCTATTCGGTTTCTTTACCGGAACCATTCTTCAATTGAAAGCGAAGCTTAGCCAAATAGATGAAATGGAGATGACTGGGCAATTTGACTTCCACCTGATAGGTGAAAGAAGTTCACTGGTTAAACAAATGATTGGTTTGGTCATCGTGCTTCTGGTAACACTGACCACCATGCTGACTATGGTGGCCGTCAAAGACATCTTCTGGCTAGAACACAACCCCAGCCGTTTGCTAGATGGTACGGGCAAGATCAGCGTGATCAAAGAGTTCATTTATTTGGCGGTTGTACTAGGTGGATACGCGATAACCATCATGACTCTATGGAGCCAGCTGATTAGACGTATTCTTCTAAGCCAAGAGCACGCATTAAGTAAAGTAACTAATGGTGAGCCAGGCGTTCGCTTACCTATATTCAGCTACAACGAGCTTGGGTCAATAGCATCTATGACCAATACCATGCTTGATAGCCTCGAAAACGCTCAAGACGAAGTAAAAACCACACGTGACGTCGCGATTGTTAGCTTATCTGCACTAGCTGAATCTCGAGACAATGAAACTGGCGCCCATATTTTACGAACTCAAGAATACGTAAAGGTACTCGCACTGGAGCTCAGCAAATCTGAAGCTCACGCGATCTTATTAACACCCAACTATATCGAGCTGCTTTATAAATCTGCCCCACTGCATGATGTAGGTAAGGTTGGAGTACCTGACAGTGTGCTGCTAAAACCGGGCAAACTGACGGATGAAGAGTTTGAGATAATGAAAGGTCACCCTGCTATTGGCGCCGAAGCGTTATCTATTGCAGAAAAGCAATTAGGAAGCAGTTCTTTCTTAAGAGTCGCGAAAGAGATTTCTCTCACTCACCACGAGAAATGGAATGGCAGCGGTTATCCCAACCAACTGTCTGGGGAAGATATTCCTCTATCCGGCCGCTTAATGGCATTGGCCGATGTTTATGACGCATTAATATCGAAGCGAGTCTACAAGCCAGCCTTTACTCATGAGCAAGCGAAACAGATTATCTTGGAGGGCAATGGGACCCATTTTGACCCGCAAATTGTCCAAGCTTTTCTGGCCGTCGAACAAGAGTTCGTTTCAATTGCCGCGACCTACAAGGATGGAAAAAACATGCAAAGTGAACTTGAACGAGAAAGCTTTGTTGCTCAACCTGCTTAGTCTTTTCGAAAACCACTAACTATACAGGCTCCGACTATACAGGTTACAGTAATTTATGGGGTGTTATACAGGCTACAATAGTTATATAGGTTAGGCCGCAGAGTGATTTTTTGAGTCAGCTTCATTCGAGTATTAAGTTAAACGAAACAGGAAGAGTGACTGAATAAGATTCTATAAAAAAACCAGCATATATATGCTGGTTTTTTTAGTTTAGAAGAAACACTATCTTAGTAGCTGTACACCACCAAGAGCCACGCCCGGATTTTTTCCTTTGCTGTCAAGTTTTTCTACTTCATAGACCCACTTGAGCGTTGTTGTATCGGCTGGTAAATCAACGCGGTGAATACCGTAGCGGCCTACCTTAGTGCCTCTAGGTACACTGACTGAAGAAGAACCGATAGAAGGTAAGCTAGACCACTGATTCCCTGATTTTGCTAACGCGCCATCAATAATATTGTCACCAACGCTATATGCCTTCCATACTTCAGTGCCATTCGCGAATAATTTAAGCGTACCTTTTGGTACGTCTTGAGCACCAGTCCAGCCTTTTCCAATAACAGCGGCTCTAAAACGAATGGCCTTCCAGCTTTGTCCGCTTTCAGCTGTAACTGACACTTCAGGCTTTTTATCTTCACCACCAAGGTAGAGGTGACCTTCCCAGTTAGTGATATCGGCAGGGTTTTGTGTCCAACTATGATTAAATTGGTCAGTTGTATTGCCATCATCCCAACCAAACAGACAATCCCCATTCTTAGTGACTGTACATTGAGGGTAATTAGCACCAGAGTTTGCTTCAGCATAACTGAAAGATAAGTTCTGAATACCCGTTTTGAGTGAGTTACGAACAGACCATACTTTTCCGGTTTTACCATCAAAATCAATGCGCCAATATAAAACATCGCTTGCTGGGTCTAGATTGACAGTGTGCGAACCTGAAGCAGCAGAACTAGCACCTGATTGAACTTCTAACCAAGTGCTATTATCTGTACTGGTATACACTTTGTAAGCACTTGATTTAGATACTTTCCAAGTGAACTTATGGTTACCCTTGAATGGGAACGATTGTCCATTATATGGTCGCGGTGTATACGCATACTTTAAGCTATCATTAGCAAGCGCCACCATGTCACCATCAGACAAAGCAAATGAGCGCATCTCGATATTATCAACCAAGATATTACCTGCTTTTTGCTCAGACTTTATATTAGCTGTAGCATCTTTGCCTGCATCCATCCAAGGCTTAGAAATGATCAACCCTTGGCTTGTGCCCGCAGACAAACGGCTACCCGCCCCCCAAACACCCGCATAACCATCAGCCAACTCCATATCATCGCTTTCTTCTTTACTGCGACTGTAGTTGTTAACTAGCGTAGCTTGCTTTCCATTAACCCAAATAGAAACTTTTTGAGTGGTACGATCAACACGCACTGCGACAGTATTCCATTGACTGAGGTTAAGTGCCTCTTTGGTTGTAACAGACACCTTTCTAAGGTCACTTCCACCCGCATAAGCAGCAAGTTGACGCGAAATCATGAACCACTCTAGTGTTCCTTCGTTCGTTAACTTAAGTTGGAACCCATCAACCCAAATGCCCTTACTAACGAGATCAATTGGATGTTCTAGCTTGACTTTAGGTTTCACTTTGAGTGACAAAGTAAAATCGTCTTCACCGAAATCGAAATCATGTCCGTAGTGGAACTTATACTTATAAGATTCCTGAACATCGTTCTCTAGTAAGTTAGATTTTACTGACTCGTAAGCACCTAGTTTTAGTGTTTTCGAATTCGCGTAACCTTGGTTAACCCAAACTTCAGAAACTTCCTGCTTACTCGACTCTTTTACAACAGCAACTTGTCCTGCCAATCCTGTTTGAGCGTTCACCATCCATAAGTCATCAACAGGTGCGTCTTCAAAATCGAAACGAGCATATAGATCTGGAGTCGTAACCTTGACATGAACAACGTCACGATCGAACAGTTTCTTGCCATCAGTAATGATGTAGTGGAACTAATCCTCACCAATAAAGCCTTTTGGTGCTTTATAGGTGACTTTCCCATTTGTGATACTGAGCTCAGCACCTTGTGCCGAGTATTTATCAACGTTGTGGATAGAAATCTTATCGCCATTAGCATCTACGTCATTTTTCATGACATCTAATGCCGTCGTGCTATCACGTTTTACACTAAAGTGGTCAATTTTAGCCGAAGGAGGCAGAGGGTAATCCGCAGGTCCAACAAGATTTCTTCTTAGACGGTTATTTTTATAAATATTGAAATTGATATCGTCAACGTGCGCTTCACCACCTTGAATTCCGTGGCCTTCAGCAGAAGTACTATGCCCTGTGCCTAAGTAGTGCGCGGTTTCATGCAATACAACGCCATCAGCACCAATGATGTCACCTGGAGAGCGAACAATACTTCCGAAGTTTACACCTAGAATCCAGTTACCTTTCAGCCACAACATTCTATGTTTAAGGTCCCAACCTCGCGTTTTTCTTTGTTCATCCCACCATTTTATAGCAGCGACTCTAATGGGTTCATTCTCGTGTTGGTACCCCCAAGTCTTACAAGCGTCATGAGAAGCGCTTTTTTTACAAGTTTGGTAATGGTCGTCCAGATAGCCCCAAGTTTCTATCAACACATCATTGACAGAGAAACGTAACAAAGCATCTCGACTCAAAACATAATCAACCAAGTTAATGTAGTAGTCGACGAGCACCATCGCATCATCCAAGTTGCTATCCGCTTCTTGAACAAACGCTTGGTAAGAGACATGAACTGCCACTTTTACTTTGTGCAGCTGAACTTGCGTTTTGTCTTTAGCAATTAAGTTATCTAAACCCGATGTTGGTGCACTCGGGTGCTCATCTACGGTTTTAATTGCTTTTTGCATGTTGTCTAAAATTGCAGACTGCGGCGTAACCGAAGCTAAGTTTTGAGCTGTTGCTGTTAGCTTCTTAGCGGAAAGACCGCTTATGATGTCCGCTTTTTCAATTGTCCATACTCTTTGACTACCACGGAACGCTGTCACATAGAGTTTATTTTTACTGGTCAGAGCGGCAATAACTTGCGTATTCTCGTCACTGGTATCAACACCACGATAAACACGAATCGCTGGCGTATTAATAGTACTGGATGGTGCATTCCCATTAATACGGTGATCCCAAAGATATACTTTCATATCGGGCTCTCTGATCGAGTAACGATGGAGCTCTAACGTACGCTTTTTACCATTAACCGTAATTGCCACTGAAAGATCTGGGGGTGATGCTTTCGTAGGGTTGTAGACCATAGGTTTATGGCCTTCGTTTTTGCTATCTTTGCACCCACCAGCCATGACTACCGCTAGTACCACAAAACATAGACTCAGTATTTTATTCATTCTATGTGGTTCCCTTATATCGACCAGTCTAAAGATGAATAAAAACCATAGTAATAGCAATGAATTACGTTGAACAAAACAACGCCAACGTACAGCCTATCAAAGGACTGTCTTTCAAAAGGGAGCGTGATTTAACTATGTAAATAAAAAAGCCCAGCGTACAAATACGCTGGGCTATTAAAGTTTAAAAGAAAAGTACTACCTTATTAGTTGTACGCCTCCTATAACGGCTCCGGGGGTCATTCCTTTGCTATCTAAGCGTGAGCTTTCATATTCCCATTTGAGCTGTGTGACATTTGCAGGGAGATCAATAAAGTGAACGCCATACATATCAGATTTCACTTTACGAGGTACACTTACTGAGTAAGTACCGATAAAAGGCAGTGACGCCCACTCTGTACCTGCTTTAGTCCAAACCTCATCACCGATATTATAAGCTTTCCATACTTCCTTCCCATTTGCATACAGCTTCAGTGTACCTGAAGGGTAATCGTCCGCACCGGTCCAACCTTTGCCCGCCGCAGCTGCTCGAAAACGAACACCAGACCACTCACCGGTTGGAGTATCAACTTGTAAGCTCAACGTTTTTTGTTTACCACCAAGATATATATGGCCTTCCCAGTTAGTAGTCCCGCCGTTGTCAATTGTCCAAGTATTACCATATAAGTCGTTATAACCATTTTGCGTTGCTGGCCAACCAAATAAGCAGGTTACACCTGATTTGACTTCACAATCAGGTATTGCGGCACCGTTACTAATTTCAGAGTGACTGAATGCGATTTCTTGACGACCATTAACTAGATTATTTCGAACCGACCACACTTCGCCGACAGAACCGTTCACGTCGACACGCCAATAAAGCGCCTCATCGGAGGCATTGAGCGCGACAGTATGTGAACCCGAACTACCATTACCAATTTTTTCAGTAGACCAAGAGTTTCCATCACGGCTAATCATTAACTTGTAAGCCGATGACTTAGACAATTTCCAGCTCAGTGTTTTGCTTCCTGAGAAAGCAATGCCTTCACCATTATATGGACGCGGTGCATAAGGATACACATAATTGTTGTTGGTCAATTTTGATATCTGATCATCTGTAAGTGCAAATGACCTCAACTCTACGTTATCGATACGCAAATAGCGGCTCTGGCTTTTTTGTAACTCCTGCTTGTGTACTTCGTCCGTATCCCACCATGCTTGCCCGATAGTCAAACCTTGACTGATACTTGACGCTCTTCGGCTACCTCCGCCCCATAAACCAGCATAACCTTTAGGAAGATTAACCTCATTTTGCGCTTCATCGACAAGCGACTGTTTAACCCCATCAACCCATAAGCTTGCTTGATTCGTTGTTCGGTCAACTCGCACAGCAATTGCATGCCATGCGCTATCAGCAGGTAAAGGTGACTCCGTCGTCATTGTTACAATGCGGTAATCAGTACCGCCTTTATGCATAGCGTATTGACGAGACTTCATGTACCACTTTAGTTTTCCATCTTTCAGTAGTCGTAAGTGGTAGCCTTCTCTCTCCATTCCACGGTTAACCAAATTAATGTCATGAGGAAGTCTAGTTCCAACTTTCACTTTCAATGAAACCGTGAAGCTATCATCACCGAGATCAAATGCATGACCGTAATGAGTATTATATTTAAACGACTCAGGTACATCGTATTTGCTTTTGATTGACCTTACCGCTTCATGAGCGCCCAGCGTTAATGTCTTTCCATAGGAATCGTTAGTCACTGATTGTGAGTAATCAACCCAAACATCCTTCCCTGAACGCCAATCACGACTAACATGAAGCTGACTTGCTAGTCCGGTCTGTTCATTAGGAATCCAAAAATCTTCAATCGCGCTTTCAAATCCGAATCTAGCGTACAAACCAAGGCTTGTTACTCTTAAATGAACCTCTTCACGATCATACAATTGTTTTCCATGATGCTTAGTTGAGTCAGTGATTTGATAAAAGAACGAATCTTCTCCCACAAACCCTTTCGGTGGGGTATAGACCAGTTTATCTCCGACGATCTTAACTTGACCGCCTTGAACGGTAAGCGAGTCCACTTTATTTATCGATATCGAATCACCATTTGCATCAAAGTCATTTTTCAACACATCTAATGTTTTCGCTGTATCACGCAACACACCAAAGTGATCAATTTTAGCCGATGGGGGTAACGGGTAATCAGCAGGGCCAACAATCGCTTGTCTGGCTACACGGTTTTTGTAACCGACAAAACCAATATCTCCCACGTGCGCTTCACCACCTTGTGAGGTTTCTTCCTCGCCACCAGTATGGTGCCCCGTACCTAAATAGTGTGAGGTTTCGTGTAAAACAACACCATCCGCTTGAATCAATTGACCCATCGAGCGAACATAAGATCCCCAGTTCACACCAACAACCCCACTGCCTACCAAATCAATCATGCGATGTCGAACATCCCAATGGCGCGTTTTTCTTTGGGCATCCACCCAACGTCGTGTTGCGTTTTTAATTGAGGTATTCTCATTTTGGTAACCCCAGTCTTTACATCTATCGTGACTGCTACTCTTTATACAGTTATTGTAGTGACTCCTTAAATGCCCCCATGTTTCAATAAGAACATCTTGCATAGAGAATCGAATTAACGCATCACGACTATACACATAGTCCACTAAGTTTATGTAGTAATCAGCTAAAACCATAGCATCATCAAAGTTACCGTCAGCTTGCTCTTTAAAAGTCTGGTAACTAATTTGAACAAATGCATTTATCTTACTCAGTTTAATGTCTGACATATTTGTTGGTAAGATATTGTCTAGACCCGAAACTGGGTTATCCGGATTTTTGTCTATTGGCTTAATCGACTTCTGAACCGCATCTAATATACTGTTTTGTCGAGACACAGAAGAAAAGCTAGACTTCAACGGTTGGATAGTACCCGCTGATTTACCACCAGTTACCGCTGCATCCTTGATCGACCAAACTCGGTGGCTACCACGAAAAGCAGTTACATATAATTTATTTTTAGTGGTAAGAGCCGCTATAACTTGAGTATTCTCATCACTCGTATCAACGCCTCGGTAAACACGAATGTCCGGAGTTTTAATAGTACTCGAAGGGGCGTTCCCGTTAATACGATGATCCCATAGATATACTTTCATATCGGGCTCACGAATAGAGTAACGATTCAGCTCTAACGTACGCTTTTTTCCATTAACAATAATTTCAACAGAAAGCTCTGACGGTGATGCTTTCGTTGGCTTATAGACCATAGGTTTATGGCCTTCATTTTTGCTATCTTTACAGCCCCCAGCAGTGACCACTGCTAAAGCCACGAAAAACAGACTCAGTGTTTTCTTCATTCTAAAGAGTTCCTTCATGTTTACCGCCCTAAACATGAACAAAAACAACATTGTTAGCAATGAATTACGTTAAACAAAACCGCATCGACGCACAGTCATTTCAAATGGAAATGCCGAAAAATTCCATAAATCAAATTTTCGAAGCTGTTGGTTATAAATCGTTTTAATAAATTCTAGGTTTTGAGTTGTAACAACCTTGCATGAAAGGTATAAATACCGGAGTTATTATTACCTCCCTCTCAATTGACATGGATGAAGATTATGTTTGAAAAAGTGTTAGCAGCTCCCGCCGATCCTATTCTCGGCCTTACTGAAGAATTTAAAAAAGACTCTCGTGAAGAGAAAATTAACCTTGGTGTTGGCATCTACAAAAATGAAGATGGTCAAACGCCAGTACTTAAAACAGTAAAGAAAGCAGAAGCTGCACTTCTTGAAAACGAAAAAACCAAATCTTACCTAACGATTGAAGGTACCGCTGAATACGGTCTAGCGGTTCAGAAACTGCTTTTCGGTTCAGATGCAGAGATCGTAACGTCTCAACGCGCTAAAACAGCACAAGCTCCAGGTGGTACAGGTGCACTTCGCGTAGCGGGTGAATTCATCAAGCGCCAACTGGGTGACGTGAAAATCTGGATCAGTAACCCAACTTGGGCTAACCACAACGGCGTTTTCGCTGCTGCCGGTATCGAAACAGCTCAATACAGCTACTACAACGCTGAAACCAAAGACAAAGACTTCGCAGGCATGGTTGCTGACCTAGAGAAAGCTTCTGAAGGCGACATCGTTCTTCTTCACGGCTGCTGTCATAACCCAACAGGCATCGACCCAACAACTGAAGAGTGGGAAGTACTTGCTAAGTTAGTTGCTGAGAAGAAACTGCTTCCTCTATTCGATTTTGCCTACCAAGGTTTTGCTAAAGGTGTTGAAGAAGATGCAGCTGGCCTGCGCATTTTTGCTAAATACAACAAAGAGATTCTTGTTGCTAGCTCGTTCTCTAAGAACTTCGGTTTGTACAACGAGCGTGTTGGTGCATTCACATTGGTTGCAGAATCTGCAGACGTAGCAACAACAGCGTTCTCTCAAGTTAAGAGCATCATCCGCTCTATCTACTCTAACCCACCAGCGCACGGCAGTGCTGTCGTTACTCACATCCTTGGTGATGCTGATCTACGTGCAGAATGGGAAGCAGAAGTAGCAGAAATGCGTGACCGTATCCAAGAGATGCGCGAGCTATTCGTAACGACACTGAAATCTGAAGGTGTTGATGCAGACTTCACATTCATCGAGCGCCAAAACGGCATGTTCTCTTTCTCTGGTTTAAGCAAAGAGCAAGTAACTCGCCTGAAAGACGAATTCGCAATCTACATTGTCGGCTCTGGCCGTATCAGCGTAGCGGGCATGACGAAGTCAAATATGGGTCCTCTATGTAAAGGCATCGCTGCGGTTCTTTAATCGAAAAAGAAACCTGCACTTGCAGACCAATAGATATGCAAAAGCCAGCTATTAAGCTGGCTTTTTTGTGTCTGCCTCCTTTATATGTCAGTTTTTAAGACGCTTAGTCTATATATCGCTAACTAATACTCTAGGAAGAACTCTACACCTAGCTCGTTAGTGCGTTCACTACGAATCTTACCTTCGCCATTTCTGTGTTGGTAAGAGCCACCAATCGCAAATTTGTTGGTCACTAAATAGCGTAAACCTAGGTGGTAGACTTCCTCGTCAAACAAGTCACTGCGATTCACTTGTACACTGCCGTTCGCTATCCAACGTTTCGCAAAGCCATAGTTGAGTTCCGCTTTTATTCCTTGGATAAACTCCGTGTCAGACGAGCGAGTAATGTTAGTTCCATTATCTTCGACTTCCCCCTTAGTAATACCAAGCAGGTAGTAAGCCACTATATCTAGATCTCGCTTAATACTGTAACGGTACCCAATGCCCGGCATAAGGGTATCCATTCGAGTTGTTGATTCATCTGGGTGAATGAAACGAGCACTGTAGTCACCCAACAATAGCCAATCATCCGTTATCGCATAGCTAATACCTAATCCATAGGATGATGCATTGTTATTGCTGCCTGCATCTTCATTCAAACTTCCCGAATGAGCGGTGGCGTATATATGGTCATAATCAAGAATATCCACACTGTGAGTTTCGGCCCACGAACTTGAAGAAAACATAAAAATTGCAGACACTAAACTAAGTTTCCACTTCGGCATTCCTATCATCCTTTAACTGTCACCCTATTATTTGAAAGATTAGTCTATCCCTAAGACTTTAAAAAGGTTTTAGCTCACAGATTGATTTGTGACGGCAAAATATTATCAAATGTTGTACCATGAAATCATACAAACCAATGGATGATCATTATGGATGCTGAGTTATTAGAGATTCAAAACTTTCTGGCACAATACCCCCCTTTCACAGAACTCCCAGAGGAGATGTTGGCGAAAGTGACCAGTAGCGTCGAAATTTCTTATTACCGCCAAGATACCCCTATCATTCACTTTGGTGATCAGATTAACGACCTTTACATTGTTCGAAGCGGCGAAGTAGAAGTCTATCGTC
Source organism: Vibrio tasmaniensis 1F-187 (assembly GCF_000272405.2). Lineage (GTDB taxonomy): Bacteria > Pseudomonadota > Gammaproteobacteria > Enterobacterales > Vibrionaceae > Vibrio > Vibrio tasmaniensis_A. Next base: position 54,217 of record NZ_AJZM02000378.1, read on the forward strand.
GTAAAGGTGAGCTCTATAACCGGCTGGATGAGGGACACTTATTTGGCCAAATGGGGCTACTCACCAACAATAAAGTTCGCTTCCCGGTAAAAGCAACAGAAGACACCCTACTCTACTGTATCCCTGAACCTATTTTCCAAGAACTCTACGACAACTATGATTCATTCGCTGACTTTGTCGAAGTAGAAGATAATGCGCGACTGCGTCAGGCTAACTCAGACAGCAACGACGCTAACGATCTAACCACGTCAAAGGTAAAGACGCTGCTGACTAGCGAAGCGCCAATGATCGAAAAAACACGAACCATCCAACAAGCTGCTACCATGATGGCACAAGATAATGTTTCATCTTTGCTGATCATCGACCCGGATATTGTTGAAGATGATGAAGACGATTCGACGCCCGTTATTGGCATCATTACCGACCGTGATCTGTGTACCCGAGTTTTAGCAGAAGGACTCGATCCATCGGATGAAGTATCAAGTGTAATGACAGCAGAGGTTATCTCGCTCGATCATAATGCCTATGTCTACGAAGCCATGATGACCATGCTTCGCTACAACGTGCATCACCTACCAGTACTAAAAGATAAGAAGCCTATTGGTATTATTGAAGCGACCGATATTGTACGTTACGAATCTCAAAACTCGCTGTTATTGGTAAGCAGCATCTTCCAACAGCAAAGCATCGAAGATCTTAAAGTCCTTTCTGAGCAAGTAAAAGACAGCTTTGTGCGCTTGGTTAACGAAGACGCCAACGCCCACATGGTGGGTACCGCAATGTCGGTAATTGGCCGTAGCTTTAAACAACGAATTATTGAACTAGCCGAAGATAAACTCGGTAAAGCGCCGATCCCTTATTGTTTCCTCGCGCTCGGCTCGATGGGGCGTGATGAGCAGCTGCTCGTTACTGACCAAGATAACGCCATTATTCTTGATGATACCTACGATGAGAAAAAGCACGGTAAGTACTTTGAAGAGCTGTCGACCTTCATTTGTGATGGCTTAGACCAATGTGGCTATGTGTACTGTACCGGTGACATCATGGCCACTAACCCAACTTGGCGTATGACACGTCGACAATGGGAAGAATGCTTCGCTGATTGGATTGATGATCCAAACCCGAAAGCACTACTGAACGCCTCTATCTTCTTTGATTTAGATGGTGTTTATGGCCGCTTAAAATGGGCAGAACAGTTAAATAGCTTTATTGTAAGACGTGCGCGTAAGAACAACCGTTTCTTGGCGTGTCTTGCTCGCAACGCACTCAACCGAACACCGCCTCTGGGTTTCTTTAAAGATTTCGTAATGGAGAAAGATGGTCGTCATAACAACTCGATCAACCTTAAACGTCGTGGTACCGCACCACTTGCCGATCTAATCCGCGTTCACTCTTTAGCAGTCGCATCTCGCTCTAAGAACTCATTCGAACGTTTAGACGACATTATCGACGCAGGTATTTTGCCAAAAGGTCGAGCTCAAGACTTGAAAGATGCGATGGAATTCATCTCTTTAGTTCGTATTCGCCACCAAGCCCACGATGTCGACAACAACATTGAGCCTGATAACAACATTGAGCCAGAGAACTTGTCTGACTTCGAGCGACGTAATCTAAAGGATGCATTCCAAATATTAAGCAATGCACAGAACTTTCTTAAGTTCCGTTATCAAGCCAGCAATAAGTTTAAGTAGGCGCTATGAACAAACTATTCAGATCACCTGCAGTCGATTGGCCATTTAAGTTTGCTCAGAAATTGGAACGAGCGAGAGACGAGCGCTTAAAGCAATTTTATAGCCAGCCTCTTCCTGCACCTGATACGCCATTATCAGAAGTGACTTTCTTAGCTGTCGACTTTGAGACAACGGGTTTAAACCCAAACAAAGATGGCATCATTACCATTGGTCTAGTTCCGTTTACGCTAAATCGAATCTACCTAAGACAAGCCAAGCACTGGACCCTGAGACCAAAGCAGAAATTGGAAGAAGACTCGGTTGTTATCCATGGCATCACTCACAACGACATCATTGATGCGCCAGACTTAAGTGAAGTATTAGATGAGATCTTAGAGTCAATGGGCGGCCATATCCCAGTCGTTCATTATCGCCGCATCGAGCGTGATTTCTTGGATAACGCGTTGAAGGTCAGATTAGGTGAAGGAATTGAGTTTCCAGTCCTCGACACGCTCGAGATTGAATCTCAAATCCAAAACAAACTGGCCGGCGGTCTATGGAATAAGCTAAAAGGTAAGAAGCCTGCGTCAGTAAGGCTTGGTCAGAGCCGTCGTAGATACCACTTGCCTGACTATACTCCGCATCATGCGTTAACTGATGCGATTGCGACAGCGGAGCTTCTACAAGCACAGATTGCGCACCATTTTAGCCCTGATATGCCTGTTAAAGATTTCTGGTTATAGCTAAATTAAACACCATTTAAACGCGTATAAAGCGATTTAACTGTTAGCTACTGACTAATAGTTAATAGTGCACACTTCAAAATTAAAAACGCTCACATCATCTAGATTGTGAGCGTTTTTCTTTTTCGCATGATTTTTTTTTGCGCCTGAAGAGAAAGTCTACTCGGCTGTCGGGCCAACCAATCTCATTTCCCAATCTTCAACTTCGCCAGTTTCAAGTCGACGTTCTACAAGCGTGCCCCAAGATTCCACTAAAGGCAGCTCCGCCAATTCTCTAAGCTCTTGTTTATCCAAACAACCCGTGAACACCGCCCCCATAACCCGGCTTAACGGCCATTCTGGGTAAGGTCTTTCACACAGGGTAATCTCGTCACCGGAGCCGATATCACCCTCTTCCAAAACACGGAAGTACCAGCCAGTTCGAAGGGTATCTTGTAGCCTTCTTGCCATATCATTTTGATCGAATCGTACATTGAGCTTCCAACAAGGCATGCGCCCCTGTGAGACTTCCAATAAAGTAGATCCGATGCGAACCTTATCTTTCAAGCAAATGGATTGTTCCGTGATCCCGCTTGAGCTCAGGTTCTCGCCAAATGCGCCTGCAGATTGGAAGATGTCTTTGTCGCCCAGTTCTTGCTGCCAAACCGGATAGTGCTCACTTGGATAAATATGAAGGGCTTTCTGAATACCGCCATGAAAGCGAGGGTCGCCTTGCTCATCGTTAATAAATCCAAGCTCAGTGGCGTATTGGCGCTCAGATAAAACCTGCTTATTGATTGCACTCTGTGTACCGTGAGCAAAAGCAACGATCTTACCGCCCAAAACACTGTTTACTGTACCTAACTTCTTCATACCCTTCCTTTTCAGCAAGTAAAAAAAGAGGAGCTTTCGCTCCTCTTATTGTGAAATACGCCTTAATTAAGCGTATTTCTCTTCAAAGTCTTTCATGAAGTTGACTAATACTTGCACACCTTCCAAAGACATTGCGTTGTATAGTGATGCTCGCATCCCACCTACCGCTCTGTGACCTTTTAGTGATTTCAGACCAGCAGCATCAGCCAACTCTAAAAACTTAGCATCTAGCTCTGGTTTCGCTAATTGGAATGGCACGTTCATTCTTGAACGGTTTACTGTATGAACATCGTTTCTGTAGAAAGCTGAGCTATCAATCGCATTATAAAGCAGCGCAGCTTTCTCTTTGTTCACTAATTCCATCGCTTCAACACCACCTTGAGCTTTCAACCACTTGAATACAAGGCCTGATAGGTACCAAGCGTACGTTGGCGGTGTGTTGAACATTGAGTCTTTTTCAGCAAGTACTTTGTAGTTAAGAATGCTCGGCAATACGTCGTTTGCTAGCTCTAGCAGATCATCACGCACGATAGCAATGCAAATACCAGCGGGGCCTATATTCTTTTGAGCGCCAGCGTAGATAACACCGTACTGAGACACATCGATCTTACGAGACAGAATGTTAGATGACATATCCGCTACGATTGGCTTATCCGTTTGAGGAAGCTCACTGATTTCAATACCATCGATGGTCTCATTTGGACAGAAATGTACATACGCCGCTTCCGGGTCGATTTTCCAATCTTTAGCTGGAACAACCGCTGCTTTGCCATCAATTGACGTCTTGGCGTTGAATACATCGATTTCGCAATATTTGCTCGCTTCAGTCACTGCACTTTCTGCCCAGTAACCCGCATCAATGTAAGTCGCTTTCGTCGCGTCACCTAAAAGGTTTAGAGGAACAGCAGCGAATTGAGCACGAGCGCCCCCCTGACAAAAAAGAACTTTGTAGTTGTCTGGGATGTTCAGAAGATCACGTAGGTCCTGTTCGGACTCGTCAGCAACTTGAATAAATTCCTTGCTGCGATGGCTGATTTCCATCACGGAAGTCCCTAAACCATTCCAATCAATAAAGTCCGCCTGCGCTTGTTTCATTACCGGTTTAGGCAGTGCAGCTGGGCCAGCACTGAAGTTGAATACGTTATCTAATGTAAGTTCCATGGGGATGATTGCTCCTGCTAAATAATAACTATGCAAGTAATACCATGTTTTACCCAACATAAAAACAACAAAAGAGGTCTTAAGACCTCTTTTGTTTTGTACCGTATAAAATGTTTAAGCTTAACCTGCTAAATCACCCTATCAGTATTCAAGCCTGTTCTGTTTATTGAACAAAAACCGGCATAAGTAGAGCGATTAATGGAATTTCTTGTCCATTTTCGAACACTAGGTTTCCATTTTCTAAGTCAGCGCTGATTTCATAACCACTTTCTGTTTCCTTGATCATTTCCATCACAAGCAATTCATCGATACCTTCACGGATGAATGGGTACTCTTCAACAAGCTCATTTGAGAAGCTAGAGTGAACGTTACCCGTTAATGCCGGCATGATCATCGAAGGATTACTGCTGATGTTTTCGGTTCCTTCCGGTACGCTCACTAACCACTTAGATTCGAATTGACCCTTACCTAGATCTAACGACATATTGTTCATTGAAAGGTCGAAGCCTTTAGCAAACAGGATATCGATAAATGGAATGATCTCGGCAACGTCTTCTTGCGTCATTACTGGATTAGATTGGTAAATCTCAAAGATTTTCTCAAACGATTCGCTATCCAATTTCGACATTTCGAAATCGACGTTTAGGTTGTTCAACTGGCCTTCACTGGTCTCGATGTTTGCGATATCCAGCTTAAGGTTGCTGCGCAGACGCTTAGTCGCTTCATCTAGATGTGATTCAAAATCGTACTTAGAGTTTTCAATGGTCATGAAAGGCTGCATTGCAGAGTCTGTAACCAAGAAGCTATCGATAGTAAAATTCTGAGAACCTAACCAGTAGCCTTTCGCTTGTTGACCTGAACCTACACCTTTTAGGTTTGACAGTGTTACCTCTTCACCGGTTTCAAAATCAATTTGAACTGAAGGGATTGAAAGCTCGTAATCAACTTGCCCTAAAACAGTGGCATGGCCAGACAGATTCGATTTCGTGATTGATACCGAAGTACCATTCTCATCAGAACCTTGATGATTGAACTGGCTTAACTCGAAGTTAAAGTCCGTGTTGCCGTTTAGCTCAGTGCTAGTTGTCAGAGTTAGAGGCAGAATATCAGTATTATCAAACGTCGACAGTGCATTCAGGCTCACCAAACCGTGGCTAACCGCACTATTGATGACAAACTCACTCGGCAGCCCATCAATCGCGAGTTGTTCTTTCAGGTTTTCATCGGTCACAGTTAGGCGAGTAGTTACGTTAGAAGACAGGTAACCTCTATCGTACTCCACGATCTCCGCTTGAATGCTTGAATTGTTAAGCTTTGCAACACCATCGGTAATGGCATTTTGTCCAATTTGGCCAACCGCTAGTGGCCAACAAAGTGCCAATGAGATTGCGCCGCCAATTGCACCAATTTTTCTTAACTGTTCCATGAGTTCTCTTTCTACACGTGTCTGTTTTTTTAGTCTAACCCATCAGTAGCAAACAAGAAACATTGAGTTAAATCAGTCTATTGCTCGATACTTCGATTGCCTCAATAAATTAACGGCTAGCTCTCATCCTTATTCGGCGGTTCTTGCTAGGCTAGAGACATCGCTACTATTAAGGTTGAGCTGTGAATCAATACGCTGTTATCTGTTTGGACAATAATCCGGTTAGCATTGAAAGAATACGTTCGGAGCTGGCTCCGTTGGCTTCTGTATTCGATATTTATACTGCCGAGAACATAGAAGACGCGCATCACGCATTAGAAGATATTCATGATCACAACCAAACTGTAGCCTTGGTGATCACTCATCATCATTCTGAATTTAATGGCGTGCAATTTCTGATTGAACTCGAACAGCTGCCCCATAGTAATACCGCAAGAACGATATTAGTCAGCGCTTCGTCAGACATTCAATCCATTCTAACCGCTGTAAATGAAGGCAGGCTCAACCACTGTCTAACCAAGCCAGTTCAAGATCAGGTTCTATTCAAATCAGCGCAAAAAGAGCTAACGTCTTTTGTCATCCAATACGACTCAGAAAACCTGCTCTCTTACAGCGATGCATTGGATCAACAGCGCTTACTCAGAGCGCACATTGAACAAAAGATTCACTCTTTCCAATCGGGTTTCATTCACGATTACCACCAGCTTTCTGACAATGCCCTTGCTGAGCGTGTCGTCAGTGCTCTGCAGGATGTCTTTTCAAAAGATGATAAAACCAAGGCCATTCGTGATTATTCACCAGAGCATCTGCTGACGGTTGAGGGCGAAGATAATCGCTTTCTTTGGTTAATTATTGAAGGTGAAGCGGCGCTCTATAAAAAAGATGAACTGGGGCAGCAACGCGAAGTTGTGCGTCACTCTAAGGGCAATATTGTCGGAGGGATGTCATTCGTGACGGGTGAGCCTTCGTTCTCTACTGCGATTACTCTGACTCAGACCCAAGTCATCAAACTGGATAAAGATAGCTTTGCTCAGGTGATGCATTCAAACAACACTCTGCTGCCGCTGTTTACCAATCTACTACTCCGTCACTTTAACCGACGATTACAAAGAAGCATCAACAATAAGATCCAGCTTCAGCAAACGCTAGAATCGTTGGAATCTGCACATCAACAATTGATAGAGAAAGAGAAGATGGCGATGCTCGGCCAACTCGTGGCGGGTGTTGCACATGAGTTGAACAACCCGATTGCAGCGATCTTGCGAAGCATTGAAACCTTGTCTGAACATCTCGATCAAATACTCGAGAACTCGGCACTCCCAGAATCCAATAAAGGGACGGATGTATTAGCACAGTCAAAAATGGCGAAGCCACTATCAACAGCTCAAGAAAGACAAATTGTAAAACACCTCACCTCTACTATCGATGACCGCGCGCTAGCTAAAAAAGCCGTAAGACTGAACCTGAGCCAAGACTCTGCGGTTTTAGATACCTTAAAAGACTCCCCTGTCGCAGGCAAAGAGCTGCTCAATGACTTAGAGCATTATCACTATGTTGGAAACTCTATCCGCTCAATTCAAGTTTGCAGCAAACGTATTGCCGATATGGTCAAAAGCCTAAAAAGCTATGCCCGAGAAGATGAAGAGGTCCGCCACTACACAGATATCCACGAAGGGCTTGAAGATACGTTAGTGATCTTTGAAAACAGGCTCAAACATCACCAACTTGAAAAACACTACGACACCGACTTGCCGCTTCTATTGTGCCAGTCGCTCTCGCTGCAACAAGTGTGGACCAACCTTCTCTCTAATGCACTTGATGCTCTTTCAGAGCGAGGCAAAGTCTCTATCACCACGTCTCAAGAAACTAAAGGTGACGACACGTTTCTTGTAGTGCAAATATCGGACACTGGACACGGTATCGCCAAAGAAGACATCAACACTATTTTCAACCCAAACTTCACGACCAAAAAAGAAGGCAACTTCGGTTTAGGGATTGGGTTATCCATTTCTCAACAAATCGTTTCGGCTCATCAAGGTTTTATTTTGGTGGAGTCTGAGGTAGGCAGCCATACACACATGCAAGTGTGGCTTCCATTCAAACAAGAAGGAGCACCTCATGAATAAGTACCTAATTTTATGTGTCGATGATGAGCCAGAGGTTCTCAACAGTGTCCTTCAAGATTTAGCACCATTTGAAGACAATTTTATTGTTGAAGGAGCCGAATCGGTCGATGAAGCTAAGCAAGTGATTAAAGAAATGGGACAGGAAGGTATTAAACTCGCCTTAATCTTGTGTGACCACATCATGCCTGACAAAACGGGTATCGATTTTCTTATCGAACTTAACCAGCACGACTCTACAAAGCCAACACGCAAGCTGCTGCTCACCGGGCAAGCTGGGCTAGAAGATACCGTCACAGCAATTAACAACGCGGCGCTTGATTTTTATATTTCAAAACCTTGGCAAGGCGATCAACTTAGAGACACGATTACTCAACAACTGACAGACTATGTCATTGCAAACGACAAGCAGTTGTTAAACTGGACTTCCATTTTAGATACTGAGCGAATACTGACATCAATGTCAGACAAGCGAACTAGTTTCAGTGAATAGCGATAGGTTGGTAAATAGAGGTTGTTTGCTGAATAGTGATTAGATGATGAATAGCGATTAGTTAGTCGCGATGCATCTTTGACACTAAGTGTATTTTGTATAACAGCGAGTAAATTAAGTGTATCTAATAGTTATCGATAACAAGTGAATGGATACTAGATTTTGTTAAATAACCCTAAAACATGAGATCTCTGTAACAGAGCAGTACTTTACTTGCTTGTTTTTTAGCTAAATGACAAATGAATAGCATTTTTATGGGTTACTTTTCCGCGAGTTAGATTAAACTGTCTCAATGTTTATGGTTTGGCTATTTTTTATCAAACCAAAGGGATCAACACTAATAAAGGTTTACGGTCGTTATGCGCAAAATTCTACTTACTACCGCTATGCTATTGGCTTCTAGCCAAGCACTAGCTGTCGATGGACAACCAAATGAACAAGCACAAGTAATGAGCAACTTTAGCTACGATTACTTTGACGCTCGTATCGGTGCGAGCCCAATTACATTTGGTGGTGCGTTCAGTAAGTCAATCCACCCGAATGCTCACGCAGTAGCGCGTATCGATTCAGAATTTGAAGGCGATTACGACTCTGCTGTAGGTCTTGGTTTCCACGCTCCAATTAACAACTGGGCAGATCTAACGGGTGAAATGCTAGCTCGTATAGTTCAACCAGCAGCGAAAAGCTCTCCTGATGTTGGTATGGAATTCAACGTTGGTGTTCGTCAATGGCTTGGCCCACAACTAGAAGTTGGCGGCAAAGGCGGTTACGTTTCTATCGATGATAAAGATGATTGGATCGGTTCTGCTTACGTGCGTTTCCACTCTACAGAACTATTCTCTCTAGGTGCAGAAGTTCGTATCAATGATTTCTACGGTGATCAGTTAATGTTCACGACTCGTTTCAAGCTTTAAGTAAAACGAGAAAGCTCTTCATATGGGCTTAGCCTTTAAAACGGGCTAGATAGAAACAAAAAACCGAGGAAATCCCTCGGTTTTTATATATAAACAGTAATCTTATGCATATACAGGCGATATCTTTAGTGGCAGCTCTTTAATAATTGCTGCTTGCGTGGCTCTTGTAATAGTTTCCAGTGAATACCATCAATTGCACCCGCAAACTTCCAAAGTAATTTTAGGTCAACATCGTTTCCGTACGCTTCGCGAACCTTATTAAACACTTCAGATGCACCCAACTGCATAAACATTGAAACATCATCCACTCCAGCCTTTTTAACCATGCGTTCTAACGTCAGTTGCATGTTAGGCAAATCCCTTAATCTACGGCTAGCAGATGATTTTTTGAAGCTACGCTGCTGAATTGAATTATCGATTGAAGTACGAATAATACTATCCAATTCAGGATGCTCAGACGTAAAGAGATCCGTGATGTCGTAGTAATTCACGGTTGCTGTCGTCTGCTTTTTTACGTGACGATACTTTTCACAATCAAGCCCCGTCAGCTTTTTATCTAATAACTTCCCACCTCGAATGAATACACAATCTTCACTCAACAAAGCGAACATAGCGTCATTTTGAAAGAGGCCAATACCTCCAAACATAGAGCGCTTTTGATGTTCACCAAATTGATTCACGTAATTAATAAATGCTGTCTCGGTCATATCCGTTGATCCTTAATCAAATTACCCCGATTAGGTTGATCGCCAGACAAGCAGCTTTTTATGCGAAAAATTTTAAATCTATTTAATGTTTAGGTGAATATTATGGTTTCGTTTGTCACCTTTGAAATAAATGATACTTCGAAAAGAAAAATAAGTCAGGGCGCAGCTCACATCAATCAGTTGAATATCCTTGCTTTTAATGATTTACATCACATTAAACTATCAAATCACGCCAAGAATTTAATTCTTAGTGATACCCCCGTTCAAGTTATCAAAGCTTATGTGGTTCGATGAGTATTGCCTCGCAGCATCGCGGCTTGTAAAATGGTACGATATACATGTTCTTACTCTTAATATGAATCATTTATCATTTTTCTGGCTACCACAAAATAAAGCTCTTCTCCTTAAGGGCCTAGAATCCGAGTTTGCCCAACTTGTTGGACATTCCATCTCAGCGGGAAAAATAACTCTTCCTCCGATTCCTGAGGTTGTACTTAAAATTCAAAAGCTATGTACTCTTGAACCAACAGGCGTCGCCGAAGTTGCCGAGTGCTTACTTGAAGACCCAGGGCTGACAGCAATCGTGATCAGAGTTGCTAACTCAGTTGTCTTCAACAGACGCAATATTACTTGTGTCGATGTTATGACGGCCGTATCGCGTCTTGGTATATTGAGAGTGCGTGACATTGTCACGGCTCAGGCTATTGAACAACTTAAACATTCCGTCAATTTGAGTAAAGAGTGCAACGAGCTATTGGTTCAGAGCGCTTCTGTATCAAAAGAACTCGCCGCAACTATGGTGTTAGTCACTAACCTATTTAAAGAACTATCCCCTACCGAATACCGTTATCTAGAGCATGAAAAGTCACTACTTGTTGGGTTACTTGCAGACATTGGCTTGTTCTGTTTGGTTAGTGAATATCACCTCTACCTAGACAACGGGAACTATTTAGATCACGACATCGCACTGCAAATATTCCAAGGCCAATGTTCAGCAACCAGTAAGTTGGTCCTTAGACGCTGGGGTTTCGACAGCGACTTTATCGATGTGTGCAGCAACACCATTAATAATCACGAAGAGCGCGAGGTGTCTTACCTTGATATTGCGCGAATAGCTAACCACCTACTGATGTTTAGAAACAAGGATGAGAACATTGATGAGCACGAAGTAGAACTAAACGTGACAGGAGCGGAAGTACTTTATAAATTAAGCAACTTGAGCAAACAGGATTTTAATGCAAAGCTAAGTGACGTGATCAATACTAGCGGCTTCTAAGTTACTGTTAAATTGCTAGTAAATGCAATATGAAGTCAATGCAATGGGGAAAGCATGTTTACAGGGATGATCTTTATATTTGCGCCACTCGTCGTGGGGTATCTTTTTTCAATTTCGAACGCTCAGACGCTAGAATTTATCAACCGCTCTACTTCGCGGTTGATCTACGTGATTCTCGCGTTAATGGGACTTAGCTTAGCCGCACTCGATAACCTAGGCAGTAACCTGCAGACAATTCTTCTATACACGGCCACTTTCTTCGTCTGCTTAAGCGTTTGTAATCTAATGGCGCTACCTGCTATTGATAAGTTACTGCCACTCCAGACAGACAGCTGTAATAAGAAACTCCCCCTGTCTTCTATGGCGATGGAGTCTGCCAAACTCATCTTAGTGGTCGGTTCCGGCCTTATTGCGGGTTTAGTTCTGCCTATTGGACTTGATTGGGTTGATACCGCGAGTGAATGGATTCTGTTTGTTCTACTGTTCTTTATTGGCATTCAGTTACGCAATAGCGGACTAACACTTCGTCAAATCTTACTCAACAAGCACGGTATGGTAATCGCAATCGCAATCATCACCACCTCAATGCTTGGTGGTATTATTGCGTCTTATATCCTTGATATTCCTTTGTTCAGAGCCTTGGCAATGTCTTCAGGGTTTGGCTGGTATTCTTTAGCCGGTATCTTGATGGGCGACGCCTTTGGTCCTATTTATGGTGGCGCTTCTTTCATGCTTGAGCTGTTAAGAGAGTTAGTTGCTTTAATACTTATTCCTGTGCTGATCCGAAGCTACCCATGCACATCGATTGGTTATGCAGGCGCAACAGCGATGGATTTCACATTACCTGTCATTCAAACCACAGGTGGCGTTCGGTGCGTGCCAGTCGCCATAGTCAGTGGCTTTATCCTCAGCTTGCTTGTCCCGATTTTGATGTTGTTCTTTGTATCTCTTGCTAACTAGATCGCAGGAATAGCGTTTGTTTTAGATTAGAATGCAACTCGAATACCGATGCCCAAGACACCGATACAGTTACCGAAATAAAAAGACACTAAGTGTCATTGCTCAACAAATAATGATCACGGTAATCTGTAACGACAACGTTATAAAAAGAATAAACTTACAAAAGGAACCGCTATGAAACGCCTTTGCGTCGCATTACTGCTAGCTTCAACTTCGACTTTCTCTTTTGCAGCAGATTCAATGTCTGAGACAAATCAGTGCCAAGCAAAAAAATATGATGCGTACATCGACGCCTCTTTAGGTTGGTATGCTGACCTCGCTACATTAACTTCTGAGCAATACCCAGAATTGACAGAAGTAAGCGAGTGGTTCCTAGAAGGTCGTAAGCACCACTTCGAGCTTAATCGCGCTGCGGTAAACTACTACCTTGTGAACGATTCAAGCAAAGTGGCAACAGAGCAACCGGTAGAAGGCTGGCTGCAACTGGAACAACACGACATTAAGACGTTATCAACACGTGATGATGAACTTGGTAGAATTGCGAAAACAACGTTCGACGACCGCCAATCAACACCTCACGCTCAAAACTACGAGCTACGTTCCGCCTTTGCTGAGCTGCTTAGTCACCCTAAGCAAATCGATACAGCACTGCAGCGTTACAACCAGTCGATCGCCAAACTAGAAGCGATCAAGTGTAAATAACCCTTAATTTACTATGCTTTTATGGGAAGTTGGATTTCATAATTAAGACGGGACATTGTTCCCGTTTTCGTTTAGATTATCCCGCTCGCGTCAATATAAGAAAAATAACTCGCTTGCTATGGTTACGGAACAAAAAACAGCAGATGTTAGCTTTGACAGTCTTCTACGTATCTTTACAGTACCAGAAGGCCCAGACTCAACACTCACTCAAATCGAAGACAAACTTTCACGAAACCTGAATCAATTCTTACGTGAACACATTGTGGCTGAAGAAAAGCCATTACGTGAGATTGAGAAAGATTTTTCGAATGCTCATATCCCAGAGCAGCCTGAGTTTGTTTCAGAACATACCGAGCATCTCCTCGATTCTCTTGTATCTCATTCTGTACATACGTCGTCGCCAAGTTTTATTGGTCACATGACGTCTGCGCTACCCTATTTCCTGATGCCGCTGTCTAAAATCATGATTGCGCTAAATCAGAATCTAGTAAAAATCGAGACCTCAAAAGCTTTCACTCCCTTAGAACGTCAAGTTCTGGGTATGTTACATCGCCTGATATATCAGGATAGCGACCAGTTTTATTCTCGCTGGATGCACAGTGCCAACCACTCTTTAGGAGCGTTTTGTTCTGGCGGTACCATCGCGAACATAACAGCGCTTTGGGTTGCACGTAACAACGCGCTAAAAGCACAAGGTTCGTTCAAAGGTGTGGAAAAAGAAGGCTTGTTTAAAGCCATGAAGCACTACGGCTACGAAGGCCTTGCTATCTTGGTTTCTGAACGTGGTCACTACTCTCTGAAAAAAGCAGCGGATGTCCTTGGTATTGGTCAAGAAGGTCTAGTGTCTGTTAAAACAGATAACGACAACCGCATTTGTACGGACGACCTAAGACTCAAGATTGAACAGCTCAAGCAGAATAAGATAAAGCCTTTCGCTGTCATTGGTGTGGCTGGTACAACCGAAACCGGTAATATCGACCCTCTAAGAGACATTGCAGAAGTGTGTGCTGAATCCGATTGTCATTTCCATGTTGATGCCGCTTGGGGAGGTGCGACTCTAATGTCGAACAACCATCGTCACCTACTTGATGGTATTGAATTGGCTGATTCAGTTACGATTGATGCACATAAACAGCTTTATATCCCTATGGGTGCTGGCATGGTTTTGTTTAAGAAGCCAGATGCGATGACCGCAATCGAACATCACGCTCAATACATCCTTCGCAAAGGCTCAAAAGACTTAGGTAGCCATACGTTAGAAGGCTCTCGTTCAGGTATGGCAATGTTAGTCTACGCCTCAATGCACATCATCAGTCGCCCTGGGTATGAACTGCTAATCGACCAGAGCATCAATAAAGCGCGCTACTTTGCTGACCTGATTAAAAGTCAAAACGACTTCGAACTGGTTTCAGAGCCTGAGCTTTGCCTACTGACCTATCGCTATGTGCCTGAATCAGTTAAAGCAGCACTACTCAAGGCTAAAGCACCAGAGCGTGTTGAACTGAATGAGCTACTGAATGAACTGACCAAGTTTATTCAGAAGAAGCAACGTGAAACGGGCAAGTCTTTCGTATCGCGAACGCGCTTAAACCCCGAAATATGGGCGCATCAGCCAATCATCGTTTTCCGTGTAGTATTAGCAAATCCACTGACGGGCAACGATATTCTCTCTTCAGTGCTTGAAGAACAGCGTGAAATCTCTAAACTAGCACCCAATTTGATGAGTAAAATCACCAAATTGGTTAAGCTAATCAACGCCTAGCCATTCAATTTTAGTTGCATCAAATTGAAAATTTCTTTCTTTTTGATGTAACTTAGCTGTCAGTTCATACTCAATTTGCATTCTTTTTGCTCTAATCCTCTTCCAATTCTGTAGTTTTCTAAAATTTTGTTGAGGTTTGTCATATTCTTAAGCATTGATGCCGTGTTTTTGTATTAGTGAATAGTATCTTGGGTTTATACTGACTCTATGGTGCTAGTTAGCTTGATATCTATTTGATGCAGTAGAATTTACAATACCGAATATAAGTTTGGTTTTGTATTTTCTTATATTTGTTTCAGCCATACCCCCTGGTAAAAGATATTAACTAGCAAGTTGTTCTCTATACCCTTGTGAACACTATGAATACATTAGAAAAAATACAAAAAAACCTGGAAAATTTCAGCAAGTCTGAGCGTAAGGTAGCCGAAGTAATCATGGCTTCCCCTCAAACTGCAATTCATTCTAGCATTGCTACCTTAGCGAAAATGGCTGACGTGAGTGAGCCTACAGTTAACCGCTTCTGTCGTCGTTTAGACACAAAGGGCTTCCCTGACTTTAAACTTCACCTAGCCCAAAGCTTGGCGAACGGCACACCTTACGTGAACCGTAATGTTGAAGAAGATGACGGCCCAGATGCTTACACGCATAAGATTTTTGAATCAACTATGGCTTGTCTAGATGTTGCTAAAAACAGTTTAGACGCGATGCAAGTAAACCGAGCGGTTGACTTACTGACACAAGCAAAACGCATTTCGTTCTTCGGACTGGGTGCCTCTTCTGCTGTAGCCAAAGATGCTCAAAACAAATTCATTCGTTTCAATATCCCAATCACTTGTTTCGAAGACATCGTGATGCAACGCATGAGCTGCATTAACTGCAGTGATAACGATGTCATTGTTCTGATCTCTCACACTGGCCGCACTAAAAGCCAAGTAGAGATTGCGAACTTAGCTCGTGAAAACGGCGCGACAGTTATCGCTATCACAGCAAAAGACTCTCCGCTAGATAAAGCGAGTTCTCTGTCTATCTCATTGGATGTACCGGAAGACACTGACGTTTACATGCCAATGGCAAGTCGTGTTGTTCAGATGACGGTTATCGATGTGTTAGCAACAGGCTTTACGCTTCGTCGTGGTTCTGGCTTCCGAGAGAACCTGAAACGAGTAAAAGAGTCACTTCGTGATTCACGTTACGAAAAGTACTCTCAGTTCTAATCTGTTAAGATGTGAGCTTAAGAATTCAATTGAAAAACGGAGCCTAGAGCTCCGTTTTTATTTGTCCCGCGTTAGCTTAGCTTTCTCGTTATGTGTGCTTTCTACTTTCTGCTATTAGATCGTCCAGCTATTACCTTTCTCTACTACATTATTTTCAGACGCATAAGAGTTGATAATGGTAAAACTCGACTCCGTAACCTGTTCTGGGGCACGTTGAGCACCTTGATTCATCGAGGCTGTCTCATGGTATTCACCTCCACAGTCACACTCCTCACAAACCTGCTGAAGAATATGTACGAGTCGTTCTTGGTTCAGCGGTAAAGGGTTCCCTTTAATCGCCACCGACTTGAGCGCGTCGGCAGACACCTCATCAAACTGGGCTTCACAGACACCAAATTCCAGTAAACTTGGAAGCTTGAGCGTATCCAACACTTCAGACAACCAAGAAATTGCCTCTTCCTCTGTTGCTTCTACGTTACCTGTCACTATCTGAGAAATTCGCTGATAACGCGCTAGGATGTCACTCCTCTGCTGCTCCTTCGCAGCAGCTATATTCTCTAACATCACAAATGGTGCTAAACGTGCAGTTATCACACTATGAGGAGCCGAGATTTTGCCACCTAGCGCAGAAGCTAAACCATGCGCAGCGCCAAGTTTGGCGTTAGTTATCGCTATTCCCCCTAACATAGAGGAAAACGCGAGATCAGAACGCGCTTGAGGTTCATCGTAGATACACGCCTGAATGACAGAACCACTCAGCTTACGTAAGCCTTCTTCACAGATCATATCAGTCAGTGGGTTCGGTTCACCGCACACATAGGCTTCCATTAGATGGGTAAATGCGTCCATAGCACCTCGCCCCGATAAATACAGATTCGTACCATGAGTTAGGGTTGGGTCAACAATCGCAACGTCAGCCAGCATGTCTGGGTTTCTAAGGCTGATTTTTACTTGGTCTTGCCCTGATTTCAGCACCGCGTTTTTAGTGACTTCTGCACCTGTACTCGCTGTGGTTGGAATCGCAATGAACGGAAGCGGTTTGGTTTTAAGAGGGACATTACGCCCAACGACTTCAACATAGTCATACAAACTACCTTGGTTAGGTAAAACCGCGGCTAACGCTTTGCCCATATCGATGGCGCTACCGCCCCCCATAGCGACAACCATATCTGGCTTAAATCGACGTGCAGAAATAGCAGCCTCCTCAACCATTTTGATATTAGGTTCACCGGATACGGCAATGTGTTGATAGCGTATACTCTGTGCATCGAGATAGTCAGTGACTATTGAAGTGCGCTCTAATGTATTGCCAGTCACCAATAGCACGCTGTAACCGTATTGATTAAAGAGAGACAATGAAGCGGAGAGTGCTCCATCACCAAAGATGATCTTTGTAGATGTCATAAATTGAAACATGGTGCCTCCTGCGCCTATGACCGAACAAAACTGCGAACTCTTGGTTTTTAGGAAATTGGTCTCTTGGATTTCACATTTGAAATTTGATTTTCGTATTTACAACACAATCCCGGCACCCCAAATACGAATGCACTAAAACATCATTACTTCAGACTGCTTACAGAATATGGTTCCATACCTAGATAAAGGATGCCTCGTTCTGCGTTTGATTTTTTTGACAAGGTGCAACTTGTCGCACTAAATATCGACTAAAGTTGCAATCTTAGGGGTAATTCACATACTAATATTGAGGGGAATTCACGATGACAGTGGCCAGTAAACAATACTCTAGCCTTTTATGATTAATATTTGCGCTGATAGGCAAAACCTATCGTATTAAGAGGCAATTCCATCTTTATTTCCCCATGCCATTGAGGCATAGTTGGTTTTAAGAAATTTTGAGTGGCATTCATAATAGAATAGTTAACATAAATGAGTTAACGAGCCTCATCCCGTATTTAGGAGAAATTAAATGTTTGTAGTTATTTTTGGTCGCCCTGCTTGTCCATTCTGTGTTCGCGCAAAAGAGCATGCTGAAACTCTTAAAGCTAAACGCGATGACTTCAACTACCGTTACGTTGACATCCACGCTGAAGGCATCAGCAAAGCTGACCTAGAGAAGACTGTTGGTAAACCTGTAGACACAGTTCCACAAATCTTCATCGACCAAGATCACATTGGCGGCTGCACAGAATTTGAAGCATACGCAAAAGAAAACCTAGGTCTTTTCGACTAAGCTGGGATTTCTCAAACGAAAATCGAGGCTAAAGCCTAAACAGCTGATAGATAAAACAGTTAGACTGTATGATTGATATAAAGCCCGCTCATTGCAGCGGGCTTTTTTATGACAATTTTTCAACCGGAGTAAGATTAAGGTCAATATCGAATAAAATTGAAAATAGCACTTATAATTTATTTATATTTAGATACAATTCATTCCTCAAACTGATCCTGTGTTTCACGCTAATTATTGAGCAATCACTGTGAATATCGACGTTGTCTTGCTGTTAAAACAAAACCCCATCCTTCTCATTTTTGTTGTGTTATCTATTGGCCTCGCCATTGGTAAAATTCGTTTCGGTAGTCTCCAACTAGGAAATTCAATCGGTGTTCTGATTACTTCTCTTATCATGGGACATCTTGGCTTTTCCTTTAACGCCGACGCTCTCACAATTGGTTTCATGCTCTTCATTTACTGTGTAGGTATTGAAGCCGGGCCCAACTTCTTCGGTATATTCTTCAGAGATGGTAAGCATTACCTCATTCTTAGCCTCGTTGTACTTTCTACGGCCATTGCCCTTACTTATTTTTGCAGCGAATATTTAGGTCTTGGTTTCGGACTTTCCGCAGGCATGATGGCGGGAGCACTAACTGCAACACCAATATTAGTTGGCGCGCAAGATGCACTCAATTCAGGTTTAGCTGAAGTACCAAGAAACATGGACTTGGGTCTGGTTATAGAAAACCTCTCTGTAGGTTACGCGATGGCTTATTTAGTCGGCTTAATCAGTATGATTATGTTTGCCCGCCTTATTCCAAAGCTTCAGAAAGTAAACCTGCACGACTCTGCAGAACAAATAGCTCAAGAGCGCGGCCTAGGCACCTCTGGCCAGCGTAAGGTTTACTTACCCATTATCCGTGCTTATCGTGTGGGACCAGAGCTCATTACCTGGACTGATGGCAAGAACCTTCGTGAGCTTGGCATCTATCGTCAAACTGGTTGCTACATCGAGCGGATTCGACGTAATGGTATTCTTGCCCACCCTGATGGCGATGCCATTCTGCAAGAAGGCGATGAAATCGCATTGGTTGGTTTCCCTGACAGCCACGCTCGTCTTGATCCAAGTTTCCGAAACGGCAAAGAAGTTTTTGACCGTAACCTTCTCGATCTACGAATCGTTGAAGAAGAGATTGTCGTTAAAAGTGACAACATCGCAGGTAAGCGTTTATCTGACTTAAACTTATCCGAATACGGCTGTTTCCTTAACCGCGTAGTAAGAGCTCAAATTGAAATGCCGATGGATTTAAACATCGTACTTTCTAAAGGTGATGTACTACAAGTCAGTGGTGAAAAGAGCCGTGTTCACGGCCTTGCAGAAAAAATTGGTTTCATCTCGATTCACAGCCAAATGGCCGATTTGACGGCTTTCTGTAGCTTCTTCATTCTGGGCATTTTGTTTGGTTTGATCACCATGACATTCGGCCAAGTCTCATTTGGTTTAGGTAATGCAGTTGGTCTTCTTCTATCGGGCATCATGCTTGGCTTCTTACGAGCGAACCACCCTACCTTCGGTTACGTTCCTCAAGGGGCGTTGAATATGGTCAAAGATCTCGGTTTGATGTTCTTTATGGTCGGTATCGGCTTGAGCGCCGGTGGTAAGATATTTGAGCATTTGACCCAAGTGGGTCCGCAAGTTATCGGGATAGCACTTATCGTGAGTGTACTGCCGGTATTCTTCGCTTACCTAGTCGGCGCTTACGCACTGAAGATGAACCGAGCTCTTCTTTTTGGAGCCATCATTGGCGCACGAACCTGTGCTCCGGCAATGGACATAGTAAACGACCACGCTCGTTCAACTATCCCAGCACTGGGGTACGCAGGTACGTACGCGATAGCCAATATATTGATGACCTTAGCGGGTACCTTTATCATTATCATCAGCTAGTTTATTCAGCGTTATAGCGCTTTAGATTAGATATTTTAAATGCACTAATTCATCTTTGAGTTAGTGCATTTTTTATTACTTAATCTCTTTTCTCATCCCAAATCTCTATACTACTTTCCTCAAACTACAGACAAAAAAATAGGCGCTCAATGAGCGCCTATTTCGTTTTATTTTGATTTGTGAATTAGATATCAGCTACATCAAATTCAACAGCTGTCTCTACATCAGCTTCGTAATCAACACCATCAACACCGAAACCGAACAACTTCAAGAACTCTTCTTTGTACTCAACGTAGTCAGTCAGTTCTTTTAAGTTTTCAGTTGTGATTTGAGGCCATAGGTTACGACAATGCTCTTGAATGTCGTCACGCAGTTCTAGGTCATCTAGACGTAGACGGTTCACTTCATCAACTTCTGCTGCGCTGCCGTCTGCTTTGTATAGACGTTGGCTGAACATGCGGAAGATCTGTTCCATACAACCTTCGTGAATACCTTCTTCACGCATCTTCTTGAACACCATCGCGATGTAAAGAGGCATAACAGGAATCGCAGAGCTTGCTTGAGTCACAACAGACTTCAGAACAGCAACGTTTGCAGTACCGCCAGTTTGGCCTAGTTTTTCGTTAAGCGCTGATGCTGCACGGTCTAGATCCATCTTAGCTTTACCTAGCGCGCCATCCCAGTAGATTGGCCACGTTAGCTCTGTACCGATGTAGCTGTAAGCAACAGTCTTACAACCGTCAGCTAGAACACCCGCTTCAGAAAGTGCGTTGATCCAAAGTTCCCAATCTTCACCGCCCATTACAGTAACAGTGTCTTTGATCTCTTCTTCAGTAGCAGGCTCAACGCTTGCTTCGATGATCGCATCTTTGTTTGTATCTACCGCTGTAGATGTGTAAGTCTCACCGATAGGTTTAAGAGATGAACGAATCACTTCGCCAGTCTCTGGCATTTTACGCACTGGAGATGCCAGTGAGTACACAACCATATCGATTTGACCTAGATCTTCTTTGATCAGGTCAATTGTTTTCTGTTTAGCTTCGTTAGAGAAAGCATCGCCGTTAAGGCTTTTTGAATACAGGCCTTCTTCTTTAGCTAGCTTATCGAACGCTGCTGAGTTGTAAAAACCAGCTGTGCCCGGCTTTTTCTCAGTACCGGCTTTCTCGAAGAAAACACCGATAGTTGAAGCGCCGCCACCAAATGCAGCCGCAATACGTGAAGACAAGCCGTAGCCACTTGAAGAGCCAACAACGAGTACACGTTTAGGTGCATTTGCGATTGGGCCTTGAGCTTTTGTGTAAGCAATTTGTTCTTTTACATTAGCTTCACAACCGACTGGATGTGTTGTAGTACAGATGAATCCGCGAATTCGAGGTTTGATGATCATATTCAACTTCCTTAAAAAATCAGGTTAAGGATAAGAGTTTCGTGCGCAAATGGCATCTAATTTCTGTAAAAATGTGGTGAAAATGCAAGTGGTTGGAGCACTCAACTGATATTTGCCGACTAAGTCACCATTTGTTAACGCTTCTATTGCGACTTCTACGACAAAAACAAAAAAGGCACCTTATTAGGTGCCTTTTATCATTTCGTTATCTAAGCAACGCTATTTAGCTTAGGTTTTAACTCTTTTCGCGTCAAAGTTTCACTAAAGTCATGACTGAAGTGGTCAACTTGAATCGCTGTGTAACGTAGTTTATCAGCAGCAACAATTTGGTCGACTTCTTCTTGTGTCAGAACATCGGCAGCAAGTGCTTGAGCCAGTTTGTCTGCCAACAAGCCTTTACGAGCCACTTTGCCCTCTTTCACTGCTTTAAAGATCTTACGCTCCAGAGGCTTGATGCTGTACATCGCATTGAACGCGTTCTCCATAAGGCCAACACTATCATCCTCTTCCTTGCCGATGTAGCAAAGGTGAGTCAGACGTTCACGGTGTGCTCCCGGAGTCATCAAGCTTTCTGCTAGTTGAACTGTTAGGTTATCACTTGGTTTTTCGAAGTGGTTACCTACAGGGAAAACTAGACCTTTAAGTACTTTTCCAACCATCTTGTTCGGGAAGTTACGGTACGCTTCTTGTAACGACTTAGCCGCATTGTGGAAACAGTGTTGAACCGCGTAGTGTACGTAGTCTAGGTCAGCTTGTTGACGACCTTCGTCTTCATACTTTTTAAGTGCAGCAGACGCCATGTATAGGTAACTTAGACCATCACCCAAACGTGCAGAGATAAGCTCTTTACGTTTCAGTTCGCCACCTAGCGTCAGCATTGCGAAATCCGCACTCACTGCAAGCGCGCGGCTCAAGCGAGTCAAATCTTGGTAGTAAGGCTTCGTTGGACCACTCATGTCGGCTTTAATGAACTTAGAGCCAGTAAGTGCTGCACCAAACGCGCCAAACGTGTTTTTAGTTGCGTGTGAGATGTGCTTGAACAACAAGCTATCAAAGTCTTTTGCACCTTGCTTCTCATCTGGGTTCGCTGCCGCTTCCATTTCGCTCAATACGTATGGGTGACAACGTGTCGCACCTTGACCGAAGATCATCAGGTTACGAGTTAGAATGTTCGCACCTTCTACTGTGATAGCAACTGGAATACCTAGGTAAGGCGCAGCCAAGTAGTTCATTGGGCCATCTTGAATTGCACGACCTGAATGGATATCCATTGAGTCATTCAGAATAGTACGAGCCATCTCTGTCATGTGATACTTCGCGATAGCCGTTACGATACCCGGCTTCTCTTTCATATCAAGTGAAGTGGTTGTCAGTGTACGAGTCGCTTCTAATAGATACGTTAAACCACCAATACGGCCTAAGCTCTCTGCAACACCTTCAAATTTACCAATCGACATACCGAACTGCTTACGAACATAAGCGTATGCGCCGGTCGTTTTCGCTGTTAGGTGGCCCATCGCCGTACCAAGTGCGGGTAATGAGATACCACGACCTGCAGACAGACATTCCACCAGCATACGCCAGCCTTTACCTGCGTAATCTGCGCCACCGATTAGCCATTCCATAGGAATAAATACATCGTGACCGCGTGTTGGACCATTCATAAACGCAAGACCAAGTGGATCATGACGCTCACCAATCACAACACCTTCGTGGTCTGCCGGGATAAGCGCACAAGTGATACCAATGTCTTCTTTGTCACCCAGTAGTTTTTCTGGATCGTGCAGTTTGAAAGCCAAACCAAGTACCGTTGCCACTGGTGCTAGCGTAATGTAACGCTTGTTCCAGTTAAGCTTGATGCCTAGTGTCTCTTTACCTTCGTGCATGCCCATACACACTGTACCGACATCAGGGATACCACCCGCATCAGAACCAGCTTCAGGGCCTGTTAGTGCGAAACAAGGGATATCTGTACCGTCAGCAAGACGAGGTAGCCAGTAATCTTTTTGATCTTGAGTACCGTAGTGAGACAGCAGCTCACCAGGGCCAAGAGAGTTTGGAACCATTACCGAAACCGCGGTACTGATACTACGCGTTGCAATCTTAGTTACGATTGTAGAGTTGGCGTGCGCCGAAAATTCACGGCCGCCGTACCCTTTCGCGATAATTAGCGAGAAGAAACGCTCTTTGCGTAAGAAGTTCCACACCTCTTCAGGAAGGTCCCGGTCTTCTTTCACAATTTTGTGGTCATCAAGCATAGCGAGTAGAGTTTCCAGTTCATTGTCCATGAACGATTGCTCTTCTGCTGTCAGCTGAGGTTTTGGGTACTGGTGAAGCTTAGTGAAATCTGGTTTACCAGAAAACAGCTCTCCGTCCCACCACACGCTACCCGCTTCCATCGCTTCTTTCTCGGTGCTAGATAGGGGTGGTAGTACTTTTTTAAAGAGTTTAAAAGCTGGGTCACTTACCCATTTTTGTCTTAGAGAGCTCATAGTTCAGATCCTTTTGTTCACTATATTGTTTGTGAATGTTTTGCTTTTTATTGTTTTATTCTTTTGCTGACATGCCAGCGGCCAAATATGGAATAAGAATATCGACCACTGCCTTAGCATCTATCTTTCTGTCATAGTCATTCTCTGCAATTTCTATTAGAGCTTGGCTAGATGCCATGGTGAATACACAAGTCCCTAGGGTGAAGTGCAATCGCCAAAATAACTGTTCTTGAGTGAGGTTTGGGTTGGCTTTCATTACTGAGTTGGTAAACAAAGTCAGTACTTCGCTATAACGAGTAGTAATGAACCAACGTAAGTGACCTTGCACGTCCGTATAACCTCGGCCAATGAGTAACATAAATCGACTCGTACCATTTGGCCTTACATCATTGAGTGCCCTTAGTGGCTGTCTTAAAGACTCAAACACGTCACTCATAGAATACGTTTCGTTCAAATTTAAGTTCACTAGTGCATCTTGCAATGCTGGCATAAATGCTTCTAAGTAACGATTGAGTACCGCACGAACCAGAGTCTTCTTATCGCCAAAGTGGTAGTTCACTGAAGCAAGATTGACATTGGCTTTACTCGTAATCGTGCGTAAAGAGGTGTCATTAAAACCGTGCTCAGCAAATAAGCCTTCAGCCACATCTAAGATTTTGTCTTTGGTTGTACTTCTTGGTGCCATTTCAATCACTCGTATTAAACAACTGTTTGAAATATACGCTTAGAACATTTATTTAACAAGCAAGCAACATCACATTTTCACAAATTGGTCGTACCAGTTGTAAGCATTACGTTCTAAGCGATTGAATAGAGACGCGTTTAATTAAAAAGAGAAAATTAATGAATTTTTGGGGAACTGAAATGGTAATCGAGGGTCATAAATTAAGTAGAAAACAGAGTATTTAGATGTTTAACAGGCCGTCAAACTTGTTTCTCACTGTTTTCTTAATTACTGCATTTTCCTTATTAACTCCTATACTTGTATCCGCCCAAACCGCGTTGGTTTGGGCTTTTTTTTATCTAAGATCACGGTGTTTTTTTTAGGTTAATAGTAGACACAAAAAAGCCCTCGAAACCGAAGGCTTTCATTACATTAAAGTTCAAAGCATTTCACGATCCTACTAGGCAGCATCATTTTTGATTAACTCGGCTAGCACCGAAAGATCATTGCCGAGATCAACCGAAGCTCCCATTTCCGTTGCAATACCTTCAACCACTATGGTTTGAGTATCACTGCCGCCATTGATTGGAATCGATAGTGCGATATCGTCTCCATCAACAGACACTTCAATCATGCCAAGCAGCTCGGCCATTTGAGTTTCATCTTGTGGGTCTTCAAGTAGATCATTGAGGTCAATCAGATCACCGGCGCCCTCCGTATAAAGCTCAAAGTCTTTAATGATATCGGTCCCATTGTCGAGCGTAGAGTCTAGCCAAGTGAAGATGTTGTCTCCGCTATCTCCAATCAGCAGATCGTTGCCTGACTCGGCATACAAAGGTTCATTACTCGCTGCACTAATAACGTTATATTGCTGCGGTTCTTCGATATCTATGGTGACCGTCTCTACCGTACTTTCTACGCCATTAGAGTCGACCGCGACATAATCAAACTGCGGGTCTTCAGTTACCGCCTCGTTACCTTGGACATAACGTAACTCCCAACTGCCCCCTGTCGATGACAACTCCATTCCAACGATCGGATTATCTGGTGATGAATAACTGAAATCATAAAGTATTTGGCTGTTTCCGGTGTCTCCGGGGTCTTTCTGATACTGCTCTGTATGCGTTGTACCATCAGCAAAGGTATAGAGTACTTCAACATAAACATTACTATTGGTGTTAAATGAACCACCCAAACCATCTAGACCAAAATCAACGACCCCTAATGGATTATTCGTAAAATCGAGGACTAAGGTCTCCTGTTTGTTCATACCTCTACCATCGGTATCACCAATACCAAAACCGACATGAGACTGTTCACCTTGATACTGTTTCAAAGGCTTATTATTGTTGTCTTCAATCGTAACCGTAATCGTATTGCCGTTATCTAGGGTAATAAGTCTCTCGGTTGGCGACACCGCGACGCCCCAATTATAGAAACCATCAACGAGCTCTGGCATATCGTCAGGGGCACCACTAAAGCCCATTTCAAACATTTCTCCAGGCCCGGCAACGAAGCTGATATTGTTTGGGACAAACAACACACCGTTGTCGACGTCAGACTGCACAATTTCTCTCGTGACACCATTTTCATCGGTATACAAAAGGCTGCCGTTGGTTGGCAAACTTTCTATCCGAATATTAAGTGGAATGTCGTCATGATCATCTTCTATATCTGAGATGTAATCTGGCATGCCGCCATCTTCAGAATCGAAGAGGATAGGTATAATCGCGTCCTCATCATTAACGACCGTAAAACTGGTCGCTTCAGGTGCGTCATTGACACCATTGATGGTTATCTCGATAACATGCTCTACACCATCGATGGCGGTGACGACATATCGCTCAATAACCGTGTCGTCATCGTTCAAATATTGAACCGCATCGTTATCAACGACATAACTCCATGCCCCTTCAGGAGTAATCGTTAACATACCTAGTGCAAGTGCATAAGTAGATCCAACAGGGGTAAACACGCCATTAGGTTTAAATGCAGGCATGTCACTGGTGTCGACGTCAGTAATCGTTAAAGTACCAGACACCGAGAGTTCGTTGGTATCTTCATTGACATCGACGTCCTCTGTCACTTCTCCCACGTCAGAGTCACCTTCCCCAATCGTAATCTCAGATGGATCATCAGCACCATTAATAGTGATTGTCACTTCACTTGTGGTTCCGTCAATCGCAGTAACCGTGTAAACCTCGGTGATAAATTCATCGTCATCGAGATATTGCACATCGTCGTTGTTAACTACGTAAGTCCAAGCACCATCAGGGTCGATGCTCAATACGCCTAGCTGTGATTCGTTTGTTGAACCTACGAGGTTAAACTCACCGTCAGCTGAATAGGTAGGAGTGTCGCTGTCTACATCTGTAATTACGATCTGACCAGACGTCACTAATTGATTGGTGATCTCATCTACATCAATGTCCTCAGTCACACTGCCCGAGTCATCGGTAGCGACTGCCGCATCATCAGTACCAATGATGGTGACGGTGATGACTTGTTCGCCACCGTCGGAGGTTTGCACTGTCGTCGTATCTTGAATTTGCTCGCCATCAGCAAGTTCATCAAATGGACTGTTGGCCACGAATGTCCAGGAGCCATCCTCATTAACGACAAAAGACCCGAACCCATTTTCGCCTTCCGCATCTTTGGCGATAAAGGTAACGTCCGGATCGTCAATGGTTAAAGCGCCCCCGGTTTCAATAGGCTCATCCTGTTCAAACTCAATAACGTTGGTTTCACCTGAAACAAGCGCAAGAGCAATGATATCGAAAAGAGCAATACTTTGAGTTTCGGACAACCCTTGAGATTCAAGTCCGTCAGTTTCAAAGTTTGTTGAAGCCAGAGTTTCAGCCCCTGTACGTTCAATCCTACCGCTGTTGGTTAGACTTGAGCCTTGCTCACCTGCTGCGGCATCAAACTCTTCACCCAATTCTGTTGGATCAAACCCTTCTTCAATAGCACGTTGAACTTGAGCGATCGCATCATCAGTGTCTATCACGTTTTGCTGACCTTGGTCATCGACAAACCGTGCAGAAACGTTTGGCACGCTCTCTTCAGTTGTTTCGACAGTGACAATGACGTCGCTAGTAGCTGGTTGCTCGCCCGGAGGCAAACGTCTAACTTGGCCTTGAGCGTCGAGCACTATAACGCCGTTCGCAAGACCTAGTATACTTAGGTTGATATTTCCCATTTCCATATTCCCACTTCTGCCCAGAACACACCAAACGCGGATCCAATCCCACTCTGCGCTGTGGCTATTTCCTACAATAAATTTAGTAGTGGCATTATTGATAATCAACTCACTAAAGGCATGGAAATGCGATGCTTTTTAAATTAGTCAATAGCAATAGCGACTTACATTCAAAAAAAAACCAACAAACTTCGCATTTTTTTGCAAATGTCCTAAGCTTCGTTTAATACCATTCACTCAATTCAACGGTAAACGTAGGTTGGGAAACGGATGAGGCATTGAAAGTAGAAGGAGAGCTACTTTGAAATTGTTTAAATTATCCATAATGTGTTGCTTAGTTGCTGCAGCACCACTCGCCGCTCAAACTCTGGAACAGTCTGTGGCTATTACCCTGGCAACGAATCCAGAGATAAAAAGCATCTTTAACGAATATGTGAGCGTGAAAAAGCGTAATGACGCCTCTGGTGGGGCATACAGGCCGAGTATCGACCTTGATGCCGGTATTGGTTATGAAGGTATAAACCCTGCACCAAATAACGGTCCAGACACGGATCTAACAAGAAAGGAAGCAACGATTTCCCTCACTCAATTGCTGTGGGATGGTTCTTCGACTCTGAACGATATTGACCGTACCGCTGCAGAAGCCGAATCAGTTCGTTTGCAATTGATAGCCGATGCCGAAGACAAAGCACTGGAGGTAACACAAATATATCTCGACGCAGTAAAAGCGACTGAGGTACTGGCGCTGTCAGAAAGTAACCTTGCGATACACAAGAAAATCTATAAAGACATAAAAAAACGAGCGAGTTCAGGCATAGGTTCTACCGCAGACGTTTCGCAAGTAGAAGCTAGGATTGCAAAAGCTCATGGTAACTTATTAGCCGCCCAGAATAATTTGATCGACACACATACCCAATTTAGAAGAGTTGTAGGACAAGAACCGCTAGGTCTGATTTACCCAAGGGCCGACATATCTTGGATTCCACTGTCATTGTCAGATGCCCTAGTTGACGCTTTAGATAAACACCCTGTAATTAAAATAGCGGCGGCAGATGTCGACGCAGCACATTTTCAATATAAACAGTCCAAAGGCGTAAACTATCCTACATTCTCTATCGAAGCGTCTCAGTCATGGCGTGATGATGCAGGAGGCGATGAAGGTTCAAGTCAAGAAACGCTCGCAATGCTGAGAATGCGGTATAACTTGTACAATGGTGGTACAGACAGCGCCAATTCAGAAGCTTCTGCTTACCAACTCAATAAGGCGAAAGATCTTAGAGATCGTGCTTATCGCCAAGTCGAAGAAGGACTTCGCCTCTCATGGAGCGCCTTAGATCTCACACTGCAACAGAAAAACTTTTTGTCCGACCATGTTGATTCAGCTTCAGAAACCGTTATCGCCTATGAAAAACAATACCGAATAGGGAAACGTACTCTGCTTGACTTGCTCAATACTGAGAACGAACTGTTTGAAGCCCGCAAAGATTATCTGGATGCCCATTACTCGGAGCAGTACGCTAAATACCGAGTGATGAACGCTACAGGTTCTTTATTGAACGCTCTACTGGTCGACATACCAGAAGAGTGGACAACGGCCGTGGAGTATTAATGATGAAAATAACTTACTTATTACTTCCCGTATTAACGATGACTTTATTTGCCTGCTCCAATCAGCAGCGAGAAGCCTACATCGAGACGCCCGAAGCTGAACAAATTGCCGATCTACAAGACGATGATAAAGATGGTGTAGTAAACGCGCGAGATACCTGCCCTGGTACACCAGAAACATCACAAGTCGACAATGATGGCTGTGGTGAAACAATTCGAGCGGAAGAAGTCCGACAGCTGAAAATACTCTTTGCTCATGACTCATTTGAAGTAAACCCAATATTTTCTAGCCAAATTAGCACCATGGCAGAGTTTCTTGAAAACTACAAAAGCGCTTCAATTGAAATCCAAGGTTACGCCAGTAAAGTGGGCTCCAACGAATACAACTTAGACTTGTCAAAGAAACGAGCAAACAATGTACAAGATGAGTTACTTTCGAATGGTATAGAACCAGAGCGCGTGAGAATTGTTGGCTATGGTGAAGAACGCTTAGAAAACGATGGTGACGATCCTACTTCACACGCACTGAATCGTAAGGTAACCGCGACCGTAGTTGGGTTAAGTGAGCAGATCGTTGAAGAGTGGACCATTTTTACCACACTAGAAAAGTAACGTGACATCATCACTGAAAGCGCAAGATGTAAGGTAAATTCGCTTACAAATACAGCTTAGCTTCAAGATCAATAAAGCCGTGATAGGGTTACCCATCACGGCTTTTTGTTCTTTGTCGTCACATGAATCGTAAAGGTGATTCTGTAACTCTTCTTGCTACTCAGAAATTGACTTGTTACTCAGTGAGTAGGCTCCCTCTTAAGCGAACCTACTACCGATTATGCTTTTACCTACCAATTATAATTTTACTTCTTGATGCTTAGTTTTCGGTAGAGAAATACTTAGCAGGAAGTAACCTAAGATAGCTGCGGTCGTTGAGCCCATCAGGATACCTAATCGAGCAAGCGTATCAAAATCTGCGTTCGTTGGTCCAAATGCCAGCGATGAAATAAAGATAGACATCGTAAAGCCAATACCACACAACACAGATACCGCGAAGATGTTCATGAAGTTCACACCTTCAGGAAGCTTAGCGATGCCCGTTTTCACAGCACCCCAGCTGAATAGGAAGATACCCAGAGGCTTACCAACCAATAGACCCATAGCAATACCAAGCGGTAGCATGCCTGTAAGGTTTGAAATTGAGATGCCTTCTAGTGAGATACCTGCGTTTGCAAATGCGAAGATTGGCAAAATTGCAAAAGCGACGTATGGGTGCAGAGCATGTTCTAGATGTTTCAGCGGAGAACGCTCTCCTTTATTGCCTTTCAGTGGGATAGCAAAACCAATGACTACACCAGCCAATGTTGCGTGAACACCTGACTTCAATACTGCGAACCACAGAATTGCACCAACAATAAGGTAAACACTCAGCTTAGTTACATGCTTGTTGTTTAGCATGAACAGCACACCAGTTGCAATGAAGCCAACCGTTAGTGCAAGCGTCGATAGATCACCTGAGTAGAACAGTGCAATGATAACAACAACCCCTAGATCATCGATAATTGCCAACGCTAGTAGGAATACCTTCAAGCTTACCGGTACACGGTTACCAAGAAGAGCCATGATGCCCAATGCGAAAGCGATATCAGTTGCCGCTGGGATAGCCCAACCTTGAAGCGCTTCAGGGTTACTTGAATTGAATAGCACGTAAATAAGTGCAGGAGCTAGCATACCACCCACCGCTGCGATAGCTGGGAAGATTGCTGTCTCTTTAGACTTTAATGCGCCTTCTAACAGTTCGCGCTTAACTTCTAAGCCAATTAGAAGGAAGAAGACAGCCATTAAGCCATCGTTAATCCAGTGTGATACAGACATACCAAGAACATAGCTGTGCAGTACCCCTTGGTACATTTCGTTCAATGGTGAGTTTGCTACAAACATTGCGATCGCCGCAGCGATGACTAGTATGATGCCGCCAGCAGATTCCAATTTAAAGAAGTCACGGATGACGTCGGTCATGATTTCGCCCTTATATTTATTATTTAAATAAACGAATAACAAAGAATAACCACGAGTTTATATCCAAGCTCTATCGATAGATAATCACTTCTTCGGATGTTTAACTTCGGTTTTTCCTACAAATACTAAACAATACGTCGTATATTCCATAATGTTGTTATGCACCATGAATTAAGTATAGATGAGTTCACCAAGGCTGTATGCACAAATAATTCGAGGGTTGTCGGAATATCAAACATAAAAAAAGGCTATCAAATGATAGCCTTAGGTGTTTTTTAGTAGCCAGTTAACTGCATAAAGCCTGTTGCTTCATGGCTTCCGCTCGCCATAATTGGCCCTTCCCAATAGGGTATGACAAAAGGCAGCCACATATCCCTACGTTTGATACGCGTAGTGAGATTGATATCGTGTTGTGGCACGTTAATAATCCATTGGAGCGGCATTCTTCTACCATTCATTAGCGTCGTATTCTGTAATGGCTTGATAGAAATGTCGGAGTCCGTTAGCTGATACACTTTGCCAGAACGAGTTGCCAATGTTCCAAAAACATAAGGCAATTGTTGATTATGGCGATATCGGTTAATGCTCAGTGCAGTACCGTCATCGAGATTAAACACGAACCAATCCCAGCCTTGCTGACCGACTCCGAGTAAACCACTGCCCCACTCTTTATGCACCCACGCAGTACCTTCGACTTCTTTCGTTACACCGTCGAGATTCAAAACCCCACTCAAAGATAAAAACGGAGCGCTGAAGTTATAAGACGCGACAGGCAATAAGTCGTGCTTTTTCTGATAGCCGTTATCGCCGTTGAGCACGTATGGCCCTTTCGCAATAGTGTCGAGTTCAAGGCCGAACGTATCGGTTTGTACTTGAAGGCGACCTGGAAACGGTGTGTTACCCAAGGCACGCCAGTTCCAGTTATCAATCCAAATTCTAAACGGATGACTGGTCATTCCCGCCTGTCCAATGCCACCACGCGCCAAACGTTGCTCTTTCCAAACCTTAGATTCAGACGAAATTACCACATTTGAAATATAAACCTGCGGGCTTTGCCACCCCCAGGTTTCTCGCTCATCGGTTGCAATGCGAAAGAAGCTCCACTGTACCGAGTACTTTTTCCCATCATCCCCTTTTAGAGACGCAAAATAATGCCACCACTCATGCTGGAATTCTGGGTGGAACTGGAAATCACGAGGCAACGAAACGCCTCGGTCTGGCAATACAGGTTCAAACACATTGAAATGCTCACTTACAAGTACTGAATTAACCTCATTCTCGCCCTTATCGCCAACATCGACAAAATAGGAATAGTAAGCCCAGACACCTAAAATAGTGCCAAAGAAACCAATCAGTAATAGAGCAGAAACAAATCGGTGTCTGAGTTTTTTTGAGCCATTTCGTTGAAGCATATTAAAGCGCATCCCTCAGTGATTTCATCGGTGTGTTCCGAATCATTCTCATCACTGGCAATGCACCAGCTAACATTAATGCTGCCATGGCCCACGCAAATGTCTGCAAATAGTCCCAAGGAATCACTTGTAATTCGAGTGACCACCCAAAAGACTGCTTAATGACAATATCGACGATCAAGCTGGCTAACGCCAATCCGAGCGGGATAGCAATCAAGGAAGAAATAAGTCCGAACACAAACAACTGCAAGCTGCCTGTAAAAATCAGCTCTTTTGCCGAGACCCCTAAGCAACGTTGCAATGAAATATGCCTTTGTCGAGACACTTCACCCGCAACCGTCGCGAAAAAGATGCCGAAGACCGCGATGACCAAAGTGATGTTACCCAATGTATCAGCTATCGCGAATGTTCTATCAAACACTCTCATCGCCTGACTGTGAATATTGTTATTATCAAAAATACGCTCAGATCCAAGCCTGAATACGCTTTCCAATCGACTTCGAAGTCCTACGGAATTGACATCATCTTTGAGTATGACGCCTAGACCGACATTTCCGCGTCCAGCAAACCCAGATAGCCAGTTTCGATGTGACATCATGACTTGATGGTAAGGGTTGCCATAATCGTAATAAACACCAACAACCTGCCAACCAGAGCCAAGACTGTCATAAAGGTCTATATAGTCGCCTGGGCGAATCCCTAACTTGAGAGACATCGATTCACTGATCAACACACCTTTCGAATGATGCAGGTGGTACCAGTAATTCGGAATACCTAACTTGATCGTCAGCGCTTCTAATTCGCCTTCAGAAGGACCAGTACTGACCACCTGGGTACTTCCGACAGGGGAAGCGACATCTTTCTCCCAACGCCACCAAACTGAATCGACTTCAGGCTGTTCTGACAGCCAATTACTCATACGTGCAGCGGCGTTGTTGGTTGGGTAAATGTACAGGTCTGCAGCCAAACGCTGTGTTAGCCATTTATCGGTGGTATCCCTAAAGCTACCCACCATGGTTTCTACACCAATATTCGCGGTTAACGCTAGCATGAACGCCATTGTCGCCACACCACGATAACTCATGCTTGAAGCGGCATCCGCAAAGAACCAGCGAGCACGAACCCAACGCAGTGAATAAGACAAACTGTTGAACAGCTTCCACATCAAGAAAGGCGTAAACAAAGCCACACTGACGAGCATCAGGGCAATAATCGCAAAACCAGATTCTTGCGTTTGTGGGGCTTGATACACAGCGACAGCTGCAACCAAGAAACCACAACCAATCAATGCTTGCCAAGTAAACTCAGTGCCAGCAAAACGCATCAAAGATAAACGAGATGACAAACGAATCGGTTGCGACCTCAGCAAACGAACCAATGGCCATGCACACGCTAGGAATGCACCAAGCAACGCCATTAATAAGCTATAGCCACTCCAACGCCAACTCCAGCTAAGGGTTAAGCCCACATTCGCATCGTAAAGATCACCTAAACTCGAAGAAACGGCAGGTAACAGTTGGTTTGCCAACATGACACCGAATACATTGCCGCAGATCCAGCTCAGTAGAACCAATAACAATAACTCTAAGCAAAGCGCTTTAGTCAGTTGCCAACCAGACACACCTGTTTGTCTCAAGATTCCGACGAGTGGTTGTCGCTGAATGAAAGACAGCGACATCGCTTGGTAGAAAATAAACAAGCCAACGACAAACGACAGCATGCCCATCGCTTTTAGATTTAAGTGAAAAGCGCTAGTCAATGACTCAAGCTCAGCTTTAGAGCTGCGAGAGATTGTCAAACCATTGGGCAACATGTTTTTAAGACGTTCAAACTTCTCAGGAGACATGTCTGAACATGCAATCACGGAAAGCCCTGCACTGCGTTTAAGCATTCGGAGCAAAGATATATCCGCAATCAACCTTGTACCATTAATCAGGTTATTTTGGTCAACTACCACAGGACCTAGCTCTGAACCATCCATCAGTGGAATGTAGTCCCCATCCTTCCATTCCATATGTTCAGCAAGATCATCACTCACTAGGATCGGATATGGTGGTTTCATGAGATCTAACGTGGTGAGTTCTTTTAAGGCAGCACCAGGCTGAAGCTGAAGCATAGAAACAGGGTCTATGCCAATAAGCATAAAGTTTGCACCATTTTCATCAGTGATACTATGGTGGTCAAAAGGAGAACACTGCTGAAAGCCTTCACGACGAAGCTGAATGTAAAAACCTTGCGGGATTTTATTCGCGTTATGTTTTGGTCGAATACGGTAAGGAAGAGGATTCGAAAAGAGTTTTTCGCCATGCGTATAACTTTGCTTGGCGTGTTGGTTGATAGCGGTAACACCAACCAAAAGTGATACGCCTAGGGTTAAACCAAGCCATACCAAGATAATCTGAAGTGGGTAACGTCGATAGTGACCAAGTAGCGCTTTAACTACGGGCCATAACATGCAGTTGCCCTCCTTGTAGGCGAATTCTGCCATCCATATGCAATGCAACTTTCTCACTGTGTGTTACCAGCAATAATGTACATTCTAATTGGCGGGCCAAAGAGGTCAGCAAACGCATTACCGCTTCTGCATTACGCTCATCTAAACTTCCCGTCGGTTCATCGGCCAACAGAATTTTAGGTTCCATGTACAGAGCACGAGCAATCGCTGCGCGTTGTTGTTGACCACCAGACGCTTCTTCAGGGTAACGACCAAGCAAAGGCATCAGGTCTAAAGCAGAAAGAATCTGTCTCCAGAGCCCCTTATCTTCAGGTAAACCTTTTAACTGGCGGCAAAAACGGATGTTGTCGGCAATGTTAAGCGTTGGTAGCAAGTTGAATTGCTGGAAGATATGACCGATGTTGTTTCTACGATAAGCGGTGCGGTCACGCTCGGTCGAGTCGTGCATATCGAAGTGAGGGAAAGCGATTTCACCTGAATCGGCGAGGTCTAAACCCGCGATAAGATTCAGCAAAGTACTCTTACCAGAGCCACTTTCTCCCATTAATGCCAGCTGATCACCTTGGTTTAATGTTAATTCAGCACCTTGCAAAACAGGGTGAAACTCCCCCCCATCGACATAGCCTTTACACAGGTCTGACAGCTTTAACATTAAACAGCTCACATTAGTTAGAATTTGGAATGAGAATCTACACTAATTCCCTGTTAGGAGGAAGTATTTTGAAAGATAGATCACACACCAACGATAAAGTGATGGGGTTGATGCGCTCTACTTCAATTTCCTATCAAGTTTTTAATCCATTTTCTTGTTTTCATGCGGTAGAGCGACCCACCCCACTTAAGCACTTCTTCAGTGAGGAAAAGCAGATATATCCACTCAGGTGGAAACTTCAGATAGATAGCAGCAATCGCGGCGAGCGGAATACCGATCACCCATTGGGCAATCAGGTCTTGATAAAGGCAGAACTTCACATCACCGCCCGCTCTCAACACACCAACAATGACAGTCAGCGGTACCGATCGGATAACAATACCCACGCTTAAAATTAGAATGAACTTTTCTGAGAGGGCTCTGGTTTCTTCCGTCAGTGCACTAAAAGCATTCAGTATTGGCGTTTGTACGAAGTAAAGAAAAATCGCGACCACGATACTGGTCAAGAAACACAAAATCGTTAAGCCTAACGCTTGGTAATAAACCGCTTCATTATTCTTTGCGCCAAGTTGATTACCCACCAGAACCGCTGCCGCATTCGAAAGGCCAATCAGTAAACTCAATGAGATAGATTCAACCGGCGTCATCACTGACAGTGCTGCCAGTCCTTGAACGCCCGATTGCCCCATGATCGCGTGGTAAGCAAATAAGCCACCAGCCCACGCCAAAAAGTTAAACGTCGTCGGCAGCGATAACTTTAAGAAGCGAACCACTTTTTCAATCGAAGCTGCTGCTTTTATATCGCATAACTTGAAAGCCAAGAGATGCTTTGAACAATAAAGATAGCCAAACAAGGTCGCCACTTCGATTGCACCACTCAACACTGTCGCAATCGCTGCGCCTTTGATTCCAAGCGCAGGAAACCCTAAGTTACCGAAGATCAGCACCCAGTTTAAGAACACGTTAGACAGGATACCGATACCGCTGAAGAAGGTGCTTAGCCCGGGTTTGTGCATCGCTCTCAAACCTACAGCCATACTGCTAACGCACGATACAGCTAGCATGCTAAACGAGGTGATAACAATATATTCAACACCAAGGTTGATCACTTCTTGGGAGTCAGTCGTCACACCCATGATTTGTGCGGGAAATGAAACGAAGAAAACAATAGTTAGTAACGCAAATAGTGTCGAAACCAACCATGTAAGCGCGGTACTTTCTCGCACACCTTGTTTGTTACCCGCGCCCCAATATTGAGCCGTTAGCAAAGCGCCGCCCGTAGTGACACCCACCAGCATAATGGTCGTGACAAACATGGCTCGACTCGCCACACCCACCGCAGCAATATCAGCTTCACCCAATTGGCCTAACATCAATACATCCACAAGGCCTCGACTTGAGAACATAATGCTCTGCAAGGTGATAGGTAAAGCAATCGCAATAAGCCTACGAACAAAATCACCTCGAGTGTGATGAATAATTGAAGAGAGCAACATAGAAATACCTAAACGGAACGTATTGATGAATAAAGATAAATATCACGCTATTATATCAATGTTCGGTTTTTAACCACAGAGATAAATGGAGTAACAATGAAGAAAGTACTGGTTTTAGGCGCTTCTGGATATGTTGGTTCGCAGCTCCTCCCTCTCCTGCTTGAGCAAGGCTATCTAGTCACAGCTGCAGCAAGGCATATCGACTATTTAAAAGCACGAACAGAGCCTCACGACAACTTGTCACTTGAATACCTTGATCTCGCAGATCAAGCTGCGACACAAGCGCTCGTCCCTGACTTTGACCTTATTTTCTTTCTTGTACATGGAATGGCTGAAGGCCATGATTTCATTGATTACGAACTCAAGTTGGCTCGTAACTTTGTTTCGGCTCTTGGGCCAAAAAACCAACACGTCATCTACCTGAGTTCGCTTCAACCGCAAACGGGTGATTCAGAGCATCTTCAAGCGAGAAAACAAACCGGACAACTGCTTCGTAAAGGACCAGTACCGGTGACCGAACTTCAAGCAGGCGTGATCATTGGCCCCGGCTCTGCGGCGTTCGAGATCATGCGAGACTTCGTGTACAACTTGCCTATTATGATTGCGCCAAAATGGGTCGACTCTAAAGCCAACCCTATTGCCTTGCAGAACCTGAACCACTATCTACTAAAACTCGCACAAGACACGCCTAGCGAAAGCCAAACTTTCGAGGTTGGCGGGCCAGATATTGTCTCTTATCGAAACCAATTTGCACACATTGCCAAAACAGCCGATCGTCCACTCAGGCTGTGGGCGACATCACTTCTCACACCTTCAATGGCGTCTTATTGGTTGGGCGTGGTGACTTCTGTTCCGTCCAACATAGGCAGAGCGCTTCTCGCGGGCTTAAAGCATGACTTTATTGCCAGTTCGACCATCATTAGAGAAAAGTACCCTCAGAAACTTATCTCATTCGAAAGTATGGTTGAGCAAGCGATTCATTCTGAAGGCAACTTCGTAAAAAGTAATGTTTGGGGCTTTGACAAAACCGCCTTCAAGCGCTGGCAAGCTGGGTATGGCTATTACCCGAAGAAAACAGGGGCAAGTATCACCTCAAGCGCATCCTTAGATTCCCTCTGGCACGTTGCTCAGCAAATAGGAAGCCCGAAACAAGGTTACTTCTTCGCTAACGCTTTATGGCGCACACGCGAATGGTTAGATCTTCTCTTTGGCGGTGGTGTACCGGTTCGACAAATGCCAGAAGGCTCTAACCTAAAAGTCGGTGACAAGATTGACTCTTGGAAGGTTATTCGCTGTGAAGAGAATCAGTTTCTATCTCTGCTTTTCGGTATGAAAGGTCCCGGTTTGGGGAGACTCGAAATTACCGTCTCTGACCACGGTGATTCTCGTGAACTGAACATTTCAGCTTGGTGGCATCCAAAAGGCTTTTTAGGCTTACTGTATTGGTTCGCGATGATGCCAGCTCACCTATTTATCTTTAAAGGCATGGTTAAGGCGATTGAGAAGCAAGCTAAAGAGCAGATGAAGGATTAAAGCAGATTCGAGATCCGGCAACGAGATACGAAGAAATTAAGAGCTATGGATGAGACTGCATCCACACCTTCTTGCTAGAAAAAGACCGCCATTTAGGCGGTCTTTATATTTTTAACTGTCACTAGATTAGCCAATAACGCTAATTGGGATCTCAGCCAGTTGGTTGCCTTGGTTAGCTGGATACACGATGTATTCACCGTGATACTTCACCGCTGACTTGTAGTCAGTGACTTTGTGAAGCATGAAACCTGCTTCCATCGCTGCTTGAATAAACTCAGCGTGGTTACCACGAACAAACCAGTTCATTGGTTTTACCATTAGCTCACCGTCGAACGAGTCGTCACACTGTTTGCCACAAAGTGCAAAAGAGTGCTCACCATCAGTGAAGAACTGAATTTTGCCGCCAGTCGTTAGCTCGTCTTCACTTGATACACTCCAACCCATCTCGTACATTTTGTCCATGAACGCTTCAACATCACTGTCTTTTAGCGCTTTAGGCTCTTCGCCTTCAGGGAAAAAACGTCCGTAAAACGCAGAAATACGTTTAAAGGTAAAAGTTAAATCAGAGTTATTGCCCTTTGAACGGCCCTGCTTCTGCCAACGCACCAAATCAGGAACAATCACACGCTCATAAGACTGAGCCTTAATCGCCTTCGTTACCCAACGAACTAAATAAAGGTTGTTCGCAATAGGCGCATCAATCGCTTTGCCTGCTTTGTGCAGAGCATAAAGCTCGCCTAACGCATCATTCACTAACTTCTGAATTTCAATATAGTATTTTGACATTATGCCTTCTTTCCTAATGTCCAATATAGTAATGCTGACATTACTGCACACGCAGCCATTACCATAGCCATAGACCCAGCACTGTCACTTGGCAGCATCGCAACGATAGCTCCAACGACAGAACCAGTACCAAATCTTAATGTTCCCGCAAGCGATGAAGCCGTACCGGCCATGTTTGGATAACCACTGAGCAATAGACCCATAGAGTTACTGCCGATAGTAGAAATGGTGCCAATAAATAGCATCACAAACGGCACAATACCCCAAAGCCCGAGATCCAATAACCAACCAACCAGTAAACCGACGCCAGCCAGTAATTGGATGACCAGAGCTGCTCTCAGCATGGTATGAGAACCGACCTTCTTAACAATTCGACCATTGATGGTCGTCATCAAAATCATCGCAACGATGTTCAGGCCAAACAGGTAACCAAACAGGTCAGGACGTACCCCATAGACATCAATGTAGACAAAAGAGCCTGCGGTTAAGAATGCAAACATCCCAGAGAACGAGAACGCACCCGAGAAAATTAGGCCCATAGCGGTCGAGTTTTTACATAAACGAGCGTAATTGCGAATCGTCGTTTTAAAACGCAATGGCTGACGATTTTCAACAGGCAGTGTTTCAGGGATCTTAATGATAACCGCAAGAATCACGATAACCGCAAAAATAGCCAACACCCAAAAGATTGAACGCCAACCGAACCACAATGCCAAATAACCACCAATCATAGGGGCAATTAATGGCGCAACCGTCATCACTAAGGTAACGAACGACATGGTTCTTGCGAAATCTTCACGGTCGAACATATCGCGCACAACCGCTTGGATAATAACCGCTGCGGCAGCACCCGCAAAACCTTGAGCGGTACGAACTAACGTTAACGCTTCAATGCCATGAGTGGTTGCACTCACGACAGACGCTATCGCAAAGAAGAGCACACCAATCAGTAGAATTGGCTTGCGACCATAACTGTCGGCTAACGGACCATGTAGCAACTGACCTAAAGCGAAACCTGCGGTGTACGCGG
This sequence comes from Vibrio tasmaniensis 1F-187, assembly GCF_000272405.2. GTDB lineage: Bacteria > Pseudomonadota > Gammaproteobacteria > Enterobacterales > Vibrionaceae > Vibrio > Vibrio tasmaniensis_A. Next base: position 95,068 of record NZ_AJZM02000378.1, read on the forward strand.
TAAGTGTGATTTGCACTTCCCCTGCTGTCACACCAAGATCTTTGGCGATCGTTGGCATTGCAGGTAGGTACATATCGATGGCGAGTGGTGTTAAAGCACCAATAGCGCCCAGAACCAAAAATAGCATCCAACCTAACTGAGGCGTTTGTGATTGTGAGCTTGGGGTCTGTGAGGTAGACGTTTGCATAACTCTCCGACTAAGTACTAGGTTCTATGTAAGCACGAGCATGCACGCAGCAAACGAATACACACACAGCAATACACGAATACGCACAGTGATACACGAATATGCGCACACATACATGAACATATAGTAATAATGGCTGAAACTGTCCTAGTACCAGTCAAAATAATCAGCCGACGCTATCCTTGGTCGGCCACATCTACGGTAGAAAAGTTTACTTCCAGATAGAGTCTACTTCTTCTTGTGTTAGGTAACGGTATTCACCCAACTCTAAAGACTCGTCCATCTCGATTTCACCAATACGTTCACGGTGCAGTGCTTCTACCTTGTTACCAAGTGCTGCAAACATGCGTTTTACTTGGTGGTATTTGCCTTCGTGAATCGTTAGCAACACTTCACGCTCTGCTCGTACTTCAAGGTGTGCTGGAAGTGTTAGGCCGTCTTCGCTCTTAAGCTGAATGCCCTCTTTGAACTTTTCAACGTAATCGTCTTCAACAGGTTCAACCAACCACACTCGGTACATCTTCTCGCACTTGTGCTTTGGCGACGTAATACGATGAGACCACTTACCGTCGTCTGTCATTAAGACAAGACCCGTTGTATCAACATCTAAACGACCTGCAAAGTGCAGCTTGTCCATTTTGATTTCATCGAGTAATTCAAACGCAGTGCGATTTGAACCATCTTCATGCGAACAAACAAAACCTTCTGGCTTGTAAAGCATGATGTAACGCGGGCCGTGAACATTCAGTTCATTGCCTTGCCATTCCACAACGCACTCTTCAGTTACCTTAAGTGAGCCGCTTTTTTGAATGACATCATTTACTGTCACTGCCTTGGATTTTAATAAGTGTGTTGCTTCTCTTCGAGTGACGCCTAACGCATCGCACAGAAATTTATCTAAACGCATGAATACCTCAACTAATCTAAGTCGGGTATTATAGTCACCTTTGCTCAATTAGTTGAGCTATTTCACACTATTTGTTTTCTACCCTACAAGACGCGATATGTATACACTCCGCCCGTACCAAGCTGATTCTGTAAAATCAGTGATTCATTACTTCAGAAAACACCAAACTCCGGCTGTTCTTGTGTTGCCTACAGGCGCAGGGAAAAGCCTTGTGATTGCAGAGCTAGCAAGGCTTGCGAAAGGTCGAGTTCTGGTACTCGCTCACGTTAAAGAGTTGGTCGAACAAAACCATGAAAAGTATGAAGGTTATGGGCTAAAAGGCTCAATTTTCTCTGCGGGTTTAGGGCGAAAAGAGACAGACCAACAAGTGGTGTTCGCTTCGGTTCAATCTGTGGTTCGCAACCTCGATTCATTCTCTAACCAATTTTCACTGTTGGTTATCGACGAATGCCACCGTGTTCCCGATGAAAAGACCAGTAGCTACCAAAAAGTGATCACTCACTTGCGCGAGAATAATTCGGGCATCAAGGTGCTTGGACTAACCGCGACCCCTTATCGTCTTGGTATGGGGTGGCTTTACCAATATCACACGCGTGGCCAAGTGCGCTCTGAAGAGCCGAGATTTTTCAGAGACTGTATTTTCGAACTGCCGATTCGTTATTTGTTGGACGAAGGCTTTCTAACACCAGCACGCATGATCGATGCGCCAGTATTGAGTTATGACTTTTCACAGCTAAAACCTGCAAGTACAGGCCGCTACAAAGAATCAGAACTCGATATGGTGATTGAGCAATCGAAGCGTGCTACCCCGCAAATTGTCGACCAAATTATTGAGCTGGCCAAAGACAAACTCGGCATCATGGTATTTGCAGCCACCGTTCGACACGCACAAGAGATCCTTGGTTTACTGCCCGAAGGTGAAGCTTCAATTGTAATCGGCGACACACCGACACTCGAACGTGACCAAATCATAAATGATTTCAAGGAACGTAAAATCAAGTTCTTGGTTAACGTGTCAGTATTAACCACAGGTTTTGATGCGCCCCATGTGGATTTAATCGCGATTTTGCGCCCAACAGAATCTATTAGCTTGTACCAACAAATCGTTGGCCGTGGCTTACGCCTATCTCCGGGTAAAAAAGAGTGTTTAGTGCTCGACTATGCGGGCAACAGTTACGACCTTTACCAACCAGAGGTCGGAGACCCAAAGCCTGACTCAGACAGTGAAATCATCACTATTCCCTGCCCTGCTTGCGGCTTCAATAATAACTTCTGGGGCAAGCTAGACAGCAACGGCTTCTTACTCGAACACTTTGGCCGTAAATGCCAAGGCTACTTTACCGATGAAGACACGGGCGAACGCGAGCACTGTAACTATCGTTTTCGTGCTAAGTATTGTGGTGAATGCGGCGCTGACAACGACATTGCCGCGCGCATTTGTCATGAGTGTGATGCCACCTTGGTCGACCCAGATAAAAAGCTTAAGGAAGCGTTAAACCTCAAAGATGCGTTGGTGTTTGAGTGTTTAGAAATGGACCTTAACGTTCTCAAGGACGAAAAAGGCAAGTCGCAGCTTAAGGTCACTTACCGTGGAGAAAACCAAGCACAAGTGCATGAGTTTTGGTCATTAACCACTAAGAAACAGAAGCAGAACTTTAAGGATCAGTTTGTTCGCCCTCACCTTGCCGACAGACACAGACCGTTTGAGGAAGCTTCACCGACGAAGGTGGTCGCTCACCAACATAGATTCCGCCCACCTCAATTCGTCATTGCCCGTAAAGTTGGGCGCTTTTGGAAAATGAGAGACAAGATATTCGAAGATGAACTCAAGCAATAGGCTCCCAATAATCAACAGAATTAATAAAAGGAGTATCGATACTCCTTTTATTAACATTCTAATGACCACACATGAGTTAACTTGTTAAACCACAAATTAGATTGCGCTTAGATTTTTCTGATTCCCGCGCCTCTTTTTCCATATTATCAAAAAGCTCAATGGCTAAAGTTGGCCTATGAATATAAAAGCCTTGAATAAAGTCAATGCCTAACGTTTCTAAAGTTCTTAACTCTTCAATTGTTTCAACACGTTCTGCAACCACTTTAGTTTGGCTCATTTCTGCCAACTCAACTAATGAGTGCACCATTTTTTTCTTAAAATCAGAACTGTTAATATTTTCAACAAGCGAACCATCAAGCTTGATCGTATCAAAACAGCCTTCAGATAAAATTGAATACGATGAATAACCTGAACCAAAATCATCTAAGGCAACTATTATCTGGTGGTGTTGTAGTCGCTCTACTATTTTTCGAAACTTCTCATCTGCACGATAAAAAACAAGCTCAGTCACTTCAACACATAAACGGGAACGGATATAAGGGGGTAGATGACATAAACGATCGATAACACTCATATCGAAAATGGTTTTAACTGAGAAGTTTAATGACAATTGAATAGTTGAATAATGCTCAAGTAAGCCAATTGCGTAAGTAAGCATACGAGAATCGAGCTCCTTCTCAAGCCCATGAGAGGCTACAACATCGAGCAATTCACCAGCAGAAACGATTTTTTCACGCCCCTCTTCATCTTCCATTTTTAAACGACACAGTAGCTCATAGCTCGAAGCAACACCCTTTAAAGAATGAATTTTTTGAGCAAAGCAAAGCAACCTATCCGAGTTAAGCAGTTCAACCGCCTCTTCCCTAAGATTCGGTAAACTATAGAGCATAACCCCGTCTTGTTGCTGCCAGTCTTGGTAAGGTTCATTGTTGGACTTTGCTTTACGGCAACAGTATTCAGCTTTATAAATACAGTCTTCGACAGATTCATTAGGACCACTTCGATAACGGCCAAAACTAAAGCTTAGAGCATTTTCTGTTTCTTGTGTGAGGTTTTGTTCCAACAAATAATGTAGTAACTCTTCGGAAACAGACGTTTGGCAAATTAATACAAATTCATCGCCACCGACTCTATACGCCTGACCTATACCTCGAGCTGCTATCTTTTTGAAACGCATAGCTAGATTAATCAACATCCGATCACCCACATGGTGACCTTGACTATCATTGAGAAACTTCAACTGATTTGCATCAATGTAATAATAACAACGAGAAAACTCGATAACTTTTTTATATTCTATAGACTTTCGATTATACAGACCTGTCATGAAATCCTTGTCAGAGCTAGACAGTAATTTCTTATAGTCACCTAAATTAATCACTCTCAACTCACCAAGATCGTAAACACACGCAATCACGAAAGAGGCATGCGACAGATAGAATAAGGTTTGAATTAGATAGTAATATCCAGAAGTAAGCGACAGACTCATCGAGGATTCGAGTGAAATAACAGACATGACAAAACATGAAAGATAACTAATTATGATCTGTTTTTTATTCTTAACTTCCTTTGCTATCAAACAAAATGCGATAACAACGGCTGATAATATAGTGCTAATCAAAAAACTAACTAAAACACTCAAGTTAACATAAATAGACAGAACCTGGAGAAAAACAAATAAAAAACAGGTTAATAAATGCTTGGTATTCACTCTATCGCAACTTGAAAAAACGAGCATCAAATATATGCAAACTAGGGAGAGAGAATAAGAAACGAACCAATAGTCGCTTCTAAAAAAATCTATTACATACGTCCCTTTATTATCATAACCATCCCATAAAAACCCAAATTTATACATATAAAAAATAGAAAACAATAATATATAACATGTCATGAATAGTGTTTTAAATCGCTTAATTGGCCAAGCAAAATAAACATAAACTAAAGAGATCGCACTCGACAAAATAAATAAGGCTAGAATCACCCCATCTTTCATTACAAGCGCTTGTTTGAGTTTTTGTTCTTTCACCAGTAAAGCACTAGTATTTACAGTCTTTCCTTTAGCAAACTTTACGAGAAAATAACGATATTTAAAGTCTTGTTTCAGCTTTAACGAGCGATAGTATTCAAACGAAAAATCACCGACAGTTATTCCATCTTGGTTAACAAAAAACAGTTCTCCTGAGCGTGAGGATAAAGATTTCCATACCAGATGATTATAAATAGAGAGGTCGTCCGAGGATATTGAAAGCTTAAACCAACACGACTGATTAGGTTTGGGGATACAAGTAACAATAGGCTTCCATTCATATTCAGTATGAATAATGGTATCAATTGGGGAGTCAGTGGCGACCATACCATATTCGAAATCACTTATTCGCTTGAAATCTAATTCATTGGCATGGCTAGTGAATGTGATAAGCACTGAAAAAAGCAGCATACCAAGTACTGTAAATGACACAATAAAGTCCTTTTGTAGTCAAGTCGCGTGGCAACAAAGCCCCTATAATCCATATACTTGCAAGCTTACCATGTTAATTATTTGTAATTTGTAAGCGAATGTAATAACTTCAACACATTACTATCGATCAAATGATTCAACATGAATATCAGGTTGGTTAATTGCACGTTGATACAACACTTTACATTGCTAAAGTGATAAAGCGTCTCTCGTATTCACATTCATACTCCATTCATTTTTATTGTATTAAACTGTCGTTACTTGCTTCTTTTACTAAGGCCACTGCATGCAAAAACCAAGCGCTATACTCATCTGTATCGCTGTAGCTATAGGCTCGACATCAAGCTTTGCACAAGATGATCACCATAACGGTCATGATCTTGTACAAGATGTTCATAAAGCGGGAACCCGTATCGAATTTGAAGAAGATCAAGACGAAGTCTATGAAGCGGTGCAAGAAGGCTACATTCGCCCTTTCTCAGAAATGTATGCTGCGGTTGAAAATGATCTTCATGGCCGAATCATTAAAGTAGAACTAGAAGAAGACGATGATATTTGGGTGTATGAGCTCAAAATAAATTTCCAAAACAATATCATTAAAGTGGAATACAACGCTGAAACGTTAGAAATGCTGATGATTAAAGGTCGCAACTTTAAAGAAGCGATCAAAAACTCCCACGAATAATAAATAACTATAAAAAGAGTGATACATGAAAATTTTAGTCGTTGAAGACGAACCTCGTTTGGGCCAACAAATTATAGACACCCTTGAGGGAGCCGACTGGGTTCCTGAGCTTTCTCAAGACGGTATCGACGCACTCTACCGTGCAACATCGGAAGAGTGGGATGCAATCGTTCTCGATTTAGGGCTACCTAAGCTTGACGGCCTAACCGTATTAAAAGGTATTCGAGACGAAAACATCAATACGCCAGTGATTATCCTAAGTGCTCGTGACACGCTAACCCAACGTGTCGAGGGCTTGAACGCAGGTGCTGATGACTATCTAACTAAGCCATTTGAAATGGTCGAGCTGATTGCCCGTATCCGTGCTCAACTACGCCGAGCGTCAGGCAGTGCTGCTCCTATACTTCAAATTGGTGATCTCAGCCTAGACACACGCAGCTCTAAAGTGTTGTGGCAAGGTCAAGCTGTTAGCCTCACAGCGCTTGAATATAAAGTGGTCGCTTATTTCATGCATAACCAAAACAAAGTTATCTCGCGCACTGAGTTGGTTGAACACATCTACAAGCAAGATTTTGACCGCGACTCAAACACGGTTGAAGTTTTCATCGGTCGTATTCGTAAGAAAATCGCACCTAAGATCATCAAAACCGTTCGCGGCCTTGGCTACCAACTGAATGCTGAATAATGCTGTATTTAATTAAGCTAAGAGCAATCTCCAATTAGTGGGCAGCCTGTGCTGATCTTTGTTGTTTTCATAGCAAGATGAGCAAAGACAGGCTGGTAACGTATGAATCTAAAAAAACGAACACTTAAAAACGTCAGTCTAAAAAGCCGCTTGCTTCTTGCCGCGGCTTTTTGGCTAGGTGCGATGATATTAGCGGCAGGTGTCGGAATTCCGAAACTGGTAAATGACTACCTCGTCGATGACATGAAACAGCAGCTTGCTTTAACCATGGATGAGTTAACCGCCAATATCGAAACCAATGACAGTGGTAACCTAATCATGGCAGAGCGTCTGTCTGATCCTAGGTTCAACCAACCCTACAGTGGTATTTATTGGCGCGCCGCTACCCAAGATCAGATTATTCGATCTCGCTCGCTATGGGATAAAGACCTCACCATCAAGCGTTCGCCGATTCACACATCAGTCAAAGGGCCAGAGAAAGAAAAGCTTATTTACATCGAGCAGGATATCTATCTGCCTGAACTGAATGACCCTGTCACGATCACCATTGGTATCGATGAAGACCCATTAGAATCCACACTGACCGAGCTTACAGGTCAAGTCTGGTTGATTCTGATGCTGCTGTTTGTTGGCGTGCTGATGTTGATTGGTATTCAAGTCAGTTGGTCGCTATTGCCACTCAGTAAGATGCAACGTGAACTGGTGATGTTAAGAAACGGAGAACAACAAGGGTTAAGCGATAACTACCCGAAAGAGGTTTCTCCATTAGTTTCTGACCTCAACGCCCTACTCTTCCACTATCAAGAATTATTGGAGCGAGCGCGTAACCACGCTGGAAATCTATCTCATGCGTTAAAAACGCCGCTGTCGGTTTTGAAAAATGAGATAGAGCGACTTCCAGACGATGACAAAACCTTGTTACAACAACCCATTCATCAGATTCAGAACCAAATAGACTATCACCTTGGCCGTGCGCGCATGGCAGGCGCAATGAACATTCTTTCAGTGAAGTCTTCACCTTGTGAGCGTGTTGAAGCTATCTCAATGGCATTTGATAAAGTCTATGCCGCCAACGAAGTCACCATGATTAATGAGCTAGACTCTGAAATTGAAGTGGCGGTTGAAAAAACCGACCTTGATGAAATGGTCGGCAACCTACTAGAGAACAGTTACAAATGGGCGAGCAGCATTATCCGAGTCCATTCGAATGAACTCGATGATGGCAACATTGAATTAGTGATTGAAGATGATGGCCAAGGCATTCCTGAAGAGAAGCTTGAGCAAGTGACAAAACGTGGTGTTCGACTTGATGAAACCACACCAGGAACAGGCTTGGGGCTTAACATTGTGAATGAAATGGCACACAGCTACCGAGGCAGCCTAACGCTCAGCAAGAGCTCTATGGGCGGCTTAAAAGCTTCTCTGGTGCTTAAAATAAGCAAGGTTACGTAAGCTAAATAGCTAAATAACCACGATAAGCCCTAGCACAACGCTAGGGCTTAGTTCAATCGACCTTACATACGACCCTATATCTCATTCACAGCGATATCTAGAGTTTGTAAATTATCATTATGAGTTGCGACTCCGATCGGCTTTGTTGCGTAATTCAG